>NZ_JBIVZG010000002.1:54152-347140 GCF_044759445.1 Streptomyces sp. NPDC101118 | reverse complement strand
GGGGCGGGGGGGGGCGGGCGGCGGGCCCGTCCGCGTTGGCCGATTTCGCGCGCGTCACCCCGGCCGGCGGGGGGGGCGGCCCCGCCAGGGCCCGCCCCCCACGTCGTGCCGGGTGGGGTCCGCGGTTCAGCGGGCCCGGTCCGTCAGGATCAGACGAGGTCGAAGCGGTCGAGCTCCATGACCTTCGTCCAGGCGGCGACGAAGTCGTTCACGAACTTCGCCTTCGCGTCGTCGCTCGCGTAGACCTCGGCCAGGGCGCGCAGCTCGGAGTTCGAGCCGAAGACCAGGTCGGCGCGGGTGCCGGTCCACTTCACCTCGCCGGTGACGTCGTCGCGGCCCTCGAACGTGGTCTGGTCCTCGGAGACCGGCGTCCAGGTGGTGCCCAGGTCGAGCAGGTTGACGAAGAAGTCGTTCGTCAGGGTGCCGGGGGTGTCGGTGAAGACGCCCAGCTTGGTCTGCTGGTGGTTCGCACCCAGGACGCGCAGGCCGCCGACGAGGACGGTCAGCTCGGGGGCGGACAGGTTCAGCAGGTTCGCCTTGTCGACGAGCAGGAACTCGGCCGGCAGGCGGTTGCCCTTGCCCAGGTAGTTGCGGAAGCCGTCGGCGACGGGCTCCAGGGCGGCGAAGGACTCGACGTCGGTCTGCTCCTGCGTGGCGTCCACGCGGCCCGGGGTGAAGGGGACCCGGACGTCGTGACCGGCGTCCTTGGCGGCCTGCTCCACGGCGGCGGAGCCGGCGAGGACGATCAGGTCGGCCAGGGAGACCTGCTTGCCGCCGGTCTGGGCGGCGTTGAAGGACTCCTGGATGCCCTCCAGGGTGCGGAGCACCGTGGCGAGCTGGTCGGGCTGGTTGACCTCCCAGCCGGCCTGCGGCTGGAGGCGGATGCGGGCGCCGTTGGCGCCGCCGCGCTTGTCGCTGCCGCGGAAGGACGAGGCCGAGGCCCAGGCCACGGAGACGAGCTGGGACACGGACAGGTCCGAGCCGAGGATCTGCTCCTTGAGGGAGGCGACGTCGGCGTCGTCGACCAGCTCGCCGGTGCGGGCCGGCAGCGGGTCCTGCCACAGCAGGGTCTCGCCGGGCACCTCGGAGCCGAGGTAGCGGACGACGGGGCCCATGTCGCGGTGGGTCAGCTTGAACCAGGCGCGGGCGAAGGCGTCGGCGAACTGCTCCGGGTGCTCCAGGAAGCGGCGCGAGATCTGCTCGTAGGCCGGGTCGAAGCGGAGCGAGAGGTCCGTCGTCAGCATCGTGGGGAGGTGCTTCTTCGACGCGTCGTAGGCGTCGGGGATGACCGCCTCGGCGTCCTTCGCGACCCACTGGTGGGCGCCGGCCGGGCTCGTGGTGAGCTCGTACTCGTAGCCGAACAGGTTCTCGAAGAAATTGTTGCTCCAGCGGGTGGGCGTCGTGGTCCAGGTGACCTCGAGACCGCTGGTGATGGTGTCGGCGCCCTTGCCGGAGCCGTACGTGCTCTGCCAGCCGAAGCCCTGGGCCTCCAGCGGGGCGGCCTCGGGGTCGGCGCCCACGTGGTCGGCCGAGCCGGCGCCGTGCGTCTTGCCGAAGGTGTGGCCACCGGCGATCAGCGCGACGGTCTCCTCGTCGTTCATCGCCATGCGGCGGAACGTCTCGCGGATGTCGCGGGCCGCGGCGACCGGGTCCGGGTTGCCGTTCGGGCCCTCCGGGTTGACGTAGATCAGACCCATCTGGACGGCGCCGAGGGGGCTCTCCAGCTCGCGGTCGCCGGTGTAGCGCTCGTCGGCGAGCCAGGTGGTCTCGGGGCCCCAGTAGACGTCCTCGTCGGGCTCCCAGACGTCCGCGCGGCCGCCGGCGAAGCCGAAGGTCTCGAAGCCCATCGACTCGAGCGCGACGTTGCCCGCGAGGATCATGAGGTCGGCCCAGGAGAGGCTCTGGCCGTACTTCTTCTTGACCGGCCACAGCAGGCGGCGGGCCTTGTCGAGGTTGGCGTTGTCCGGCCAGCTGTTCAGCGGGGCGAAGCGCTGCATGCCGGCGCCGGCGCCGCCGCGGCCGTCGCTGATCCGGTAGGTGCCGGCGCTGTGCCAGGCCATCCGGATGATGAACGGGCCGTAGTGGCCGAAGTCCGCGGGCCACCAGTCCTGCGAGGTGGTGAGGGTCGCGGCGATGTCGCTCTTGACCGCGGCGAGGTCGAGGCCCTTGAAGGCCTCGGCGTAGTCGAAGTCCTCGCCGAGCGGGTTCGCCACGGCGGGGTTCTTCGCGAGGATCTTGAGGTTGAGGCGCTCCGGCCACCACTGGCGGTTGCCCCCGCCCTGGGTCGGGTGCGCGGCACGGCCGTGCGCCACCGGGCAGCCCCCTACGCCCTCCGGCTTCGGGTCGGTGACGATTGCGTCATGGTTCTCAGGCATGGGAATCCTTCCGGATCTCAGGCGGATCGCTGTGCTCAGGAACTGCGGGCCGTGGAGCAGTCAGGGGCACTGGCCCGGTCTCCTGAACCGTCACGTGCACTCCCCTGCTGTTGTCCTGTCCCTCTTGTTTGCGCCGGAACAGATCCTACGATGGACTCTGTCCAAGTCAATGCAGTGACCAGATCCGTACGGATTCATAGGCCAGAAGTCATGCACAGTTAGGCTGGGTGGGGATGAGCGATCTACTGGGAAGGCTCCGGGAGCGCGGCTGGCGGATGACGGCGCAGCGGCGGGTGGTCGCCGAGGTGCTCGACGGGGACCACGTCCACCTGACCGCGGACGAGGTGCTGGCGCGGGCCACCGCGCGGCTGCCCGAGGTGTCGCGGGCGACCGTCTACAACACGCTGGGCGAGCTGGTGGCGCTCGGCGAGGTGGTCGAGGTGACCACCGACGGGCGCGCCAAGCGGTACGACCCGAACGCCCACCGCCCCCACCAGCACCTGGTCTGCTCCGGCTGCGGGAAGATCCGGGACGTCCACCCCGAGGGCGACCCGCTGGCGGCGCTGCCCGCCTCGGAGCGCTTCGGCTACAGCGTGTCCGCGGCCGAGGTGACGTACCGGGGCCTGTGCCCGGACTGCGCGGCGGCGGGCGCGGCGTGACCGGGCGCCGCCCGGCGCGTCGGGGCGGGGCGAGCCGTGGGCGGTGGTGAGCCGTGGGCGGTGAAGCCCGTGGGCGGTGAAGCCCGTGGGCGGTGAAGCCCGTGGGGTGACCTGTACGCGGCGACCCCGCGCGGTGACCCGTGCGCGGTGAGCCGTGCGCGGTGTGCGCGGTGTGCGCGGTGACCCGCATACGGTGACGGTCCGCGGTGACCCGTTCGGGCCGCCCCGGGTGTGCGCCCCCGCCGCCTGGTGTGGACTCGGGGGTGCCCGGGGGGACGGGGGGTCCGTCCAGTGGAGGAACGCACCGATGTCGCCGAGCAAGCCCAGCATCGTCTTCGCCCACGGCCTGTGGGCCGACGGCTCCTGCTACAGCAAGCTGATCCCCGTCCTCCAGCAGGAGGGCCACGAGGTGGTCTCCGCTCAGAACACGCTGGACTCCCTGGAGGGAGACGTCGACGCCGTCCGCCGCGCGCTCGCACGCGTCAGCGCGCCGGCGATCCTCGTCGGCCACTCCTGGGGCGGCTTCGTGATCACCGCCGCGGGTACGGACGACCGCGTCGCCGGCCTCGTCTACATCGCGGCGCTCGCCCCGGACGCCGGGGAGACCCCGCAGGACCTGATCGGCCGGTTCGACACGCCTCCGCTCTTCGCCCACCTCGACGACGAGGACGGGCGGCTCTGGATCGCGCGCGACGGCATCTCGCACTTCTGCGGGGACCTGCCGGAGGCCGACCAGCAGCTGGTCTGGGCGACCCAGGGCTCCGCGAACGCCGCCGTCCTGGGATCCACGACGGACGACCCGGCCTGGCGGTCCAAGCCCAGCTGGTTCGTGCTGGCCACCCAGGACCACGCCGTCAACCCCGACCTCCAGCGCTTCTCCGCGGAGCGGATGGGCGCGACGGTGGTCGAGACGGACTCGTCGCACGTCCCGATGCTCTCCCAGCCCGAGGCCGTGCTGGACGTGATCCGCAGCGCCGCCAAGGCGGTCTGACCGGCCCCCGCGCAGGCCTTCCCCCGCGCCTGCCCGGAGGGGCAGGCGCGGTCGCGCGCACGGGCGGGACGATGGCCGCCATGAGGAGCCACGCGGGACAGGGCCGGCCCGGACGGACGCCGACGCCCGCCGGGGGGCCCGCGCCCGGCGGGGGCGGGCGGGCCGCGGCGGTGCTGAGGCTGCAACGGCAGGCGGGGAACGCCGCCACCGCGCACCTGCTCGGCGGGCTCACCGTCCAGCGGACCACGTACCAGCCCCGCGAACGCGACGCCTCCCGGACCTCACCGGGTGCCGCGGCGCGCCACCCGCCGGGACCGCTGCCGCCCCACCTCGTGGTGCTGGCCGACTTCGCGGCCGGGGGCCACGACCTCAAGCCGGCCCACCTGGCACTGCTCGGCCGGCTGCTCACCGGTGAGGGGCTCGCGGGCCGTGCCCGGCTGGTGTCGGTGGTGGGGTACGCGGACGGGGTCGGCTCCGCCGCGGGGAACGCCCGGCTGCGCGGACTGCGCGCGCAGGCGGCCCTCGCGTACCTCCACGGCCACGAGCTGCGGGGCGGTACGGCCTCCCCGGCGCCGGACGGCACGTACCTCGCGGGCAACGACAGCGCGGAGGACCGGGCCGGGAACCGGGCCGTGGTCATCGCCCTGGAACCCCTCCCGATCCCCGCCCCGCCGGAACCCGCCGGCCCCGAGCAGCCCGCCGCCCCCGCGCAGCCCGCCGGCAGCACGGGGCCCGCGATGGACGGCGGCGTGCCCGAGGGCCCCCGGGACGCCGGGCTGCCGGGCGGCGTCACCGACGGCCACCCGCCCGGGCCGGAGGTCCGGCCACCGCCGCCGTCCCCCGCGCCCGTCGAGATCGACGTCGGCGACGACTACGACGCCACCGGGTGGCTGGAGGGGTTCTTCCGCACGGGGGAGGTCTACATGTCGGACGTGGACAGCATGGTCGCCAACGTCATCCGGGCGGCCGGCGACCATCCCGTCGCGCGGCTCGACGTACGGGCGCACGGCAGCCCGACCACCATCCTCATCGGGTCGGACGAGGTGACGGTGGCCGGCTTCGGCGCCTACCGGCCCGCGCTGGCACGGCTGGCGCCGCACTTCACGGCGGCGGGGTTCGTACACCTGGAGTCCTGCACGGTCGGTCAAAACCTGCCGCTGCTCCGCCTCTTCGCGGCGGCGTTCGGGGTGCGCGTCTACTCCGCCACCGGCCTCTACAACAACATCCTGCGGTTCAACACCGGGGACTACGTGGTGTGCGCCCCCGACGGGGTGTGCTCCCCGGCGACCCGGCCGTGACGGCCGCGCGCCGGGGGCGGCGTCACACCTGCGGGGCGCGGTGGGTGAGGCGGCCGTCGACGGCCGTGAGCAGCACCGGGAGGCCGGGGAGGTCGGTGGCCGGGGTGGTGAGCGGGTCCTCGGCGAAGACCGTCAGGTCGGCCCGGTGGCCGGGGAGGATGCGGCCGGCCCGGTCCTCCTCGCCCGCCGCGTACGCCGGTGCCGTCGTCATCCCGCGCAGCGCCTCCAGGGCCGTCAGCGCCTGCTCGGGGCCGTGCGGCGGGAGCGTCAGGTCGCGGCTGGGGCGCCGGTGCCGGGCACCGGCCATCACGCCCAGGGGCGGGAACGGCGCGATCGGCCAGTCGGAGCCGAGTACCACGGTGGCGCCGGAGTCCCACAGGTCCCGGCAGCGCCAGGCCCGGGCGGCGCGTTCCTCGCCCAGCCGGCGGGACCAGTTGTCGGTGTGGTCGGCCCGGGTGAAGTCGCAGCAGTGCGTGGGCTGCATGGAGGCGATGACCTCCAGCTCCCGGAAGCGGCCGAGCGTGTCGTCCGGGACGGTCTCGATGTGCTCCACGCGGTGCCGCACGCCGGGCAGCCCGCCGGTCGCCCGGGCCTTCTCGATGCTGTCGAGGACGTGGCGTACGGCCGCGTCGCCGATCGCGTGGGTGGCGGTGGGCACGCCCGCGCGGTGCAGTTCGCCCACGATCGCGGTGTAGGCGGCCGGGTCGGGCCAGAAGGCGTGCGTGGACTCGCCGTGGCAGTCGGGCCGTTCGAGCCAGGCGGTGCCGTTGTCGATGGTGCCGTCCATGAACAGCTTGACGCCCGCGACCTGCCACAGGGCGCCGCCCGTGCCCTGCCCGGCGATGAGCTCCCGCACCCCGTCGGCGTCGGTGCCGGGCTGGCACCAGGGGGCGACGCGCAGCCGCAGCGGCAGCTCACCGGCCGCGTCGAGTTCGGCGTAGAGGGCGAGGCTCTCGCCGTTGGCGTCCATGGCGTGGCCGCCGGTCAGGCCGGCCGCGGCCATCGCGCGCAGGGCAGCGGCGAGGCGGTCGCGGCGCTCCTCGTGCGTGGGCTGGGGGGCGGCCCGTTCGACGAGTTCGCAGGCGGCGTCCTCCTGGAGCAGGCCGGTGGGGCGGCCGTCGGCGTCGCACACGACCTCGGCGGAGGCCTGGTCGAAGGTGCGCGGTCCGTCGACGCCGGCGATGTCGAGGGCCCGGCGGCTGGCCAGGGCCGAGTGGGCGTCGAAGAGCAGCAGGAAGGCCGGCACCCCGTCGAGCACCGCGTCGAAGGGCTCGACGGCGACCGGCCGGTCGCCGAAGACGTTCGGGTCGAGGCCCCAGCCGAAGAGCCACTCGCCGCGCCCGAGCGAGCGCACCCGCTCCGCCAGCGCCGCCCGTACGTCGTCGAGGCCGGCGCAGCCGGAGAGGTCGAGGCCGTGGGTGAGTTCGGCACCGGAGACGGGGTGGACGTGGCCGTCGACGAGGCCCGGGGTGACCACGGCGCCGCCGAGGCCGACGACGGTGGTCGCGGGGCCGGCGAGGGCGCGTACCTCCCGGCCGTCGCCGAGCGCGGCGATCCGGCCGTCCGCGCCGACGGCGAGCGCGGTCTCCGGCAGGAATCCGCCCGTCGCGGGGTCGAGCAGGCGGGCGGAGTGCAGGACGAGACGTGGGCGCACGGGTGCTCCTTGGAGGGGGCTGTGGCGGGAGGCCGTCGGCGAGGCACTGGGCCCCGGCCGGCGGCGCGGTGGGTTACGGGGCTCCGGCCGGCGGCACGGTGGGTTACGGGGCTCCGGCCGGCGGTGCCGGGGCGGCGGGGGCGTCGAGCGTGCCCGGCGCCAGGCCGAGTTCGCGTTCGGCCGTGGTGACGGCCATCCGCAGGACGGCGTCGGGGCGGTCGCCCGTCCGGGTGTTCACGTGGGAGCCGAGGCCGTCGAGCACGACCAGGATCGCGATCGTGGCGACGTGCGGGTCCGCCGGGCGGAACTCGCCCCGCGCGACACCCTCGCGGACGAGGGCTTCCAGGCGGCCGCGCCAGGCGGCCTGCTGGGCGACGACCCGGTCGCGGAGGACGGGGCGGTAGCGGCTGAGGTGCCGGGCGTTGATCCAGAGGCGGCTGATGTCGTCGTACGCCTCCCCGGTGGTCTGCGCGAGGAAGCGGGCGAGCCGGCGTACGGGGGTCTCGGCCGGGGTTCCGGGCGGGGCCCCGGCAGCTGCTCCGGCGGCCGCCGCACCGGCTCCCGCGGGGGCTGCGGGAGCCTCGCCGGGGGCCTCCGCGGCGGTCACCGCCGGTACCAGGCGGTCGAGTTCGGCGGTGGCCGCGCTGCCGAACGCCTCGGCCACCAGGTCCTCGGCCGACGGGAAGTAATGGCTGATCAGACCGGGTCTGACGGTGAGTTCATCGGCGATCCGGCGGAGGGTGACGCACTCCAGTCCCTCGGTCAGGGCCACCGCCGTGGCGGCCTCGACGATCTCCGCCCTGCGGGCCTCGGGGGACTTGCGAACTCGTTTGCGCGGGACGCTTGACGACATACCGGGGATGCTATTGAGTGTGCGACCAATAAGCAAGCAGGTGGGATCCGACCCGCACCCCGGAGGACCGCATGACGTCCACGTTCCCCGATCCGCACACCGTCCCGGGCCTCGCACGCGAGACGGCACGGCCGGACTCCGAGCGGGCCGGCCGCATCGAGCCCCACGGCATCGACCACATCCCCGACGCGGAGCGCCACGGCCGGCCCAGGGACCTGTTCTCCGTATGGGCGGCGGCCAACGTCAACTACCTCAGCCTGGTCATCGGCGGCGCGCTCGTCCTGATGGGGCTCGGCCTCTGGCAGTCCCTGGCCGTGATCGTGACCGGCAACCTCTTCTGGGTGCTCACCGGCCTCCTCGCCACCTCCGGCCCGGCCGCCGGCGCACCCAGCGAGGTGATCACGCGGGCGCTGTACGGCGTCATCGGCAACCGCGTGAACAACGCCGTCGGCGGCTGGCTGGTCTCCGTCTGCTACTTCGCCCTCAACCTCGCCGCCGCCGCAACCGCCGCCTTCGCCCTGGTCGAGAAGACCGGCATCACGGCCACCACCGGGGTCAAGGCGACCGTGATCGTGGTCATCGCCGCCCTGACCCTCGCCATCAGCGTCTACGGCCACGCCATGATCATGAAGCTCTACCTGCCCATCACGCTGGCCCTGACGGCCGCCTTCGCGGTCGTGGCCGTCGCCGTGGTCCGGCACGCGGACTTCTCCTACCGGCCGGCCGAACCCCTCACCGGCACCGGCCTGTGGGCCGTGCTCCTCGCCGGCGTCACCCTCATCGCCTCGGGCCCGCTGTCGTACACCACCAGCGCCGACTTCTCCCGCTACCTGCCGCGCTCCGCGTCACGCCGGGCCGTCGCGGGCTGGACCGCGCTCGGCGCCTTCGTGCCCAGCGTCCTCGTCAGCTCCCTGGGCGTGCTCGCCGCGACCGTGGTCGACATGAGCGACCCGCAGAGCGCCCTCCAGCAGCTCCTGCCCGGCTGGTTCACCCCCGTCTTCCTGCTGGCCCTGGTCCTCGGCACCATCTCCATCAACGCCCTGACCGCCTACAGCGCCGGCCTCGCGCTCCAGGCCGTGGGCCTGCGCATCCGCCGCACGGTCAGCGTGCTCTTCGACGGGACGGTCGCCGTCGCCCTCACCCTGTACGGGCTGCTCGCCTCCGGCTTCCTCGACACCGTCAGCAACGCCCTCCAGGTGATCGTGGCCCTGGTCGGCCCCCTGATGGCCGTGTACGCCACCGACGTGGTGCTGCGCCGCAACCGGTACGACGGCCCCGCCCTCTCGGACGAGAGCCCCGCGAGCCCCTTCTGGTACACCGGCGGCGTCAACCGGGCGGGCGCGACGGCCCTGTGCGCGGGCGTGACCGCGGCGGCCCTCTGCGTGAACACCCTCTACACCGGTCCCGTGGCCGCCGCCCTCGGGGGCGTGGACCTCTCCCTGCCGGCCGGGATGCTGGTCGCCGCCGGCCTGTACGCGCTGCTGATGCGCAACGACCGTACGCTGCGCGCGGCCAGGGCCGGGGACTGACCGCGGGTACGCCGTCCCGCACGGGGCGGGCCGCGCGGCCCGCGGGGCGCGGGGCCATCCGGCCGAGCGCCCCGCGCGGCAGCGCCGTCCGCCGCCGCGCGGATCCCTAGGGTCGCCCCATGTCCGCCCTGCACGCCGTGCTGCACGCCCTGTCCATCACCGCGTCGATGACCTGGGCCATCACCTGGGCGCTGATCCTGGGGTTCGTGCTGTCCGCGGTGGTGCAGGCGGTGGTCCGCAAGGCGACGGTCGTACGCCTGCTGGGCGACGACCGTCCGCGCACCCTCGGCACGGCCGCCCTGCTCGGGTCGGCCTCGTCCTCCTGCTCGTACGCGGCCGTCGCGCTGGCCCGCTCGCTCTTCCTCAAGGGCGCGAACTTCACCGCGGCGATGGCCTTCGAGATCGCCTCGACCAACCTGGTGGTGGAACTCGGGGTGATCCTGGCGCTCCTGATGGGCTGGCAGTTCACCCTGGCCGAGTTCACCGGAGGCCCGCTGATGATCGTGGTGCTGGCCGTGCTGTTCCGGTTCACCCTGCGGCAGGGGCTGCTGGACGGGGCGCGACGGCAGGCGGAACGCGGCGTCGCCGGGTCCATGGAGGGCCATGCGGCGATGGACATGTCCGTGCGGAAGGAGGGCTCCTTCTCCGCGCGGCTGTTCTCCGCGGAGGGTTACACCTCCGTCTCGCACGTGTTCGTCATGGAGTGGGCGGCGATCCTGCGGGACCTGGTCCTGGGCCTGCTGATCGCCGGTGCCGTCGCCGCGTGGGTGCCGGACTCGTTCTGGGAGGCCTTCTTCTTCGAGGGGCACCCGGTGGCGGCCAAGGTGTGGGGTCCGCTGATCGGTCCGGTGGTGGCGCTGGTGTCGTTCGTCTGCTCGGTGGGGAACGTGCCGCTGGCGGTGGTGCTGTGGCAGGGCGGGATCAGCTTCGGCGGGGTGGTGTCCTTCATCTTCGCCGACCTGCTGATCATCCCGATCCTCAACATCTACCGGAAGTACTACGGGAAGCGGATGGCGCGGTACCTGCTCGTCACGTTCTACGCGGCGATGGCGTCGGCGGGGTTCGCGGTCGAGCTCCTCTTCGGCGCCCTCGGCCTGATCCCGGACCGGTCGGAGGCCGAGGTGCCGACGGACGGCATCGGCTGGAACTACACCACGTACCTGAACATCCTCTTCCTGCTGCTGTCCGCGGCCCTGGTCGTCCGCTTCCTCCGCACCGGCGGCCGGCGGATGCTGGCCGTGATGGGCGGTCCTCCCCCGGGGTGATCCCGTTCGTCATGGGCGCGTCACGGAACGGCCACAGCGGCGTGCGGCGGGAACCTGTCCCCGGCAGGGCGCCGTGTACCTGCACGCGAGTGCCGGTGTGGGACCGGTCGTGAACCTCGGGGAGCACCCAATGCAGTACACAGCGCGCGTCGGCCGGTCCGCGGCGGCTCTGGTGACGGCCCTGGCGGCCGCCGCCCTGATGACGGGCTGCACCCCGTCCGGGGACGACGGGACCGTCGACCCGTCGACGCCGCCCGCGGCCTCCGGGCCGTCGGCGCCGAAGCCGACGGGCGGCGGCGACAAGGGCGGCACCACCAACGGGGGCTCGTCCACGGCCGGTTCGACCGGCGGGGGCTCGTCCACCGGCGGCTCGGGTACGGGTGGCGGCACCGGCGGCACGACGGGCGGTTCGTCCACCGGCGGTTCGTCCACCGGCGGCACCGGCACCGCCGCGAAGCCCTGTACGGCGGACGACGTCGAGATGTCGGAGGGCCACCAGGCCGACGTCCGCCCGCCCGGTACGGGCACGGGCGCCGCCGTCGTGTCGGTCACCAACACCTCCGCGTCCGCCTGCAAGGTGTACGGCTACCCGACGGTCGCGGCGGCGGGCAACGGCTCGCCCGGGAAGAACAAGCCGCTGGCCACCACGCACGCCGGCCCGGCCGCGGCGAACGTGCTCCTGGCCCCCGGCGCCCGCGCCTGGACGAAGCTCACGTTCGTGCAGGTCCAGGGCGAGGCCGACGGCTACTGCGAGTCCGGCGCGACGCCCGCCGTGTACCCGACGCTGGTCATCGGCGTCCTGGGTGCCGGGAAGCACCAGATCGCCATGGACGACGGGGTGTTCGCGTTCTGCGACGACAAGGTGACCGTCACCGCCTGGTCCTCCGTGAAGCCGTCCTGACTCCCTCCTGAGGGCCGACCGGGGGTATTCCGCCCCCGGCTCGGGCGGCGCCGCGCGACATCACGGAACGCGACCTAAGCTCACTCATCGTCACCGGCCCGGAGGTGTGGCGGGCCGCATCGAGTGATCGGAAGGACGTCCAGATGCTCAAGAAGCTGCTGATCGGTTCCGTGGGCGCGGTGCTCGCCGCCGGGGCGCAGGCCCCCGTCGCCGGGGCCGCCCCGGCGGCCGATCCGGTGCCCGCCGCCCGGGTCACGGTCGACCTGGTCCAGGTCAACGGCTCGGGCTGCCGCCCCGGTTCGGCCACGGCCGCGGTCGCGGCCGACAACAGCGCCTTCACGGTCACGTACAGCGAGTACCTGGCGCAGGTCGGCAAGGGCGCCAAGCCGACCGAGTTCCGCAAGAACTGCCAGCTCGGGCTGCGGGTGAACGTGCCGCAGGGCTTCACGTACGCGATCGCCCGCGCGGACTACCGGGGCTTCGCGAGCCTGGAGGCGGGGGCCGTGGGGAAGCAGCTGGCGAGCTACTACTTCCAGGGCATGTCCGGCACGGCCGTCCGCACCCACACCTTCAAGGGGCCGCAGGAGGGCAACTGGCAGGCCAGCGACACCACGGAGATCCAGGCCCTGGAGTTCGCGCCCTGTGGGGCGCAGCGGAACTTCAACATCAACACCGAACTCCGCGTGGACGGCGGGACGTCCGACACCGCGAACACCACCAGCTTCATGGCGATGGACTCCACGGACGGCAGCCTGGAGACCGTCTACCACTTCGCGTGGAAGCAGTGCCCGACGCGGCGGTGACGCTCCGCGGGTCCCGGGTCAGGGCAGCCGGAATGCGGTGACGTCGAGGTCGAAGACGAGGACCTCGCCCCCGGCCACGGCCACCAGGGAGCCGTCGGGACCGAAGGCCAGGCAGGCGACCGGGCCGGGAGCCGGAACCGCCTCGCGGACGGCTCCCGACGGCAGGTCCCGGAGCTCGATCAGGTTCGGCTCGGCCGTCGTCGCGACGGCGGCGAGCCCGCCCGACTGCGGCCCGAGCACGCCACGGCCAGCGCCCGGCCCGGCAGTGCGAACCGGTCCCCGCGCCGTAGCCCGTCGCTCAGGCCGAGCACCACCATGCTCTGGTCGTCGAAACCCACGAGGATCGAGGGGTCGCGGTCCGGCCAGGCCTGGGCCATGCCCACGACCCGCTGCCCGGAGGGCAGGGGGTGCACGGCGTGTCGGCGGCCCGTGCACAGATCCCACAGGGTCAGCGGTACGGGCACGGGTGGCCGGGCGGGCGGAGCGGAGTGGTGGTCAGCGCTCGGAGAGTTCGGACGGGGCTTCCTGGACGATCCAGCCGTTGCCGTCCGGGTCGGCGAAGGTGAGGAAGGAGTTCCAGGTCTCGCCCTTGCCGTCCGCCCAGCCGTCGGTGCCGACGTGGCGTACGGGGGACACGTCGACGCCGCGCGCGGCCAGCTGCTCGCGGGCGGCCTCGATGTCGGTGACGCACAGCTGGAGGCCGTGCAGGGTGCCGGGAGCCATGGCGCGGGTGCCGGGGGCCGGCGGGATGCCCTGCTCCAGTACGACGGAGCAGCGGGAGCCGGGCGGGGTCAGCTGGACGACCCGGGCACCGGGCGTCACCTCGGCGTCGAGGTCGACGGCGAAGCCGAGCCGGTCGGCGTAGAACTCCTTGGCCCGGTCCACGTCGGTGACGGGGACCGGGACCACCTCGAGCGGCCAGTTCACGAAAGCTGCTCCGATCGGTGTCCGGGGACGGCTGCTGCCGGGTGCGGGGCCCTGTACCGGCGGGGACCGCCCCGGCCCATTAGAGCGGATCCCGTGCACGGAGAGCGGCGTGTCCGGCGCGGAACGACCCGTAAAAACCGCGTCCGTTTGCACCACTTGACCGTCCGGGGCCGCGCGCGGAGTGACCACCGGATGGTCCGGAAGGGGGGGCGGAAGTGTTCGCGGTGATCTACCGGTGGCGGCTCGTGCCGGGCGAGGAGCAGCAGTGCACGGGCGGCCGGCACCGGGTGGCCGAGGCCGTCCACGCCCGGTGCGGGAGCTACGGCTCCCGCCTGTACACCGCCCACGACGGCACCTGGGTGGCCTACGCCCGCCGGCCGGCCGCCGGCACCGGGAGAAGTGCGGCACGCCCGACCCCGAGGGGCTGGCGATGATGCGCGACGCGGTGGCGGAGGGCTTCCCGGAGACCCGGCCGGCGATCGTCGACGACCTCCTGGCGGAGCCGGGCACCGCCTGGCCTCCGCCCGCGTCCCCGGCCGCACCTCCGCTCGGCGCGGCACAACACCGCAGGGAACGGACCGGGTTGACGGCCCGTTCCCCGTGCGGGTGATCATTTCCGCTCCGGGATCAAGGGGCCCGCCGGGGCTGCCGAGGATGACGGCATGCGTACCTCCACCACCCCGCTGCGCCGGGCCCTCGTCCCGGTCCTGGCAGCCCTCGCCCTGTCCGCCACCCTCGCAGCGTCCTCGGCCGCCGCCGTGGAGCGGTGCGGCTCGGTCATCACGGCGCCGCTCGCCGCGCCCGTGTCGGCCGACGACCCCTGTCCCAGCACCGACCCGGTCGTCTGCCGCATCCGCGTCCTGCCGTGGGGCGAGAAGGTCGAGGCCCAGCGGACCCGGATGCGGTACCACGGCCTCCTGGAGGACATGCACCGCACCGCCGCCGCGATGCGGGAGGCCGGGGCCACCGACGAGGAGGTCGCCAGGGAGCTGGTGGACATGCGCAACCAGGCCAAGGAGATCACCCGTGCGGGCATGAGCCCGGAGGAGGTGCGGATCCTGGAGGAGCGCAACACGGCCAAGTACGGCAACCCGCTCGGCCCGACGGCGGACCAGCTCTTCGCCAAGTACGGCAGCTGGCAGCAGGTCGCCGACGCCTCGATGCGGACCAGCTACGCCGTCGACCGCGAGCTCAGCCTGGAGTACCACCCCTGCCCGGTGTGACGGCCCACCCCCGGTCCGGTGTGACGGCCCGGGCGGCGGTGCGGGGCGTACGCGTCACCCTCGCCGTCACCCGCGCCCGTCCTCCCGGGGCCGGGCCGGCGCCAGGCTGCGGTAGTGGGTGGTCAGCCGGCCGGTGTCGTCGAGGACGTGGAAGGCGAGGGCCGGCGGGAGGTCGAGGTGCACGTGGTGGCCCGGGTGCTCCTGGTGCTCCCAGGGGAGCCTGAGCGCGGAGACCACGCCGGGGGCCACCAGCAGGGGGCGGCCGGCGAAGGTGGTGGCCGCCGCGGTGTGGGCGTGGCCGCAGAGGAAGGCCGTCAGGTTCGGGTGCCGGCGGGCCAGTTCGGCGAGCCGCTCCTCGCCGTACTGGCGGATGCCGTCGACGTAGGGGGTGTGCAGCGGAACCGGCGGGTGGTGGAAACCCACCAGCACCGGCCGCTCCGCGGGCGCTGCCGCGAGGACGTCTTCGAGCCACTCCAGCGTCGCGTCCTCCAGGTACCCCTCGTCCTTGCCCGGCACCGAGGAGTCGCAGAGCGCGAGGGTGAACCCCGCGGTGTGCAGCACCTGGTTGACCGGGTCCGCGGTGCCGGGCGCGTCGAGCAGGCCCTGCCGGAAGGCGGCCCGGTCGTCGTGGTTGCCCGGGCAGACGAGCAACGGGTGCCGGCAGGCGAGGAGTTCCCTGGCCTTCGCGTACTCCTCGGGCAGCGCGTGGTCGGCGATGTCCCCGGTGACCACGACGGCGTCGAGGTCGTGGGGCAGGCCGTTCAGATGGTCCAGCACCGCCCGGGTCCGCGCGGCACTGCGCTCGTCGGAGATGTGGATGTCGCTCAGGTGGGCGATGACGGCGGCCACGGCCGGTCCCCTGCTTCCTGTCGTGCCGCGCCCGTTGGCGGCGCGGGTCTTCCGGTCACCGAAACTAGGCGGGCCGCGGACCGCACGTAAGATCCGGTTCCATGCCGGAAGAGGGGTCCAGTTCCGCCGCCGACCTGCACGGGGAGCGGTCCGGCCCGCTGCGCGCGGTGGATGCGGGCGCCGACCTGCACCTCGACCTCGGCGGGCCGGGGCCCGGGCGGCGCGCCGGCCTGGAGTCCGCCCTGCGCCAGGCGGTCCGTACGGGACGCCTGGCCGCCGGCGCCCGGCTGCCGTCCACCCGGGCGCTCGCGGCCGGGCTCGGTCTCTCGCGCGGCACGGTGACCGCGGCTGCCTACGCGCAGCTCACCGAGGAGGGCTACCTCTCGACACGGCCCGGTTCCGGCACCACCGTGACGGACCTGCCGGCTGCGGGTGCCCCGCCGTCGGCCCTCGCCGCCTCCGCGGTACTCCCCCGGCACGACCTGCGGCCGGGCCTCCCCGACGTACGGGCCTTCCCCGCGCGCGCCTGGCTGGCCTCGACCCGGAGGGTGCTGGCCACCGCCGGACCCGACGTACTGGGCGCCGGCGACCCCCGGGGGCGGCCGGAGCTCCGGGCCGCGCTCGCCGGCCATCTGGGCCGGACCCGCGGGGTGCTGGCCGCGCCCGACCAGGTCGTGATCACCTCGGGCTTCTACCAGTCCGTGCGGCTGCTCGGCGAGGTGCTCGCGGCGCGCGGCGCCACCACCGTGGCCATGGAGGACCCCGGACACGACCTCTACCGCGAGGCGGTGCGGCGGTCGGGGCTCGCCACCGTGCCGCTCGCCGTGGACGGGCACGGGGCCCGGGTGGGGGACCTCGGGCCGGGGACGGGCGCGGCCGTCGTCACCCCCGCCCACCAGTACCCGACGGGTGTTCCGCTGCACCCGGAGCGCCGCGGGCGGCTGTGCTCCTGGGCGCGGGCCACGGGCGGGCTGGTGGTGGAGGACGACTACGACGGCGAGTTCCGCTACGACCGCCGGCCGGTCGGCGCGCTCCAGGGCCTCGCGCCGGACCGGGTCGTGTACTGCGGTACGGCGTCCAAGTCGCTGGGCCCCGCCCTGCGGCTGGCCTGGATGGTGCTGCCCCCCGACCTGGTGGGCCCGGTGGTGGCGGCCAAGCGGGAGGCCGACCTGTACACCGAGACGCTGGGGCAGCTCGTGCTGGCCGATCTGATCGCCTCCCACGGGTACGACCGCCACGTGCGTGCCGCCCGGCTGCGGTACCGGCGGCGCCGGGAGCTGCTGACGGGCCGGCTGGCGGAACTCCCGGCCGTCACGCCGCACGGGGTGCCGGCCGGCCTGCACACGCTGGTCACCTGGCACGGCCGGGGTCCCGGCGAGCCGGAGGTGCTGGGCGCGTGCGCGGAGCGGGGCATCGCGCTGCGGGGTTCTGCCGAGCTGTACCACCGGGCGGGCGGCGCGCCGCCGGGCCTGCTCGTCGGCTTCGCCGCGGCCTCCGGCCACGGCTTCCCGGTCGCGCTGGACGCGCTGGCCGGCGTACTGGCGGACGTGCTGGGCTGAGCGGGTCGGGTGCCTGACCGTGCCGGGTGCGGGGACGCGTCGGGTCCGGGGCCGCGTGGGGTGCGGGGAGGCGTCGGGTCCGGGGGCGCGCGACGGCGGTCGCCGCGTGCCGGGCGCGGGCGGGGTACGCGGCGTGCCGGGCGCGGGCGGGGTACGCGGCGCGGCGAGCGCGGGCTGGGTACGCGGCGCGGCGCAGGCGCCCGGCCCAGGTGCCCCGCGCGGGCGGAGTACGCGGCGCGCCCGGGCTCGGTGACGTGCCGGGCGCGGCCGGGCGCCCGGGTTACACAGGGAGCGACGACCGGAAGCGCAGGGGGGCCGCAACGCCGAGGTGATGTGCATGGTGGACGCCGCAGGTCCTGGTGGGGCCGGAGCAGACGGCGCGGGTCCGGGTGGCTCCGCGGGAGACGGCCCGGGTGCGGATGCGACACGGGGAGGCGACGCCGGCCCGGGTGAGGCCCTGGGAACCGACTCGGGTCCGGGCGGGTTCCCAGGAGCCCACTCGGGTCCGGACGGGTCCGGCGGAACCCACTCGGATCCGGCCGGGTCCGGAAAGGCCTGCTCCGGTCCCGCCGGGTCCCAGGGAACCGACCCGCGCCCGGACGAGCCCGGCGGAGCCCCCTCGGGTCCGACCGGGTCCGGGGAAGTCCCCTCCGGTCCTGCCGGGTCCCGCGGAGGCGGCCCGGGCGCCGGCGGCGGGGACGGCGGAGGTGCCGGCCGGACCGGGCCGGACCGGCGCGGGCCCGCGCGCCGGCGGGTGCTGGGCATCGCGGCCGCCGCGCTCGCGGCCCCGCCGGGCTGGCTCGGCACGGCCACGGCCATGGCCACCGCCGCGCCCGCGGCAACGCGCCGGCAGGCGCCGCCCGTCTGCCCGCTCGACGTGTGCGCCGAGAACGCCCGGCCCGGCGCCACGGACTGGCGGATCACCAGGGCCGGGCCGGCCTCGGCCGTCGAGGGGTTCGCGGACCGGGTCAGCGTCCGCGCCGGCGAGACCCTGGGCCTCCACGTGTCGACCACGTCGGCCGCGTACACCGTCTCCGCTTACCGCATGGGCTGGTACGGAGGGACGCGCGCCCGGCTCGTGTGGCGCTCGGGGCCGATCCCGGGCGAGCGGCAGTCCGGGCCGGTGCGCGACCCGGCCACCCGGATGGTGCGGACGGCCTGGCGGCGGACGGTGGAGCTGGACACCTCCGGCTGGCCCGAGGGCTGCTACCTGCTGCGCCTGGCCACCACGGACGGCAAGGGGCGGCGCTTCGTGCCGGTCACCGTGCGGGGCGCGTCGGCCGCCGGGCGGATGGTGGTGGTCAACTCGGTGGCCACCTGGCAGGCGTACAACCCGTGGGGCGGTGCCGACCTCTACAAGGGGCCCGACCTCAGGAACCGCACGCGGTCCCTCGCGGTCAGCTTCGACCGCCCGTACCGCAGCGGCTCGGGGTCGGGCCAGTTCCTGCGGTACGAGGCCCCGCTGATCGCCCTCGCCGAACGGCTGGGCCTGCCGCTGGCGTACGCCACGGGGGTGGACGTGGCCCGCGAACCGGGGCTGCTGGACGGGGCCCTGGCCGTGCTGTCCCTCGGGCACGACGAGTACTGGAGCCCCGAACAGCGGCTGCACGTGACGCGGGCCCGGGACGCGGGGACGAACCTGGCGGTCTTCGGCGCGAACTGCTGCTACCGGCGGGTGCGCTACGACTGCTCACCGGTCGGCCCCGACCGGGTGGTCGTCTGCTACAAGGGCGACTACGCCGCCGACCCCGGCTTCCGGCGCGGCGAGCCGCCGACCAACGACTTCCGGAGCAGGCCGCTGCCCGAGCCGGAGAGTTCGCTGCTGGGCGTGCTCTACGACGGCTTCCCCGTGGACGCGCCGTACGTGGTGTCGGAGGCCGGGCACTGGCTGCTCGCGGGAACGGGAGCGCGGCCCGGCGACTCGTTCGCGCACCTGGTGGGCGTCGAGTTCGACCGGGTGCCCACGAGCCCGGCCACCCTGCGGCCCGTGGAGGTGCTGGCGCACTCGCCGGTGGTCTGCAAGGGCCGCCCCTGGTACGCGGACACCGCCTACGCCACCCTGCCGGGCGGTGCCGGGGTGTTCGCGACGGGCACGATGCGGTGGGTGGAGGCGCTGGACGCGCAGGGGCCGGGCGGCGGGAAGTCGAACCACGGGCTCGGGAGCGACGCCGGCCGGTTCACCCGCACCGTCACCGAGAACGTGCTGCGGGCCTTCGCGGCGGGCCCGGCGGGCCGTGTCCGGCCCGCCCGCGACAACCTGACGGCGCATTACGCGGACGCGAAGCCGCACCGGGACCAGGCACCGCCGCCGCGCGCGGAGGCGTCCTGCCCACCGGCACCGGCCGCCGCCTCCCCGTCCCCTGCCGCCCATTACGGGGAGGTGCGTACGGCAGCCGGGGGCCCGTCCGGCGTGTAACCGGGCACGCCCCTCGCGAGTCGTTACGGTCTGGTTTGCACCAGATTCGGACGATCCCGGGAGTGTGCGTTGCGCCGACTCACGATTGCCCTGACCCTGCTCGCCACCCTCGCCTCCGGCACCCTTCTGGGCACCGGGCCGGCCGTCTCCGCGGAGGGCGCTCCCTCCCCCGCGTCCGACCGGGGCACGAACATCCTGGTGGTCGGGATCGACAGCCGCGCGGGCCTGTCCGCTGCCGAGAAGCGCCGGCTGCACGTGGGCGGCGAGGGCTGCAACTGCACCGACGTGATGCTGCTCGTCCACCTGGCCGCGGACGGGAACCGGGCCAGCGTGGTCTCGATCCCCCGGGACTCGTACGTCGAGTACGCGGGCGGGCCGGGAGCGGGCCGCTGGGGCAAGATCAACGGCGCGTACAAGCTCGGCGGCGGCGCCATGGCGGTCAGCACCGTGGAGAAGGTCACGGGCCTGCACGTCGACCACTACCTGGAGACCGGCTTCACCGGCTTCGAGCGGGCGGTCGACGACCTGGGCGGTGCGACCGTCTGCACCGACCGGCCGCTCCAGGACGAGAACTCCGGGCTCGACATCACCGCGGGCGTGCACCACACCAGCGGCAACACCACCCTGCGCTACGTCCGCGCCCGCCACATCCTCCGGTCCGGAGACCTCGGCCGGATGCGCCGTCAGCAGCGCACGGTCGGCGACCTGCTCGGCCGGCTGACGGCCAAGGGCGCGCTCTCGAATCCCGGGAACGTGGCGAAGACCGCCCGCACCCTGCTGAAGTCCGTGCGCACGGACGCCGGAACGGACCTGCTCGACCTGGTCCGCATCGGCTGGGCCCTGGGCCGGCTGCGGGCGGACCAGACGGAGTTCGCCACCGTGCCGATCACGGACTTCGACCACCGGGTGCCCGGGGTCGGCTCCACCCTGGTGTGGCACGCGTCCCGGTCCGCCGCGCTGTGGGCCGCGCTGGCCGCGGACCGGCCGGTCACCGGCGACACCCGCATCCAGCCCGCGCCCGAGACCCCGGCCCTGACGAACCCGGCCGGCATCAAGGTCCGGGTGGACGACGCGAAGGTGGCCGCCGCGCTGCGCGGGAACGGATTCGTCGTCACGGACACCTCCGCCGCGGCCCCCGCGGTACGCCCCGACGGACCGCCGGTGATCCGCTTCGCCCCGGGCGAGGAGGACGACGCCACCACCCTGGCGGCGGCACTCCCCGGCGCCGCCCTCCAGCCGACACCGGACCACGGCCCGGTCTTCGACGTCGCGATCGGCCGCCACCAGCCCCAGGTCAAACACGTGACGTACGACCGCAACGTGGCCGAGGGCGCGCCGGTCAGGGGCAACACCCTCCGCTGCCCGCCGGCCTCCTGAGGCTCCGGCCCCGCCCAGGCAGGGCCGGTACTCAACCCGACGGCACGGCTCAGGCGTCCAGGATCAGGTCCGTGGTCGGGACCGACTGGCAGGTGAGGGTGGTGGAAGCGGGCAGGTCGGGTGGGGTGGCGGTCAGGTGGGTCACCTCGCCTTCCAGGACCGTGCAGGCGCAGCTTTCGCACTGGCCGACCCGGCAGCCACTGGGCAGGCGGGCGCCTTCGCGTTCGGCGAGTTCCAGGAGGGTGCCGGCGGACTCGGTCCAGGTCAGGATCCTTCTGCTGCGGGCCAGGCGGACGGTGTGCCGGGCACCGTCCGGTACCGCGGTCACGCGCGGTGCGGCCCGGAACCGCTCGGCGAAGATCTCGAAGGGCGGGACGCCCCGGGCCGTCAGGCCCTCCGTCAGTGCGTCCAGCATCGGGGCGGGTCCGCACAGGTGGAAGCGGGCCCGGCGGGCGAGCAGTTCGTCCGGCACGTCGGCGGCGGTGATGCGGCCCCGGCGGTCGTAGTCCCGGCCGGGCAGGTCTCCGGGGGCCGGGTCCGAGTAGTGGATGACGGTCCGCAGGACCGGCAGGCGGCGGGCGAGTGCGGCGATGCGCTCGCGGAACGGGTGGTCGGCGCCGTGCCGGACCCCATGGTGCAGGACCACCTCGGGGACGGTGCCGCCGGTCGCCGCCAGGGTCTCCAGGTAGCCCAGGAACGGGGTGACGCCGATGCCGCCGGCCAGCAGCACCACGGGGGTGTCGGTGTCGGGCGGGATGCGGAACACCCCTGCGGGCGAGGTCACTTCGAGCCGGTCGCCCGGCCGGAGGTGGTCGTGGATCCAGCACGAGAGCCGGCCGTCCGGCTGCCGGCGCACGGCCAGCGCGTACGCGGTGCGGGCCGGATCGGTGGCCGGGGAGGTCAGCGAGTAGCTGCGGGCCTCGGCCGGGTCCGCGCCCTCGCGGCGGACGGTGAGGTGCTGGCCGGGCAGGTGGTCGGGGAGGGGGCCGCCGTCCGCGGGGGCCAGGCGGAGGGTGCGTACGCCGTCGCCTTCCGTCCCCGTCCCGGCGACGGTGAAGGTGCGGGTGCCGTGCCAGGTGCCGTCGGCCGGTTCCGGGGCGACCTGGCAGGGCACCGCGCGCAGCGGCGCGGAGCCGCTGAGCGGGTCGGTGGTGGTGTGGTCGACCAGCCGGTTGTAGTTGCTGCCGTCCGGGGTGAGGGGGTCGGCCCCGGGCAGGGCGAGGTCGGGGGCGTCCTGCCACCAGCCGTACTCGCCGAGCACGACGCCGGGGTGCAGGGAGTCGTCGAAGCGGGCTCGCAGCCGCACCGAGGCGAGCGGGGTGGACACCCGTACCCACTGGCCCTCGGTGATGCCCCGGGCCGCGGCCGTGGCCGGGGCGAGGTCCAGGCACGGGTCGGCCGCGCGGCGGCGGAGCGCGGAGATCCCGCGGTGCTGACTGTGCACGTAGTAGCCGTGCTTGGCGCAGGTCAGGACCAGCGGAAAGGTTTCGTCCACGGGTGCCGGGTCCCGGTGTTCGGGGACCGGCGGGTAGCCGTGGTCCAGCAGGCGCTGGCAGTACAGCTCCACGCGCCGGGTGGGGGTGGCGAAGCCGGTGACCGTGCCGTCGGGGGCGCGGGCGGCGTACCGGCGCTCGGCACGCTCCCTCGGGATGCGGATCCCGCCGGGGGCGGCGCGGAGTCCGTCGGTGGTCAGGCCCAGCGGCTCCAGCTGCCAGTTCCAGGCGGCTTCCACGTCGCCGTCGAAGAACGCGCCGCCCAGGCCCGTGCGCCAGGCGAGTTCGAAGACGACTTCGGTGTCCGACCGGGTGCCGGGCAGCGGTTCGACGATCCGGGGGCGGAGCTGGACCTGCTCCTGGGCGCGGTGGCCGGTCTCGAAGCCGAAGCGCAGGGCCTCGTGCTCGTACGCGCTGTTCACGGGGAGGACGATGTCGGCGGTGGCGCTGGTGGGGTTGTGGAACAGGTCGAGGTGGACCTGGAACTCCAGGGAGCGCAGGGCTCGGGCGGTGCGGTCCGAACCCGGCTGCGCCACCACGAGGTTGGAGCCGAAGCCGACCAGCGCCCGTACCCGGTACGGGTGGTGCTCCTCGATGGCCCGGCACAGGTCGCCGGCGTTGACGTACCCGGACGCGGGCGGGCCGAGGGGGTGCCGGTCGAGGCCGAGGGCCTTGTCGCGGACGCCGGGCGGGAAGTCGGCGGGGGTCGAGGCGGGGCGGTACGGCGGCGGGGGCGCGGGGCGGTTCCCGCCGGGGGCGTCGAAGGAGCCGGTGAGGGCGTACAGAGTGGCCAGGGCGCGTTCGGTCTGGGTGGCGTTGGCGCTCTGGCCGACACCGGTCCAGCCGTAGTACGTGACCGCGCGGGCGGCGCCGATCCGCTCGGCCAGGGCGCGGACCTCGCTTTCCGGGATCCAGGTGGTGGCGGCGACGCGGTCCGCGGGCCAGGCGGCGCAGGCCTCGGCGTACCGCTCGAAGGCGGGGGCGCAGTCGGCGGTGGTGCCGTCCGCGAGGCGGACGCGGCGGGTGCCGCGGAGGGCGAGGCGCTCGGGGTGCGGGGTGGCGCGGGCGGTGTCACAGGGGACGGCGGTGCCGGCCGCCTCGTCCCAGACGGCGAAACCGGCGCCGCTTTCCGGGGCTTCGTCGGGGAGTTCGCCCGGGAACCCGTCCGGGGTTCCGCCCGGGAGTTCGGCGGCGGTCAGGAACCGGCCGTCGTCGAGGCGGACGAGGAGGGGGCCGTTCGTCCAGGCGCGGACGAACTCCTCGTCGTACGTGCCGTTCTCGATCAGCAGGTGGGCCAGGCCGAGGGCGAGCGCGGCATCGGTGCCGGGACGCACGCGCAGCCAGTGGTCGGCGCGCAGGGCGCTGGTGGAGCGGCGCGGGTCGACCACGGCGAGGCCGGCGCCCCGGGCCTGGGCGGCCGAGAGCGCGGCGGACTGGGCGAGCCAGGTCTTGGCCGGGTTGAAGCCCCAGAGCAGGACCAGGTCGGCGTTGTCGTAGTCGGGTGGCGGGAGGGGCCCGCCGAAGGTGAAGGCGTGTGCGGAGTCCTTGTGCCAGTTGCAGATCTCCGCGCTGTAGACGGTGTTCGGGCTGCCGAAGCGGCGTACGAAGCGCTCGATCCACTCGGTGGCGTCCGAGACCATGGTGCCGCTGGGCGTGGCGACGCCGAAGGCGACGGCCTCCGGGCCGTCCTCGGCGGCGATCCGGGTGAGGCGGGCCGCGATCTCGTCCAGGGCCTCGTCCCAGCCGATCGGCTGCCAGCCGGGGTCGGGGTCGGTCTTGGGGCGGGTACGGCGCAGGGGCGTGGTGAGGCGCCGGCTGCCGTGGGCGATCTCGGCGGCCGCGCGGCCCTTGGGGCACATGGCGGCCCCGGTGGGGTGGTCGGGGTCGGGGCGGACCGAGGTGATCCGGCCGCCCTCGACGGTGAAGACGGCCCCGCACCGCGACTTGCAGAGGGTGCAGAACCCCCGCTTCTCCTCGACCACCGCCCGGCCTCCGATCCGCTCCGGGCCCGGCCGGTCGTGCCGGGACCCCGTGCCTCCCATTGCACCGCCGCGGACGGGCCGCGGGACGAGGCAGAGGTCCTGCGGAGCCGGGCCGGAAGGCCCGGGTGGGGGCGGGCCACCGTCCAGGCCGGCGTCCCCCCGGGCACACCTGCGGGAGAGCGGGGCGCAGGGGCCGGGGACGAGGTCCCCGCCCTCGCGGGGCGGGGCGGGGGAGGACTGAGGGGCGCTGGTGGCCCGTTCTGCGGCCTGCGGACCCGCCCGGCGCTCCGGGCGGCTCCGGCGGCCTGTGCGGGCGCCTCCCGAGCCTGAGGGGCCCTGAGGCTCAGGGGGCGTGTGCTGCCGTGCGGGGCGCCTTCGGGCCCACGGGGTGTCCGGGGGTGCCGGGTGCCACCAGAGCGGCCCTGACGGCCTGCGCCGAGCGGACTCCCGGAGCCCCGCCGCCCGCGGAGCGTTTGCCGCCTGCGGGGGTTTCCCGGAGCCCCTGCAGCGTCTGCCGCCCGGCCCCCCTTGTCCTGCCGCCTCGCGCAGCCCCCTCGCCTCGCGCAGCCCCCTCGCCCGGCTTCCGGCCGCTTCCTTGCAGGTCCGCCGCGCCCGCGAGGAGGGGCCGAAAGATGCTTAAACATTCAATCGTGGCGTTTTGGGCAGGGGCGGACGTACATTCATGTGATCCCGCAAGCCCCTCTGGAGGCGGCGATGCCCGCTCCCCCTCTGCCACACCCCCGCACACCGGTGTGCTGGACCGACCACCTGACACCGGACCCCGCGCACCGGACGACCTGGTCCGCCTGCACCCGCCGGCCGGAACTGGTCGCGTGCGGCACCGCGTGGGACGCGGTCGTCGCGCCGCTGGCCCGCGGACTGGCCGGCCTCGATCACCTGCGCCTGCCCCTGTCGGGCGGCTTCCCGGTGCTCGCGGACTACGTACGGCTCGAGCTGATCGTCCAGGTGCCCGCCGGCACCGGGCACCGCTGTGCCGCCCCGGGCAGCCGCGTGCTGCACAAGGGGACGTGGCTCCTGGTCCCGGTCGGGACGCACAGCGCCGCCTCGGCGACCTGGCTGAGCCGCCCCGACCCGGCCAGCCCGCGCTACGTCGACGCCGACCGCCTGCACCAAGCGCTGCTGGCGGTCGACGCCGTCCCGCAGGACTGAGGATCAGCTCTCGGGGCACTCCCTCCACGCCAGGTGGTAGATGGTGCTGATGTTGCCGTCGGTCGAGTCCATGGTCATGTAACTCGTCGCGCCGGGAGCGGAGTTGCCCCTGGCGACCCGCAGCTCGGTGTTGATGTTGAAGTTGCGCTGCACGCCGCAGGGCGCCCAGACCAGCTGGGCCCAGTCGGTCTCGTCCGTGGCCTGCCAGTTGTCGTCGAACGGGCCGCCGAAGTCGTGCGACCGCGACGCCGTCTGCGGGGAGCCCTGGAAGTAGTACGAGGCCTTCTCGGTGCCGGTCGCGCCCGGCGCGAGGGCGGCGTACCCGCGGTAGTCGGCGCTGGCGATCGCGTAAGTGAAGCCGTGCGGCACGTGCACGACCAGGCTCAGCTGACAGTTGCGGCGCGCCGCGGTCGGCGGCGCACCGCCGCCGACCTGGGCGATGTACTGGCTGTACGTCACGGTGAACGCGGTGTTGTCCTCGGACACCGCCAGGGCGGTGGTGTCCTTGGGGCAGCCGGATCCGTTGACCGTCGCGACGTCGATCACGATCCGGTCCGGCGGCGGGTCCACGATGGTGGAGGGGCTGGGCTGCGCGGGCAGGGCGGCGGTGAGCAGGGCGCCGATCGCGCCGCTCACCAGGAATCCACCGGCCATGTCTTTTCTCCCATCCGTTGCTGCGGTTCCGGGCGGCACGCGGGCAGCTGCGGGCGTGCCGCGGGGGTGGGGGGTGCGACCGGCCGCGGAGACGGCCGGACGTCGCGGTCCTGTGCGCGGGACCGGAAGCGGAACTCGAAGCGGAACTGGAAACGGAACTGGAACGGGCATGGCTGTGTGCGCCATGGGGGACACCGGCCCGTGAGGGCCGGTGCCGGAATCGTAGGGAGGCCGGGCACGGCGGAACAGGGCGCGGTCCGGCCAAAGCGCGGGCGGTCAAAGGCCGTTCGGCGGCCGGAAGACGGCCTGGGGGGCCGGCAGGTCCTCGCCGGGCAGGGGCTCCTCGCCGTACACGACGGAGAAGCGGGGCGCGGTCCGCGCGTACTCCGCGAGCAGTTCGCGGAGCGTGGCGGCCGCGTGCGGGTCGCGGCGCTCCAGCTCCGGTCAGTGGCGGAAGCGGAGTTCGGCGGGCATGGTGACCAGGCCGGTCACCGCGTCCCGGAAGGCGTCCCAGTTCATCCCGTAGAAGTCCGGGAAGCCGAGTTCGCGCTTGAGCGCCGCGTGCAGGGCGCGGGCGTCCCCCACGGCGGCGAGGTCGACCACGACGGTGCGGTCCGGGTCGGGTTCCGGGTCCTCGGGGGCGCCCCAGAAGGACGGGAGCCACCAGCACAGCACCGTCCGGTCCTCGGGCCAGGGCCGCGGGTCGGGGGTGCCGTACTCCTCGAACGCGTCCTTGGCCGGGTCGACGGGCCGCCAGGCGGGGTCCGGCGGCTCCTCCGCGGTGGCCGGCCGGGCGTACGTGCGGCCGCGCTGGTCGCACGCTCCGTAGGTGCGGTAGTTCTGCTGCGCCTCGGCCAGCGACACGCGGCCGGCTCCCCCGTACAGGAACGGCCAGCGGAACCGGACCCCGTCGTCCTCCCAGTTGCAGACGGGGCAGATGCCGTACGTGCCGGGCCAGCCGTCCTCGGCGTCGAAGACGAGGTGACCGCAGCAGGGGCAGGGGCGACGCGTGTCCATCGGCCCAGTCTCGCCGACCGCCGGGCCGTCGGCGGGGCTACCCCTCGTGCTGCGGCAGATGGGTCTTGGCGTCGTCGTAGGTGCCCGTCCCGGGGGCCGCGGCGGGGGCGTAGAAGAGGTTCAGGACACCGGTGGCGAACGTCTCGGCGGAGACGAGCTCCAGCGGGACCGCCGGGCCGTCGTCCCCGAACAGCCGCATGCCCGAGCGTACGGCGATCGGGTGCACCAGCAGGTGCAGCCGGTCCAGCAGCCCGGCGGCCAGCAGCTGGCGGACGACCGAGACCGAGCCGCTGATCCACACGGGGCCGCCCGGCTCCGCCTTCAGGGCCGCGACCGCCCCGGCGAGGTCGCCGTCGAGCTGTTCCGAGTTCCGCCAGTCGAAGGTCAGCCGGCTGCGCGAGACGACGATCTTGCGGGCGTCGCCGAGGACCTTGGCGAAGGGCGCGTCCTCACCGCCGGCCGCCTCCCGCCCCGGCCACGCGCCGGCGAAGCTGTCGTACGTACGGCGGCCCAGGAGCAGCGTGTCGGCCCGGCCGAGGGTGGCGTCGACGGCCCGGCCCATCTCGTCGTTGAAGTACGGGAAGTGCCACTGGTCCGGCGCCTCGACCACGCCGTCGAGCGAGATGAACAGCTGCGCGGTGACGGTCCTCATGCGGGCGCTCCCCTGGGCGTCGGGTGACTGGCTCCTTCCAGTAGACGACGGGAAGGGGACCGGCACGACTTCCCACGCGGGCCCCGGAGCGGGCGCGTCCGCGCGGTCCGGCGGGCCGGCCGGCCGCCCCTCGCTAGGTGTTGGCCTCCGCGGACGAGATGTCGGCGAGTGCCGAGGACGGGTCCTTGTCGAGGGCGAGGTCGCCGATGGAGACGATGCCGACGAGCTTCCCGTCGTCCTCCGTCACCGGCAGGCGCCGCAGGGCGTGTTCGCGCATCAGGGCGACCGCGCGGTCGATGCCGTCGTCCGGCCCCACCGTGACGGGCTGCGCGCTGCAGACGTTCTGTACGGACGTCTGCGCGGGGTCCCTGTCCTCCGCCATGGCGCGGACGACGAGGTCGCGGTCGGTCAGGATGCCGCGGAGCATGCCGTCGTCGACGACGAGGACGTCTCCGATGTCGGCATCGCGCATCTTCCGGGCGGCCTCGCTGAGCGAGACCTGGGGTGCCACGGTCACCGGGCGCTCGGTCATCACCTCGTGGATGAGCTGGGACATGCTGTCGCCTCCGGTGCTGGAGATCGGGTGGTCTGCCGCGCGGCTACCCGGACCCGCACGGCCCACACCCGTCCGACGGGGCCCGCACCCGCCCGCCCGACGCGGCCGGTACGCAGTGGTTTCCGGACATCCTCCGACGGGTGGCCGGCCCGCACGGCGGCCCGCCCGCACCGGGCGGGGCGCGGCCCGGGAGCGTTTTCGGTCAACCGGGAGCCCCTGGCACCGAAGAGGTATAGACCACTGCTAGAGTGGTAGCACTCCCCACACGTCCGATCACCCCCGGTCACCGGAAGGTCCGCCGTGTCCACCACGCATCTCTCCGGCCCTCGGGCCGACTCCACGCCCGCGTACCAGCGCATCGCAGCGGCCCTGCGCGCCGAGCTCGCCGGCTCCATCGCGCCCGGCGCCCGGCTGCCGGCCGAGCGGGCGCTGTCCGTGCGCTTCGGTGCCAACCGCCAGACCGTGCGCGCCGCGCTGCAGCTGCTGCGCGCGGAGGGCCTGGTCAGCACCGACCGCCGCGGAACGTACAACGCCGCGGCCGCCGCCCCGCCCGTACGCCGCCCCAGCGCGCCGGACTTCCCCGGCGGCCTCGCGCCCAGGCCGGGCACCACCACCCGGTCCCTGCTGCGCATCACCGGACTCCCGGCCGCACCGGCCGCCGCGATGGGCCTGGCCGCCGGCCGGCAGGTGCTCGTCCACCAGCACCAGCTGGTCGACGGGGACGGCGTCCTGCTCCAGCAGGCCCGCACCTGGTTCTCGCCCACCGCCGTGGAGGCGGTCCCCGAGCTGCGGCGGCACCTGCGCGAGGCGCCCACCGACCACGCCGAGCTGCGCCACCTGCACGCGTGGTTCGAGCGCGAGGGGCTGGCCGCCCGGGTGACCGACACGATCAGCATCCCGGCGCCCCACCGCTCGGGCCACCAGCCCGCCCCGGCGGTCCGGCGGACGGTGCACGACCAGGACGGCCGCCCGCTGGCGATCACGGACCTCAGCTATCCCGCGAGCCGCCAGCTCGTCTGGCACCACACCCGGGCGACCACCACCAGTGCCCCCTCCATCCACCTGGCCTGACACCCGCCCCCGCGCCGCATCGCGCCGCCCACGGCTCAGCCCGGCGACGGCGTCTCCGCCAGCGCCCGCCGCAGGGTGGCCGTGCGGCGCAGCATGACCGCCGGTACGAGCCAGCATCCCCCGAACCACAGCAGCAGGGCCGCGTCGGCGAGGAGGGCGGCCCCGGGACTGAGGACCAGCCGGAGCACCAGCAGCAGCGCGAACGCGACCATGGCCAGGAACAGCACGAGGCCCGCCACGGTGAGCCGCGCCGCCCACACCACCGCCTCCGGCTTCACGCCGAGGCCGGTGACCAGCCGGTGCACGCAGACCGGGGCGGTCAGCGCTCCGGTGGCCGCGGCGCCGAAGAGGACGCAGGCCACGTACAGGCTGTGGTCGGTGGCCGCCAGGCGGGCGAAGGCGGGGGTGAACGCGGCGGCGAGGAGGAAGGCCAGCAGCAGCTGGACGCCGGTGAGCGCCACCCGTACCTCGTGGAGCAGCTCGCACCAGAGCCGGTCGGCGCGTTCGTCGGGGCTCTCGCGCCGGTCGCCGGGGCCCGGCGACCGCACGCCGCGGCGGAGCGGGGGAACGTCTCCCCGGCCGGTCCCCGGGGCAGCCGTCCAGCGGATGCGCATGGCGGTCACCTCCGGGTCCGGCGGCTCGTGCTTCGAGCCCGTGCACCCGCTGCTACCCGGAGCGGGTGCGACTACCCCCTGCGCGACTGGCTCCCTTGCGGCCGTCCCGGGGGGCCGCACCGGGCTCCCGGCCGGATCCCGGCCCCCGCCGGAATAATCGGTTGCCCGGGCGGCGGGCGGTCCCGGACGATCGACGGCTGTGAGCAAGACCCTTTTGTCCTCGGTGGTGCCCGATCTGAGCCCCTGGCGTTCCAGCCGCGACTTCCGGCTGCTCTTCTACCAGGGCACGGTGAACTTCTTCGGCTCGTTCATGGCGATGATCGCGCTGCCGCTCCAGATCAAGCACCTGACCGACTCGCCCCTGGCGGTCGGCGCGATGGGCGCCGTCGAGCTGGTCCCGCTCGTGGTGTGCGGTCTGTACGGCGGGGCGCTCGCCGACGCCGTCGACCGGCGCCGGCTGATCCTCCTCACCGAGGCGGGTCTCGGCCTGCTGGCCGTGGTGCTGCTGGTCAACGCGCTGCTGCCGGACCCGCTGCTGTGGCCGCTGTACATGGTGGCGGCCGGCGTGTCCGCACTGGCCGGGCTCCAGCGGCCCGCCCTGGACTCCCTGATGGCGCGGATCGTGCCGCACGACCAGATGACCGCCGCCGCTGCGCTCAACGCGGTGCGGTACCAGATCGGCGCCATCGCGGGACCGGCACTGGCCGGCCTCGTCGTCGCGTACGCCGGCTACGCCCCCGCGTACGCCGTCACGGTGGCCGGCTTCGTCCTGTCGGTGCTGCTCTGCGCGCGGCTGGCCCCGGCGCCGCCCGCCCGGGACGCGGAGCGCCCCTCGCTGCGCGGCATCGCGGAGGGGGCGCGGTACGCGTGGAGCCGACCTGTGCTGCTCGGGACGTACGCCGTCGACCTGGCCGCGATGTTCTTCGCCTTCCCGAACACGATCTTCCCCTTCCTGGCCGACGAGCTGGACGCCACGTGGGCGCTGGGCCTGATGTACGCGGCGGGCGCCGTCGGTTCGCTGCTCCTGGGCCTGACCAGCGGCTGGACCTCCCGGATCCGGCGGCACGGGCTGCTGGTGGTGTGCGGTGCGGCGGCCTGGGGCCTGGCGGTCGCCGCCGCGGGCCGGGTCTCCGGCATCTGGCTGGTGCTGGTGTGCCTGGCGGTCGCGGGCGCCGGCGACATGCTCAGCGGGCTGGGCCGGGCCACGATCTGGAACCAGACCATCCCGGACGGGCTGCGCGGCCGGCTGGCCGGCATCGAGGTGCTCTCGTACAGCGTCGGCCCACAACTGGGGCAGGTGCGGGCGGGCACGATGGCGGGCTGGACCGGCACGCGCGCCGCGTTCTGGACCGGCGGGCTGGCCTGCGTGGCGTCGGTGGCCGCGCTGGCCGCGCTGCTGCCGAAGCTGATCACGTACGACGCACGGACGGACGCCGACGCGCTGCGGCGCCGCGCGGCGAAGGAGCCGGCCGGCACCTCCTCCGGGCCCGCCTGACCGTCCACCGGGAAGCGGCCGTCCGCGCGGCGGCCCCCTCCCGGTGGGTGGCAGTCCTGGGCCGTTCGCGTGAGCACCGCGCCCTGCGCACGGCAGGGGGCGCACGGCGCGACGATGATCGGCACGTGTCGACCGGAACCGGACCCTCCCCCCATGCGCCCGGCGGCGCCGATCCCGTGCCGTGCCTGCCGGAACCCGCCGCGGAACCCGACCCCACCCCGGCGGAACCCCCTCCCGCCCCCGGATCACCCGTGCTCACCATCGGCGTGGAGGAGGAGTACGTACTCCTGGACTCGGCCGGGATGCCCGTGCCCCGGGCCGACCCGGTGATGGCCGAGGCCGGCCTGGAGCCGAGCGTGGAGGGCGCGGAACTCCAGCACGAGCTGCTCCAGTGCCAGATCGAGGTCGCCACGCCCGTGTGCACCCAGCTCGCCGAGGCCGCCGGGCACCTGCTGAGGCTGCGCCGGGCGCTGGGGCAGGCGGCCGAGGACCACGACTGCCGGCTGGCATCCTGCGGCACGCCGCCGCGCAACCCGCGCTCCCCCGACGTCACGGACGCGCCCCGCTACCGCGACCTGTCCGTCCGCGCGCCGCAGCTCGTGGCGGAGCAGCTGGTCTGCGGCACGCACGTGCACGTGGCGGTGCCAAGCCGGGACGTCGGCGTCGCGGTGCTCAACCGGATCAGGCCGTGGCTGCCGGTGCTGGTGGCGATGGCCGCGAACTCACCGCTGTGGAACGGCCGGGAGACCGGCTTCGCGAGCTGGCGCACGGTGGTCTTCGGGCGCTGGCCGGTCAGCGGTCCGCCGCCGCTGTTCGCCGACGCGGCCGACTACGACCGGCGCGCCCGCGACCTGCTGGCGGCGGGGGTGGCGCGCGACACCGGGCAGCTGTACTGGCAGGCCCGGCTCTCGGACCGGTACCCCACCATCGAGGTGCGCTGCGCCGACGCGCAGCTGTGCGTCCACGACACGGTGATGCTGGCCGGCCTGGTACGCGGGCTGGTCGGCCGGGCCATCGCGGACCACGACGCGGGGCGGCCGGTGCCGCACTGGCCGCCGGAGCTGATCCAGGCGGCCAACTGGCACGCCGCCCGGTACGGGCTGACCCACACGCTGCTCTCCCCGCACGGTTCGTCGCGTCCGGCGCGGGCGGTGGTCCGGGAGCTCCTGGACCACACCGCCCCGGCGCTGGAGCGCTCCGGCGACCTGAGGGAGGTGGGCTGCCTGGTCGAACGCCTGCTGGAGCGTGGCACCGCGGCCGAGCGCCAGCTCCGCGCCCACCGCGAGGGCGGCCTCGCCGGGCTGCTGGAACTCCTCACCGCGGACGCCGACCCCGCGCCCTGACCCCGCGTACGCCGCGTCACCCTCCTGGAGGTCCGGGGTGGAGCCGGATCCGGGCGGCCAGCGGGAGGTGGTCGCTCGGGGTGGCGTCGAGGGGGCGCAGGCCGGTCACCGTGGCGCGGCGGGTGAGGACCTGGTCGATGCGCGCCACGGGGAAGGCCGCCGGCCAGCTGAAGGCGAAGGCGGGTGCGGGCGGGTCCAGCCGGGAGGTGACGGGGGCCAGGCCGCGGTCGTCCAGGGTGCCGTTGAGGTCGCCGAGCAGGACGACCCGGTCGAGGGGCTCGGCGGCGAGGGCCGCGCCGAGCAGGGCGGCGCTCTCGTCGCGCCGGGCGGAGCCGAAGCCGCCGGACGGGCTCAGGCGGAGGGAGGGGAGGTGGGCGACGTAGACGGCGACGTCCCCGTGCGGGGTCCTGGCGGTGGCGCGCAGGCAGCGGTCCCAGCCCTCGCCGATGCCCCGGGGCCGGATGGGGACCGGGCGCACGTCCGTGAGGGGGAAGCGGGACCAGAGCCCGACGGTGCCGGTGGCCGCGTGGTGGGGCAGGGCGGGGCCGAGGGCGGCGGCGAAGCCGGGCGAGGTCGCCGGGGTCAGTTCCTGGAGGGCCACGAGCGAGGGTTCCGCGTCGAGGATGCGCCGGGCCGTGGCCGCGGGGTCGGGGTTCTCGTCGCTCGCGTTGTGCTGGACGGCGGTGAGGTCGTACGGGGCGTCCGCGCGCGGGACCAGCTGGGCGCCGTACAGCGCCGCCCAGGCGGCCGCCGGCACGAGCGCGGCGCAGAGCGCGTCGGGGGCCCGGCGCCACAGGGCGAGGGCGGCCAGGACCGGCACGCCGAGGCCGAGCCAGGGCAGGAAGGTGTCGAGCAGGCTGCCGGCGCGCGGGCCGGTGTTGGGCACGAAGCCGGGCAGCGTGAGGAGGAGGGTCAGCAGCAGGGCCGGGGCGAGGCACAGGAGGGGCCCGGCGGGGCGGGGGGCCGGCGCGAGCGGTGCGGGGACCGGTTCCGCGGTGGTCGGTCCGGCAACCGGTTCCGTGCCGATCGGTTCCGCAACCGGCTCCGCGGGGGCGGGCGCCGCACCGCCGGGGTCCGCACCGGGATCCGGGGTGGCGCCGGCGTCGCCCCGGCCGGGGCCCGGCGTCCTGCCGGCACGTGGATCCGCGTCGGAGGGCCGGGCGGCGTTCCGCGCGACCAGCGCGTGGACCAGGGCGAAGGTGACGCTGATCAGCAGCGCCCAGGAGGCCCACTTCGAGAGCGGGACCGGTTCCCAGGCGCCCAGTTGTGACGGGTAGCTCCAGGCCCCGAAGTACGTGGCGATGTTCTCCGCCACCCACAGGAAGAAGCCGATCAGGGTGAAGGCCAGCGCGAGGGGCATGCGGCACCGGCGCTCCCCCACCCGGTAGTGCACGGCGGTCCCGGCCGTCGCGGCGAGCAGCAGCAGGGCCAGCACCCAGCGCAGGTCCGGCAGCCAGTGGTGGGTGAGGAAGTTGGCGTACAGCGCGGCGGCCACCAGGGCCGTCGCACGCACCCGGTAGCCCGTGACCCGCAGGCCGAACAGCCGCCAGGCCCGGCACACGTAGCTGCCGACGGCCGCGTACATGAAGCCCCCGTAAAGCGGCACCCCGGCGACCTTGGTCAGGGCCGGCTCGGGGTAGCTCCACGAACCCACCCGCACCTTCACCAGTTCGAAGGCCAGCCCGAGGAGGTGGCAGACGGCGATGACCGCCGCCTCCCGGCGCGTCTCCCACCGCAGGACCAGGAAGGCGGCGGTGAGCAGGATCCCGTATCCGAGCAGCAGGTCGTAGCGCGCCACGGGAAGGTCCGGGAGCACGGTGGACAGGGCCATGCCGCAGAACAGCGCGGCGGCGAAGAGGCAGGCGCGGACCTGCGTCCAGCCGAACAGCGCCAGCCGCCCGAGGAACCGCGCCGTGCTCGCCGTGATCGGGTGCATGCCCTACGGGACGGGGCCGGACACGTGTGTGGTTGCCGGCCTGGGCGGGTAGGTACACGGAAAGTTTTCCGACAGACCGTCGGCAAACAGTTGACTTAGGTTTACCTAAGTCAGAGGATCGGAGGGTCGGCGCGCCGCCCTGAACGGGCAGCGGCCGCGTCGCTTCCGCATGCCCGTTCTTCTCCCTGGAGGACCTCTTGGACCCCGCCGGCACCCCCGCCGCCCCCGCCGACCCGTCCGCCGCCCCGGCCCCGGCCGGGCCGGCGCCGTTCTCCGAGCTCATCCGGACCGCCTCGCACGCCCAGCACACCGAGGCCGAGAACTCCGGGTTCATGAGCGACATGCTCGGCGGGCGCCTCGGGGTGGACGCGTACGCGCGGTACACCGAGCAGCTGTGGTTCGTCTACCGCGCTCTGGAGGACTCCGCGCGGGAGCTGGCGGCGGACCCGGTGGCCGGCCCGTTCATCCGCCCCGAGCTGTTCCGGGTCACGGAGCTGGAGCGGGACCTGGCCCATCTGCGCGGTGCGGACTGGCGGTCCACCGCCAGCGCCCTGCCGGCGACCCGGGCGTACGCGGCCCGCGTCGAGGAGTGTGCGCGGGACTGGCCCGCGGGGTACGTCGCGCACCACTACACCCGGTACCTCGGCGACCTGTCGGGCGGTCAGATCATCCGCGGCACGGCCGAGAAGACCTGGGGCTTCGCCCGCAAGGGCGACGGCGTGCGGTTCTACGTCTTCGAGCAGGTCGGGAACCCGGCGGCCTTCAAGCGCGAGTACCGCGCGCTGCTGGACGCGATAGCGGTGGACGACCTGGAGAAGCGGCGGATCGTGGACGAGTGCAACAGCGCCTTCACCTTCAACACGGCCGTCTTCCGGGAGCTGGGTGAGGAGTTCAGGCCCGCGGCCTGAGCCCCGGCCCGTACGCTCGCAGCGAAGGCCCCCGTCCGGAGTCCCGTCCGGACGGGGGCCTTCGGCCTGGGTGGGCCGCCCGGCGGTTACGCCCCGACGGCCGCCGTACGGCGCTTCCGGCCGGCCAGCACCAGGGCCGCGCCGGCGCCGACGACCAGGGCGGAGGCGCCGGCCAGGGTGGTGGCGGGCGCGGAGGCCCCGGTGGTGGCGAGGTTGCCGCCGGTCCCGCCGGTGGTCCCGGCGCCGCCGGTGCCACCGGTCCCGGTGCCGCCGCCCGTGGTACCGGCCGGGCCGCCGCCGGAGGTGCCGCCGGTCGTGCCCGCGGCCGTTCCCGTGCCGGCCGGGACCGCGCCCGGGGTGAGGGCGACGGAGAGACCGACCGGGTCCAGGGCGGTGCCGGCCGGGTAGAAGTCGCCGAACGCCTTGGCGCCGGCCGCCGTGACGGTGGCCTTCACGCCGGTCAGGGTGAGGGTGCCGTTCCTGGCCTTGAGGTCGGCGGTCGGGGCCTTGAGGTCCGCCAGCGGCACGTCGTCCGTCCGCTTGCCGAGGCTGTCGACGTCGGCGGTCAGCACCCCCTTGCCCCGGTCCAGCTTCACCTTGAGGTCGCCGAGGGTGAGGTCGAGGCCGTACGTGCCGCCCTGCCGGTGGCCCTTGAAGGTGACGGCGCCGCGGAACGCCGCGGTGAGGGTGTCGGCGGTGGTGTCGTACCGGCCGCCGCCCTTGACGAAGGTGAACCCCCCGTTGCCCGCGGCCTGGGTGGCGCCGCCGGAGACGGTGATGGTGCCGGCCGCCGCGGGCCCGGTCACGTACGCGCGGAAGGACTGCTTCACGCCCCAGTCGAGCCTGCCGCCGGCGATCTTGCCCTTGGCGGGCACCCCGGTGGGCGAGGACGGGGGCGTGGGCGCCGGGGTGCCGGGCGCCGCGGAGCCCGTGGGGCGCGGCGCCCTGGTGGTGGCGGGCGCCGAGGGGGTGGGCTTGGCGGTCGGGGTGGGCTTCGTGGTGGGGGTGGGCCTGGTGGTGGGGGTGGGCTTGGCCGTGGGCGTCGGGGAGGGCCGCGGGGCGGTCTCCTTCGGGGCGACGGTGAGCGGCGAGCCGGGCGCGCCCTCGTACCCCGGGCTGCCGAGCGCGTCGGCAGCCTCCTTGGTGAGGGTCGTGGGCATGTCCCTCATGGCGCGGTTGACGGTGACGACGGCGAGGGGGACGTCGTCCTGGGCGGCGCCGTTCTTGGTGACGTCCGCGGTGAGGCGGCCGTTCGTGCCGTCGAAGGCGAAGCGGACGTCGGAGAGCACGATGTCGAAGCGGTGAAGGGTGGAGGCGGCGCGCACGCTGCCCTTGAGGGCCACGGCCAGGGCATGGGTGGCGGGGTCGTAGCTGCCGGTGCCGCCGGTGAAGGTGAACGCGCCGTTCCGTGCCGCCTGGCGGGCGCCGCCGGCGGTGGTGAAGGAACCGGCGGCGAGGCCCGTGACGTAGCTGCGCCAGGAGTCCTTGACGCCCCAGGTCAGTTCGTAGTCCTCGAGCGGCACCCCGGACGCGGCGGCGGCCGGCGTCGCCGCGCCGGTGGCGCCGAGCACGACGGCGGCGGCGAGGGCGGCGGCGAGGCCGCCCGCCGCGGCGGACGCGCGCCGGGGCCTGCGGGCGGGGACGGGGACACGGGCAACGGTGGTACGGGACATGTGTGGTCGGCTTCCTCGTGGTGTCGGGGTGGAAAGGGATGGGGAGGGCGGGCCGGGCCGGAGACCGGGCCGGCCGCCGGGGAGGGTCAGTTCGGGTCGGCCTGGGCCGATGCCCGGGCCGGTGCCGGGGCCGGGTCGGGTGCGGGAGCCGCCTCGGGTGCCGGAGCCGCCTCGGGCGCCGGAGCCACCTCGGGCGCCGGAGCCACCTCGGGCGCCGGAGCCGCCTCGGGTGCCGGAGCCGGGTCGGGCGCCGGGGCCGGAACCGCTGCCGGGCCCGCGCCGGGTGCCGGTGCCTCGTCGGCCGGCCCGCCCGCCTCGGGTGCCGGGCCCGCGTCCGGGGCCCCGGCGGGCGTGGTACGCGTCGGGCGGCGCCTGCGGAGGAGCGCGTACCCCAGGCCGGTGCCCAGCAGCAGGACGGCCGCCGCGACGCCGAGCGGCAGGGCGGACCCCGCGGCGCCCGACGCGGAACCGGCGGCGGTGGCGGCCGTGGTGCGTTCCGGCCGGGGAGGGGCGGACCTGGCGTCCGTACCGCTCCCCAGGTCGGGGAGGGCGGGGAGCCGGGCTCCGTCGGTGAGGGCCACGGCCACGGTGACCGGGTCCATGGCGGTGCCGGCCGGGTAGAGGGAGCCGAACGCGGCCGCCCCTTCGGCGGTGAGCCGTGCCGGCGCCTCCTCGACCGAGACCAGTCCTCCCCCGGTCTTCGGCGCCCGGGCCTCGAAGGTGACCAGCGGCACGCCGGTGCGGGTGCCGGCCGACCCGGTGACGTCGGCGCCGAGGGTGCCCGTACCGCGCTCGATCCGGACGGCGGGCCGCGCCAGCGTGAGGTCCAGGCCGTGCCGGCCGGCGAACCGGACGGCGCCGGTGAACTCCGCCCGCAGGGTGCCGGTCCGGGCGTCGTACGTGCCCCTGCCGAGCGGGAAGCGGAAGAGGGCCCCGCCGTCGCGCGCCCCGGCGGCCGTCGTCCAGCCGCCGGCCGCGATCGGACCGGTGACGTACTCGCGGAAGGTGCGGCGCACGCCCCAGTCCACGATGCCGTCCCGCACGGACCCGTCCACCGGGGCCGGTTGACCGCGGGGGGCGCCCGGGGCGGCGGGGGCGGGCCCTGCGGTGCGCCGGGCGGGCCCGGCCGCCGCGGCGGGCACGACGTCGGCCGAGAGGCTGACCGGATCGAGCGGGGTGCCGGCCGTGTAGTAGCCGGCGAAGGCGGCGGCGCCCTCGGAAGTGAGCGTGGCCGAAAGGTTCTTGAGGGTGACCGCGCTGCCCCCGCCCCTCATCTCGACACCGCCGAGGGAGAGGGTCGCGAAGGGCACCTGCCGGGAGGCGGTGACCCGGCCGCTGCCGCGCGCCGTGGCCGTGACGTCGAGGAAGAGCGTGCCGCGTCCGTCCGCGATGCGCACCGACGGCCTGGCGAGGGTCATGTCCAGTTCGTACGCACCGTCCGCCCGGCGGTGTCCGGTGAAGCGGATGCCGCCGCCGAACGAGGCGTCGAAGGCGCCGGTCATCGCGTCGTACGAGCCGGTCGCCGAGTGGAAGCGGAACCCGCCCGCGCCGACCGTGGCGGCCCCGTCGGCAAGCGCGTAACCCCCTTGGGCCACGGGCCCGGTGACGTAGGACCGGAAGGAGGACTTCACGCCCCAGTCGAGCCGGCCGCCCTGCACGGCGCGGGCCTCCGCCCAGGCCGGCGGGGCCGGGAGCAGGACTCCCAGGAGGGCCATGAGGGCCGCGAGCAGGACGGCTCGGAGGTACGGCGGGGGACGCAGGGGCACAGGGGACTCCGTCGGGCGTGCCGCCCCAGGGGCGGACAGGGACGTCCGCCGCGGCCGGACGGCACGACGGCAGGCGAGAGCGCAGGCAGGGTCCACGCAGGGCGCGGGAGGTGCCGTGACCTGCCCGTGGACCGGTAAGTAAGGTAAGGCTAACCTAATGCACGCGTGCTCAGAAGGGCCCTTCCGGCCTTCCCGGGCCCGCCCCTGACCGCTCTTCAAGACAGGACGGTGCGATTCGTGCGCACACGACGACCGGGCGCGCTCACAGCCCTGTTGACCCTGGCCCTGGTCCTCGCCGGATGCGGGGGACCCGCGCCCGCGGGCGCCGGGACGGCCGTGCCGGCCCCGGCCGCCGACCGCGTGGAGCCCCTGCCCGGCACCCCCGCCCCGCGGCTGCCCGTGACCGTGCCCTCCGCTGAGGGGGCCCCGGTGACGGTGCGGAGGGCCGACCGGATCGTGCCCCTCTCCGGTGGCCTCAGCGAGATCGTCTTCACGCTGGGACTGGGCGGGCGGGTGGTGGCCCGGGACATCACGGCCACCTTCCAACAGGCCGCGGACCTGCCGGTGGTGACGCGGAACCACGAGGTCTCGGCCGAGAGCGTGCTCTCCCTCCGGCCGGACGTGGTGCTCGCCGAGCGCACCACCGGGCCCGCGGAGGCCGTGGCGCAGATCCGTGCCGCGGGCGTGCCGGTCGTCGTGCTGCCCCCGGCCCTCTCGCTCGCCGACGTGGGCACCCGGATCCGGGCCGTCGCCGGCGCCCTGGGCGTGCCCGACGCCGGGGAGCGCCTCACCCGGCGCACCGAGGACCGGATCTCCGCCGCGCGCCGGGACGTTCCGGCCGGCTCGGGCACGGCCCACCACCCGAAGGTGGCGTTCCTGTACGTCCGGGGTTCCGCCTCGGTCTACCTGATCGGCGGCCGCGGATCCGGGGCGACCTCGCTGATCGAGGCCGCGGGCGGGACCGATGCCGGCGCCGCGAGCGGACTGGCGAAGGACTTCACCGCCCTGACCAGCGAAGCGATGGCCAAGGCCCAGCCGGACGCCCTCCTCGTGATGTCCAAGGGGCTGCAGTCGGTCGGCGGGGTGGAGGGGCTGGTGAAACTGCCCGGCGTGGCCCAGACCCCGGCCGGCCTGGACCGGCGGATCGTCACGGTCGAGGACGGGGTGCTGCTGACGTACGGGCCGCGCACCGACCGCGTACTGGCCTCCCTGATCCGGCAGTTGTACGGGCCGCGCGACGGCGGGGCGGCCCGGTGACCGCCCTCGGGACGACGCCGGAGGCGGGCGTGACCGGTGCTCCTGAGCCGGCCGCGCCCACCGGCTGGCGGCGGCGGGGGGCCACCGGGCTGCTGCTCTGCGGGATGGCGGCGGCGCTGGCCGCCCTCGTACTGACCTCCTGCACCCTCGGCGCCTACCCCGTGCCGGCCGGCGGCGTCCTCGCCTCCGTCCAGCACCGGATGGGGCTCGGCGGCGCCGGGCTGGACCGGGTCGCCGAGTCGGTGCTGTGGAACGTGCGACTCCCGCGGGTGGTACTGGCCCTGCTCGTCGGCGCCTCGCTGGGCTGCGCCGGCGCCCTGATGCAGGGGGTGTTCGGCAATCCGCTCGCCGAGCCCGGCGTCATCGGCGTCTCCTCCGGCGCCGCCGTGGGCGCCGTCTGCTGCATCTCCCTCGGGGTGACCTTCCTCGGCACCTGGACCGTCCCCGTCGCGGCCTTCGCCGGCGGCCTCGTCACCGTCCTGCTCGTCTACGCCCTGTCCCGGTCCGGCGGGCGCAGCGAGGTGGTCACCCTGATCCTCACGGGGATCGCCGTGAACGCCTTCGCGGGAGCCCTGATCGGCCTGTTCGTGTTCTTCGCCGACACCGCCGCCGTCAACCAGATCGCGTTCTGGCAGCTCGGCTCACTCTCCGGGGCCACCTGGCCGAAGGTCCTCGCCGTCCTCCCCTGCGCCGTGCTGGGGCTGGCCGCCGCGCCCTTCGCCGCCCGCCGGCTGGACCTGCTCGCGCTCGGGGAGCGGTCCGCCCGCCACCTGGGCGTGGACGTGGAACGGCTGCGGGTCGCCCTCGTCCTGGTGATCGCGCTGCTGACGGCCGCCGCGGTGTCCGTCTCGGGGATCATCGGCTTCGTCGGCCTGGTCGTCCCGCACCTGCTGCGCATGGCCGCGGGCCCCGGCCACCGCTTCCTCATCGGCGGCAGCGCCCTGGGCGGGGCGGTCGTGCTGCTGGCCGGGGACCTGGCCGCCCGCACCCTCGCCGCGCCCGCCGAACTGCCGCTCGGCGTCCTCACCGCGTTCCTCGGCAGCCCGCTGTTCTTCTGGCTGCTCCGCCGTACCCGCCGCACCCAGGGAGGCTGGGCATGAGGTTCCCGTTCACCGCCGCGCACCGCCGGACGCCGCCGGAGCCGTACGCCCCGGGGCGGACCGTTGCCGAGGCGCGGGGCCTGACCGTGCGCCGGGGCACCCGCCCGGTGCTCGCCGGGGTGGACCTGACCGTGTGCGCCGGGGAGGTGCTGGCGCTGGTCGGACCCAACGGCGCGGGGAAGTCCACCCTGCTGGGCGCGCTCGCCGCCGATCTGGTGCCGGAGGCGGGCGAGGTGCGGATCTGCGGCCGGCCCGCCCGCGCCTGGACTCCCGCCGAGCTGGCGCTGCGCCGTGCGGTGCTGCCCCAGGCGGCCGCGCTGGCCTTCCCGTTCCGGGTCGGGGAGGTGGTACGGATGGGCCGCGCGCCCTGGTCCGGCACCCCGCGCGCGGACGAGGACGACGCGGTGGTGGCCCGGGCGCTGGCTGTCACGGACACGGCCGGCTTCGCCGGGCGGCCCTTCCCGGCGCTGTCCGGCGGCGAGCGGGCGCGGGTGGCGCTGGCGCGCGTACTGGCCCAGGAGGCCCCGCTGTTGCTGCTGGACGAGCCGACCGCGGCTCTGGACCTGCGGCACCAGGAGCTCGTGCTGCGGCTCTGCCGGGAGCGGGCGGCCGCCGGGGACGCCGTGGTGGTCGTCCTGCACGACCTGGGCCTCGCCGCCGCGTACGCCGACCGGGCCGCCGTGCTGCACGACGGCCGGGTGGCCGCCGACGGGCCGCCGGCGGGGGTGTTCGGGGCGGAACTCCTGAGCCGGGTCTACCGGCAGCCGGTGGAGGTGCTGCCGCACCCGCGCACGGGCACGCCGCTGGTACTGCCGGAACGCGCGCCGTGACATGTGCGGGGCGCCCTTCCGGCCCCCGCGCGATACGTGCCGCCCGGCTCTGCCCCGCGCCCCGGCCCTCGAAAGGAGTCCGGCCGCCATGACCAGGGCCGGGCTCTCGACCCCGGCAACCAGGACACGACGACGCGCCTCCGCCGGAGGACGAGGCCCCCGCGGCCGAACCTCCGGCGCTCGAGCACCCAGGCGCCGGCCCGCCACCCACCCAGTAGGGCCGTTGTCACGGGCGGCGGTTACCTTGCAGCTCAGCACAGGACCAAGGCAGGTTGCGGGAACAGGAGCGGCAATGGCCGTCGAGGTGGGGTATGCGCAGGCGTGGGACCTGGAGGCCTGTGCGCCATGGCGGCCGATATCGGGCGTGGAGGCCCGGGAGCGGGATGCCGCCGGGCTCCCGTACGTGGTGGTGTACCGGGAGCCGGGCCGGGAGGCTCCGCTGGAAGTCCGGCTCGTCTCCTGGCAGGACCACCACGTCGGGCTGTGGGTCTACGACGCCCAGGGCCGCCGCACCTACAACCTGGACATGCGGCTGCTGGACGACCCGTCGCGGCTGCTGCGCCGGTACTCCGTCGGCTGGTACTACACAGGCCCGGAGATGGCGGAGTTCGACACGGCGTGCCCACGCATCACCGTGGACCTCTTCCCGGACGGGAGGGGCCGACGGACGGAGGAGCGGCAGGGGCAGGGCGGGGGCTCCTACGTCACCTCGTCCGGACTCCGGGACGACGAGCGCTGGATGGACCGCCCCGCCTTCGGGGAGTGGCCTCTGCTGTCGGCCCGGCTGCACGGGCTCGTTGAGCCGCCGGCCTTCGAGGCGGCCGAGGTAGCCGAGGCAGCCGAGCCAGGTGACGGACACGCCCCCGCCACCTGCTGGCGTCCGCCCCGCCCCGCGCAGCCCGGGCCGATCAACGAGTTGTTCCGGCCCGGGGTGCGCGTGACCGACGGGTACCACCCCGAGATGACCGTCGTGGAGCCGCGCCGGGTCGGCACCCTGCGCGTACCCAGCGGGCTGCTGGCCGTCTCCGGCCCGGACATCGACCACGGCGACAGGCCGCGCATCACGGTCCCTGTCCCGCCTGGGGAGTACGTACTCGACGAGGCGCGGGTCCGCTTCGGCTACCACTGCGAGTGGCGGGACCCCGAGGTCACGACCACGGCAGCCACGGCCGTCCGCCTGCTCGTCAGCGCGACCCCTGCCGCGACCTGGGAGATGGCCCTCGGTCCGGACGACGATCCCCGGCTGTTCATCGAAGAGCAGATTGCCGGCTTCGACACCGACGGGGCCACCGGCTGCTTCGCCGACGCCGGGGCCTGGGAGCCGCTGATCGCGCTCTTCGAGCGGGGGCTGATCCAGGGGGAGTCGGAGCTGGACGGGTACGAGGACATCGACGACGGTTCCATGTTCATGCAGCGCACCTGGGACGAGGCTTCCGGCGGCGAGCTCATGTCCTTCGCCACGGCCGGGGACGGCACCTACCCGGTGTGGGTCGGCCGTTCCGAGGCCGGTGAGGTGGTCGGCGTCGTGGTGCTGGTGGAGGGCATGCCCGAACTGCTCCCAGCTGCTTCTCGGACCGAGTCCACGACCGTTGCCAGCGAAGGCTGAAGGACCTTCCGTCCGCTGAGCAGGGCTCTGTGATCCGGCTGACGGTCCGGCGCCCGATCCGAGGGTCGGCGGCTCGGAAACCGTCGGCCGACGCGCCGGGCGAAGGAAGGCGGCACCCGCCCTGGCTCAGAAGCTCCTGGCCCAGGCCCGGTCACGCCGGGCGACCGCCCGGCACTGGGCTGGGGGGCCTCAACTCCGTCCAGCCGGCCTGAAGGACCTCCTGACGCGATGCCCGAAACGGGGCAAGGCCGCCGGACACGTCCGGACTTCGGCGAGATCCTCACCCACCGCGTCGGCTCCACCCCCTCCACCCGGATCGACGCAGTCGACGCCCAGGTTCTGTCCGGCGGATCTTGCGACTGGCGGATTGTCGTCTCGTTGTGTCCAGCGTGGGGTGGGGTGATCTGACGAATGCCGAGTGGGTCCGGCTGGAGCCGCACCTGCGGGACAGCGTGGCGGCCGGAGGAACGACCACCGCAGAGTGATCAACGGGATCCTGTTCCGGGTCCGGACGGGCATACCGTGGCGGGACCTTCCCGAGCGTTTCGGCAGCTGGAAGACCGTTTATGAACGGCACCGGCGTTGGTCGACGGACGGGACGTGGGACCGGATCCTGTGTGCCGTCCAGGCCGAGAACCGGCGCTACCTGCGAAGACGCCGGATCAAACACACCATCCCCGAACCGAAGGACCAGCGAGCCAACCGCAAACGCCGCGGCAGTGGGGGCGGCCGGCCCACCGGCTTCGACAGCGAGATCTACGAACGCCGCAACGAAGTCGAGCGGACGATCACCCGGCTCAAGAACTCCCGGGCCGTCGCCACCCGCTACGACAAGAGGGCCTACGTCTTCCACGGCACCGTCACCACCGCGGTTGTCCGGCTATGGCTCCGGCGCTGAGCCGACCTGCAGCCTCAGTCTCCGAGAAACCACAGGTACAGGCCCTGTCCGTCAAGAACCACCTGACCCAGCTCGACCAACTCGCACGCGAACTCATCAGTCAGCACGCCTGCAGGCAGCCGAGGTACCTCCTCCAACAGGGTCGACACCTGCCAGTGGTTGAAAACGGTGTCTGCGTACGGCATCAGGTGTCCCAGCATGGGAAACACCGACTGATCAAGACCAGCCAGCTCAGGACCCCAGACCACACCGTGCTTCGCGCGGGCCTCGATCGTGCCGTTCTCGCCTCGGACCTGAAGGTTAATCACGGTCAGACCCTACGTCCCCATGATCCGCCGGACACTGCCTAGGGAGCCGTATCGCGCAGGTCAGGCCGGTTCCTCGGCAGTCCGAAGCCTGCCAGCTCCTTTTCCTCGTAGGACAGGAATCCCAGGCTCCGGTAGAACGCGTGGTTGCGCTTGCCCTCAGGTGACGACTCGTGGTCCGTGGAGAGGAGGAAGAACCGGCAGTGGGAGTAGCGCCGCATCAAGTGCTCGACCAGCGCCCGGCCAACCCCCTGCCTGTGGTTGGCCGGATTGACCACGACGTCCTGGACGTAACAGATGTGCTCGTCGTCGGAGACTGTCCGGGCCAGTCCGAGGAGCGTTCCCGATCCCTCTCGTGCCGTGATGACGAGGTGGGAGTTGACGAGACCGCGACAGAGCTTGTCCACGTCGCCGGTGTAACCATCCCAGCCGACCGAGTCGTAGAGCTCGAGCATCTCCGCAGGGTCGAAAACGCTCTCTTCCGCTATGAACATGCCGATCCCCTGTGCGCTGGTGCCACTTCTCACTGCCAACTCGACACCACACACTTCGGGCACGTCAAGATCGACTGCTGCCGGACCCCCCATGTCGCCGTCCTGAACGTGACGGCTACGACACCTCACCGCGAGCGGGAATCGGATCGCCACGAGTGGAGTTGGTGAGGGAAGTTTGCCTTTTCAGGAGGGGTCATGCGAGCGATTCAGGTTTCCGAAGTGGGCGGTCCCGAGGTGCTGCGACTGGTCGACGTCGATCAACCGGCACCGGGCCCGGGCCAGGCGGTCGTGGAGGTCGCCGCGTCCGGCGTCAACTTCCTCGACGTATACCACCGCCAGGGCCGGTACGCCCTCCCGCTGCCCTTCACCCCGGGCACCGAGGGCACGGGCACGGTCCTCGAGGTCGGCCCCGGCGTCACCCACGTCGCTGTGGGAGACCGGGTCGGCTGGGTGGAGATCCCCGGCACCTATGCCGAGCGGGCCGTCGTGGACTCCTCCCGGCTCGTGCCCCTGCCCGACGGCGTCGACTTCGAGGCCGCCGCCGCCGTGCTGCTGCAGGGCATGACGGCGCACTACCTCGTCAAGGACGCCTACCCGGTCCAGCCAGGAGACACGGTGCTCGTCCACGCGGCTGCCGGCGGCATGGGGCTTCTGCTGACCCAGCTCATCACCCATCTCGGCGGCAGGGTGATCGGCACGACCTCGACACCGGAGAAGGCCCGGCTGGCGCGGCGCGCCGGGGCCGCCGAGGTGATCCTCTACTCAACAGTGGACGATCTCGCGGCAGAGGTGAAGCGGCTCAATGGCGGCCAGGGCCTGCCTGTCGTCTTCGACGGCGTTGGCAGGGACACCTTCGATGCGAGCCTCGCCAGCCTGCGAACCCGCGGCCACCTGGTGCTGTTCGGCGCCGCGAGCGGTGCGGTACCGCCGTTCGACCCCATCCGGCTCGCCGAGGGCGGTTCGCTGACCCTGATCCGGCCAAGCCTCGGGCACTTCATCGCCGACCGGTCCGAGCTGCTCCGGCGCGCCGCCGACGTGCTTGAACTGGTGCGCACCAAGGCGCTTGAGACGACCGTGACGGCCCGCTACCAGCTCGCCGAGGTCGCCCAAGCCCACCGCGATCTGGAGGCTCGGCGTACCACCGGCAAGCTGCTCGTCGTCCCGTAGCGAGAACTGCCGTCCCCGTGGCGGCGGGGCTGGCCGCCGGCTGCGGCGGCAGGGGCCGGGGGGCGGGGGCAGACGGGCGGCCGGTCGGTCAGGCGGTGTCGGTGAACGTGTGGAGGTGTTCGCGGAGGAAGCCGTGCAGTGTCCTGGCGGGGCGGCCGAGGACGGTCTCGATGGTGTCGTTGGGAGATTCCGGTCGGGCGATGGCCAGTTGCTGTATCTCCACCACGTGGCCGGCGAGCCAGGGCGGCATGTGCGCGGTGGACAGGAGGTGGCTGCGGAACTCGCTCGGCGGCAGGTCGATGGAGCGAACGGGGCGGCCGGTCAGCTCGCCGAGCAGACGGGCGAGCTCGGCGTGGCTGAAGGCCTGCGGGCCGGTCAGGGTGTAGGTGGCGCCGGCAAGGCCGGGGCGCAGGAGGGTCTCGGCGGCAACGTCGGCGATGTCTCGGACGTCGACGTAGTTGCAGGGTGCCTCGCGCATGCTCCCGATGAGTACGCCCCCGGCGATCGCCGGGGCGTTCAGGAGCAGCTTTTGCATGAATGCGTACGGCCGGAGCACCGTGGCCGTCATTCCGGATTCCGCCAGGTGTTCCTCGACCCGCCAGTGACTGCGCGAGATGGCCACCGGTGAGGCGGGCTCGGCTGCCGGGGCGGAGAGTTTGACCACGTGCCGTACCCCGCAGTGGGCTGCGGCGTCTATCACGTTGGTCTCCAGCTCGGCTTGACGCGGGCTGTTGGCCATGGCGAGGAACAGTTGCGTGGATCCCTCGAACGCGTCGCGGAGCGCGGGAGGGTCCGCGGCGTCCGCACCGACGATTTCGACTGGCGCGTTCGCGCCGATGGCGGCGCGGAGGTTGTCGGGCGTACGGCTGACGGCGCGGCAGGGGACTTCGAGTTGGACGAGCCGCCGGAGCAGGGCACTGCCGGTGGCGCCGGTGGCGCCGATGAGCGTGATCACAGTGTGCCTTCGTGGGTGAGGGGTCTGGAACTCGGGCAGACAGGGCTGGGTCAGGCCTGTTGCCGGGATGTCGTGCCGTGCCACCGCCAGGTGACGATGGCGGCGGCCAGGCCGGCCGACAGCGGCAGGTCGATCCGCAGCCGCTCCAGCCATCCGGCGTCGGGCACCGGTGTGTGCGACGGCAGCCAGCCGGATCCGAACCATCCGGCCAGGCCGGCGATTGCGGCCGCTGCCACGGCAAGTCCGAGGGTGAGTACGGGTCGCGGCGCCGAAGCCGTCCAGCGTCGGGGACGGCCACGGCGGTGCAGCCAGGCGCCGACGATGCAGGCCACCACGGCCGATGTGACCCCGATGGAGGTGAAGGCGGCCCTGGTCAGTTCGGGCCGGCCGCCGAGGAATCCGCCGAGCCCGGCGGTGAGCGCGGGGGCCAGGTAGGCGGTCCCGACCTCCTTCCACAGGGTGAACGGGCGCGTGACGGAACCGTGCTGGGCGCTTCTGGGAGGGGGGCTCATGCGACTCCTGAAAACTTGATTAGTCGGCTAATTATTTGATTAGGTGGCTAACTATTAGGCCATGGGAAAGATGCGCGCGCGGTCGAGGCAGCCACCCCTGCGCGGAAGTGAAGCCGCGGCTATTCGGCAGTCAACGCGCCGATCCGCCGAGTGATCCGCTCCAGGAGGTCGAGGAACAGCCCGCGCTCGTCGGCGGCCAGCCCACCGACCAGCGCCTCAAGCCGTGCGAAGTGGTCCGCGGCCATGTCGCGCAGCCTCTGGCTGCCGCGCGCCGTGAGCACGACCACCGCACCCCGCCCGTCCTCCGTTGAAGCGCGGCGAGCCACCAGCCCCTCTCGCTCCAGGCCGACGACCAGGCCGGTCACCGTGGCGCGCGAGACGCCAAGACTCTTCGCGAGCTGCGACGGCGACTTCTCCCCGTCACTGTCCTCGAGATCCACCAGGAGGCGGTAGCGCCCGGTCGACAGCCCGGAACGCGCGAAGTGCGCTTCGGACGCCCGGTCCAGGCGCGCCCCGGCAGCCATCAGGCGCACCGCGACGAGCACCGCCTGCGGGTCGGCCTCAAGCCCGTACCGGGCGATCTGCTTCCGCGCCTGTTCGAGCGTGGGTGCAGCGCCGGGGTTCGCATCCTCGTCACTCATGGGAACTAATATGGCGGCTAACTACTTTCCGGTCAAGCCGTCCGGCGCCCCTTCGGGGCCGTCGTGGAGGCGTGCGGCGAGCGGATCGGCGGTCAGGCGGAGCGGGTGGGCGAGGGAGGCCTCGTACCGGGCGCGGTCGAACACGTACGGGCCGAGGGGCAGTTCTCCCCACTCCTCCTGACGGTACGGCTGGAGGAACCCCGACCAGGTCACCGTGTCGGCGGCCACCTCGATGTGCGCGCACAGCGGCCAGCACTCCCAGACCCCGCACGGGCAGCCCAGCAGCACCGACCGTCCGCCGCCGATCTCCCGGAACTCCTCGGAGGGCCTTCCCGTGAAGTGCTCGAACGGACGGGGCACGTCCTCCTGGGCCAGCCCGCGGTGCTGGCCGAGGACGAACCGGGCACGCTCCTCGGGGTTCCTTTCGGGCTCGCCCTCCAGCAGCTCGGGCTCCCAGAACGGGCCCGTGGCGCGGGCCACCAGCTCCCGCAGGTCCACCCCGTCCACGCGGATCCCCCACACCTCCAGGGTTCCGTGCGGGTGGGTGAAGAACTCGACCTCTGCCATCGGCGCCTCCCGTTGCCGTCCTGCTGCACCCGGTGTGCTCCGCCGCGCAGTCCAGGATCCTCAGCGTGCCGCCCCGCTCCGGGCAACCGGGTTCCGGCGGCACCTGGCCCGCCGGCCCGGGCTCGGCGCGACCGGCCCGCCGTGCGCGGCGTACCCTCGGCGAATGGCGAAGTACTTCGACGTGCACCCTGAGAACCCTCAGCCGCGCACCATCAGCAGTGTCACGGACCTGGTCCGCTCCGGGTCGCTCATCGCATACCCGACGGACTCGTGTTTCGCCCTGGGCTGCCAGCTCGGCAACCGGGAGGCCCTCGCGCGGATGCGGACGATCCGGCGGCTCGACGACCGCCACCACTTCACCCTCGTCTGCCAGAACTTCGCCCAGCTGGGGCAGTTCGTACACATCGACAACGCGGTGTTCCGGGCCATCAAGGGCGCCACGCCCGGCGCGTACACGTTCATCCTCCCGGCCAGCTCGGAGGTGCCGCGCCAGCTCCTGCACCCGAAGAAGAAGACGGTCGGGGTCCGGATCCCGGACCACGTGGTGACCCAGGCGCTGCTGGCCGAGCTCGGCGAGCCGCTGCTGTCCACCACGCTGCTGCTGCCGGACGAGGACGAGCCCATGACGCAGGGCTGGGAGATCAAGGAGCGCCTGGACCACGTGGTCGACGCGGTGGTCGACTCGGGCGACTGCGGCACGCAGGCGACCACCGTCATCGACTTCTCCGGCGGCGGTGCGGAGATCGTGCGGCGCGGCGCGGGCGACACCGAGCGCTTCGAGTAGCGGCGCGTCCGTTCCGGCGCTCCGCGGGCCCGGGCTCGGGGGCAGGGTCGGGCCCGGGGGCAGGGTCGGGCCCGGACTCGGGATCACCGGCGGGCCCCCGGCTCAGGAGCGCTGGCCCGCCCGGGCCGCCGGGCCGCCGGTCGTGGGCGGCACGGTCGGGTCGAGCGGGGCCGAGGCGGTGGTGGTCGGGGCCGGCGACGGCCGGCCGTCGCCGCGTTCGACGAGGGTGAGCCGGGCCGCGGCCGTCTTGAAGAGCGGCTGCTTCGACACCGGGTCCCAGTCGGTGGCGGTGGTCTCGTTCGCGGCCCGGCCCGGGGCGTCCCCGCCGCCGGTACCGCCCGGCGTGTCCCAGTAGCCGTAGTGGAACGGCACGAAGACCACCCCGTCCCGGATGGCGGTGACCCGCAGCCGCCCGCGGAGGGCGCCCCGCCGGGTGGCCACCTCGACCAGGTCGCCCTCGGCCAGTCCGCGTACCGCCGCCTCCCCCGCGGACAGTTCGACCCACACCTCCGGCGCGGCGGCGCTGAGCTGCGGGGCGCGGCCCGTCTTGGTGCGGGTGTGGAAGTGGTAGAGGGTCCTCCCGGTGGTCAGCCGCAGCGGGTACGCGGCATCCGGCTCCTCGCGCGGCGGTTCGTACGCGGCGGACCTGATCACCGCCCTGCCCTCCGGGTTGAGGGCCCGGTAGTCGTCGGCGTCGTGCGGGTCGCCGGTGGCGAGGTCCTTGCCGTAGCTCTCGCAGGCGTCGGGGTGCGCCCATGTGAAACCGTCGGTGTACAGGCGCTCGGTGCCGTCGGGGTGTTCCGCGTCGCAGGGCCACTGGATGCCGGAGGCGGCCCCGCGCAGCCGGTGGTGGCTCAGCCCGGTGTAGTCGCAGGGCCGTCCGGCGCTGCAGCGCTTCCACGCCTCGAAGGCGGACTCGGCGTCGTGCCAGCTCACCAGTGGTGCGCCGGCGCGGTCGCGGAAGTCCATGCGCCGGGCGTAGTCCAGGAAGACGTCGAGGTCGGGGCGGGCGAGGCCGGGCGGGTCGACGGCGCGCTCGCACAGGTGCACCGTGCGGTCCGCGTTGGTGATGACCCCGGTCTTCTCGCCCCACGTCGCGGCCGGCAGGACCACGTCGGCCAGCCGGGCGGTCTCGGTGAGGAACAGGTCCTGCACCACGGTGACGAGGCCCTCGCGGCCCAGGATGCCCCGGATGCGCGCGAGTTCGGGCAGGGACACGGCCGGGTTGGTGCCGCTGATCCAGAGCAGCCCGATGCCGCCCTCGCCGGCCAGCCGGAAGATCTCCATGGCGTGGGTCGGCGGCCCGTCGTGCGGGATCCGCTCCGGGTCGACGTTCCAGATCCCGGCCAGTTCCCGGACGTGGTCCGGGTTCTGCCAGTTCCGGAAGCCCGGCAGGTCGCCGTCCGCCCCGCACTCGCGGGTGTTCTGGGCGCTGGGCTGGCCGTTCATCTGGAGCACCCCGCATCCGGGCCGGCCCAGCATGCCGCGCAGCAGGTGGAGGTTGTTGACCTGGACCGCGGCCGCGGTGGCCTGGTGGGACTGGTACACGCCCTGGAGGACGGTGGACACCAGCCGCCTCGCCCCGCCCAGGAGTTCGGCCGCGCGTACGATGTCCCGCGCCGGTACGTCGCAGATGTCGGCGGCCCACTCGGGCGTGCAGGGGGCGACCCGGTCGGCGAGTTCCTCGAAGCCGACGGTGTGTGTGCGGAGGTAGGCCCGGTCCACCCGGCCGGTGCGGACAGTCTCGTGCAACAGGGCGTTCAGCAGGGCCAGGTTGGTGCCGGGGCGGGGCGCCAGGTGCACGTCGGCACGAGCCGCCGCGGCGGTGGGGCGGGGGTCGACGCAGACCAGCCGGGGCGGGTCGGGGCCGGCCAGGCGGTCCAGGATCCTCATCCACAGCACCGGCTGGGTCTCGGAGACGTTGTGCCCGAACAGCGCGAGGGTGTCGGCGTGGTCGACGTCGGTGAACGAGCCGGGCTGGCCGTCGCTGCCGAAGGACTCCTTCAGCGACTCGGCGGCGGTGGCCGTGCAGAGCCGGGTGTTGCCGTCGAGGTGGGGGGTGCCGAGACCGCCACGGGCGATGACCGCGAGCGTGTAGTACTCCTCCAGGAAGAGCTGCCCGCTGGTGTAGAAGCCGATGGCCTCCGGACCGGGTCCGGGCAGCAGATCGCGCGTCCGCGTGACGATCCGGTCCATCGCGGTGTCCCAGGAGCAGGGCACGAGCCGCCCCTGTTCGCGCACCAGCGGGCGGGTGAGCCGGTCGGGGGCGTGGCACGCCTGCCAGCCGAAGAGGTCCTTGGGGCCGAGCCTGCCGTGGTTGACCCGGTCGGCGGCGCGGCCGCGGACGCCGACGATCCGGCCGTCGCGGACGGCGACGTCCATGGCGTCGCCGTTCGAGTGCAGGACGGACGCGGCCTTCGTCCAGCGGTCCACGTCGTCGGGGCCCAGCCCCTCGGCCAGGTGGGTGTCGGTCCTGGCCGGCCAGGTGCCGCCCGCCGGGTACGGGGTGCGGTCGCCCCAGGGGCGCGCGACGCGGTCGGGGTTCGGCTCCACGGGTCACCTCCGGATCGGCGCCGTCCGTGGTGCGCGTGTGCCCTGGCGGGACGGGCCGAAACGGCTGCCGCGGGCGTCCCGGCGCCGGGGGCCTGTCACCCGTACGGACGCGTCCACCTGCGCGCACGGGGGGCCATCGGGGTTTGCTGGTCGGTACCAGCAAGTCCCGCGATCAGGGAGGCGACATGTACGTGATGTGCGCGGGCACTGCCCTCACCGACACACACCCCGTCTGGCACGTGGTGGCCAAGAACGACACCCGCACCCTGTGCGGCCAGCCGGTGCCCGCACCGGGCCAGGAGCACACCACCGAACGCCACTGCCCCGAGTGCATGGCGAACTTCCGCGAGACGATGCAGGTCCGCACCGCCTGACCCGGCCCCGTCACCTGCCGGCGACCGCGCGCTCCGGACCGGAGCGCGCCAGGACCCCGGCCGCAGGTGACTGTCGGTCCTGGCCGGGGTCCTGGGTGTGGGGGCGACGCGTCAGCGGTCGTCGCGCATGTCGCGGCGGTCGTCGCGCATGTCGCGGCGGTCGTCCGCCTCGTCGCGCATCATGTCCTCGTCGCGGTCCCGGGAGACCTCGCCGGGCCTGCGCTGGCGCTGGCCCTGGCCGTTGTCCCGGTCCTGCTGACGGTCACGCCCGGAGCGCTCCTGCTCCTCGCGGCCTATGCCGGGCTGCTGGCGTTTGTTCTGCATTCCACCCATGACGGGGTCACTCTCCTCGTGAGCTTGAGCGAGCGGGACACCGTCGTCCCGCCCGCTCCACGACGCTGACACGTACCGTCACGGTCCGCATCTTTTCGGCACGGAGGGTGAGGCCGGCCGGGTCACCGCGAGTGGTCGCGGGCGCCGCCCGGCCCCGGGGTGGCGTGCGGGTGGGGCGTCAGCGCTGGAAGGAGACGTCGTAGTAGGTGTCGGTCAGGGAGCCGGAGACGGTGTAGCAGCGGACCTGGACGCCGTCGGTGGGGTTCCAGCGCTCCACCTTGCAGTACTTGGAGTCCCCGCCGTAGGCCGTGACCTGGACGTTGCCGTTGGAGAGCTGCTGGTTGGGCGGGTAGAAGCGGTAGATGCCCTGGCTGACGCGCCGGATGCGGTTCACGACGCCGGAGGAGTTGTACGAGTACGCGGCCGAGGGGTTGTACGCCGCCGACCCCGGCAGGTTGGCCCAGGCGTACGCGGCCGGGGTGGCCCGCTGGATGCCGGTGGCGCGCGCGTAGGTCAGCGTGAAGCGCTGGTCCCTGAGGTTGCCCAGGCGGTCGTGGCAGCGGACGTTGACCAGCTGGTCGGCGCCGGAGACGAACCAGTTGCCCACCTTGCAGCGGGCCGAGGTGTCGCCGTACGCCGTCACCTGGACGTGTCCCGCCGCCGCGCCGATCGAGCGCAGCCGGACGGTGTACCGGCCGGTGCCCGAGCGGGTGATGGCGTTGAGGGCCCCGGAGGAGTTGAACTGGTACGCGGTCGAGGGCGTGTACGCCGCGCTGGTCGGGTTGTTGGCCCACACGTAGCCGAAGCGGGAGCCGCCGAGGCCGGAGGTGTTGACGAAGCTCGCCGTGAACGGCGTGTTCACGCGGAGGCCGGTGCGGGTGAAGCAGCTGACCCTGACGTCGAGCCGGTTGCCGACGGGGTTCCAGTCGCGGACGGCGCAGGTGTTGCTGGTGGCGCCGTACGCGGTCACGTGGACCGTGCCGCCGGTCCGGCCGAGGTTGGCCAGCCGGACGGTGTAGAGGCCGGTGCCGGTGCGGACCACGCTGTTGGCGGCGCCGGTGGAGTTCCGGCTGTAGGCGGCGGAGGGGGCGTACGGGGTGTTCAGCGCGTGGGAGGGCGAGTTCGCCCAGACGTAGGCGCGCCCCAGGCTGCCCACCGCGTGGGCGGGCGTGGCCGTCACGGCTGCCGTGCCTCCGGCGAGGGCCAGGGTTGCGGTCAGGGCCAGTGCGCGGGCGCGCCAACCGGCATGCGGTCTCGTTGCGTTCACGTGGATCTCTCCCCCTCGGGTCACCGCGGCCCGGCCGACGGCGCGGACCGGCGACGGGGAAGTTAGTCGGCCGCCGGGCGGTCGGCTACGGGGTGTTCCGCACGGGGGGAGGTGCGCGGGGGCGCGGCGGCGCGCTCGGGGCAAGCGGAGCGCCCCCTTGGTCCCGACCTGGTGCCGAGCACCAGGCTGCGCTGCCTGCGCTGCCGGGAGCCGGGCGGCCGGTCTACTGGAGGTCGGAGAACTCGATGGTGTCGGCCGGGGCCGGGGTCTTGGCCGGCACCGGCTCGTTGAAGTCGCCGAAGCTCGCGACGTCCCGCTTGCCGGGCTCCCGCACCTCGGCCTTCAGCAGGTACGGGGTGTCCTCGGTGGACACGTAGTAGGTCCCGGTCTGGTTGTCATGCCGGCTGGTGACCGTGATCGCGGGCGCGCCGTCGACGGTGGTGCGCTGACCCTTGGTCAGCTGCTCGTTCACCGGCCGTCCGGCGAAGGTGTTCTTGAAGTTGGAGAGGTCGCAGAAGTCGGTGAAGTCCCGGAGCAGCGCGTTCTGGACGGTGCCGTGGATGTAGCGCCCGTTGATCAGGGCGATGGCGGCGTCGCCCGCCGGGCCAGGGACCTGGGACTTGAGGAGGGTGTCGTCGAGCTTCATCCAGACGTCCTGGCCGCGCTTGATCAGGTCCGCGTGGCCGCCGTTCCCCGGCAGCCCGACGGTCCCGGCGCAGTTGCCGTCCACGTCGAGGTGCAGGTCGAGCGTGGTGGTGCCGGTCGCGTCGGTGATGCGCGCGTCGAGGGTCATCGACTGTGCGTCCGCCATGGCCTCGCGGGCCTTCTCGGCGATCGTCGTCGCGCTCTCGTCGGCGATGCCGTTGTCGTCCGCGGCCGCCGGAGCGGCCGCGAGCCCGCCGAGGAGCCCGCCGAGGGCACAGGCTCCGAGACCGGCTGCCACACCCCGGAACAGGGACATCGCGCCACCTCCTGGAGGGACCGGCTCACTCGAAAAGCGTAGTTCCGCGCGGTCGGGCCCGCATGTCGCCACCGACCGGAACCAGCAATTCCGCACCTCGGACCAGGAGTTATCTACGCGCGTCGTCTACGCGCGTCATCTACGCGGGGTGTCTACGCGTGATGTCTACGCGCGGTGCATTGCTGTGACCTGGGGGATTCCATGGCCGGAAATCTCCGTGTACCTTCACCACGCAAGCTCGTCATGTTCATGTCGCGTGAGCTTCACGTGAACGGCATGACGCGGTGTGAACCTCCCCCTCGACGACGAAAACCCGCCGGGTCCCGCCCGGGCGGGACCTCTGCGTGCCGAAAGGTTTCCCCCACGTGAAGACCACCCCTCGCCGCTCGCGCTGGGCTGCCGCCGGAGCGGCCCTCGCCTCGCTGGTCCTCCTCGCGCTCCCGGCGCACCAGGCCACCGCCGCCGACTACTACGCCGCCGCCCAGGGCAAGACCGGCGCCGAGCTCAAGTCGGCGCTGCACGGCATCATCAAGAACCAGTCCAAGATCTCGTACAGCGCGGTCTGGGAGGCCCTGAAGGTCACCGACCAGGACCCCGCGAACAGCGCCAACGTGATCCTGCTGTACTCGGGCCGCTCCCAGTCGAAGTCGACCAACGGCGGCAACGCCAACGACTGGAACCGCGAGCACGTCTGGGCCCAGAGCCACGGCGACTTCGGCACCGTCGCCGGCCCGGGCACCGACCTGCACCACATCCGCCCCGAGGACGTCACGGTCAACAGCATCCGTGGCAACAAGGACTTCGACCTCGGCGGCAGCCTGGTCGCCGAGACCACGGACAGCTACACCGACTCCAACTCGTTCGAGCCGCGCGACGAGGTCAAGGGCGACGTCGCCCGCATGATCCTGTACATGGCCGTCCGCTACGAGGGCGGCGACGGCTTCGCGAACCTCGAGGTCAACGACTCCATCAACGGCTCGGTGCCGTGGCACGGCCGCATCAGCGTGCTGAAGCAGTGGAACGACATCGACCCGCCGGACGCGTTCGAGCAGCGCCGCAACCAGATCATCTTCGACACCTACCAGCACAACCGGAACCCGTTCATCGACCACCCTGAGTGGGTCGAGGCGATCTGGTAGGCCCCCCGCCCGGGACCGAGCGGCGAGGGCCCGCGGACGGAGTGCGTCCGCGGGCCCTCGCCGGCTCACGGGTTGTGGAACACGACCTCGGGGTGCGCCGCCGACGGGCCGTCGAGCAGCGGCTGCGGGGCGCCCTTCAGGTGCAGGTCGAAGAAGGCCGCCACGTACGCCCGGGTGGTGCCGAGCGCCCGGTCCGCCGGGAGCGGGGCGCGCGGCACGCCGTAGTGGTCGAGGAACACCGGCGCGTCCGAGAAGGTGAAGTGGTCGGAGCCGGCGACCGTGAGCCAGCGCTTCCAGCCGCCGAAGCGGTCCCAGGCGGTGTCCCAGGTGTGGTCCGTGCCGCCGGGCCGGTGCATCTCGTCGTCCGTGCCCAGCAGCATGAACGGCCGCCCGCCCAGACCTCCCGCCGGCAGCTCGCCGTAGAACGCCCCGTCCATGTTCACGCCCGCGCGGATCCGTCCGTCGGCCGCCATCGCCGTGGCGGCGCTCGCGCCCCCGATGGAGTGCCCGGCCATGCCGACGCGCTTCCGGTCGACGGTGGTCCGGGCGTACCTCCACGCCGGGTGCCGTCCCGTCAGGCGGTCCAGCACGTACGACACGTCCCGGGCACGGCCCGCGGTGATCTCGCTCTCCGGCACCCGTCCCTCGCCGACCGGGACGCACACCTCGCAGCCGAGCAGCCGGCCGTCGGGGGTCCGGATGCCGAGGGACTCGTACGCGTGGTCCACGGAGGCGACGACGTAGCCGCGGCTCGCCAGGTCCTCGGCGAGGGCGGTGAGGGTGTAGCGGGAGACCGTGAAACCCGGCGAGAGGACGACCAGCGGGTACCGGCCGGGCGTCGGTACGGGCGTACGTGCGCATCGCGGCCAGTTCCGCCGCGGGCACCGCGTCGGCGAGCCCGTACCCCTCCAGCATGGCCCGGACCTCGTCGGTGCTCGCGTACGGGGCGGCCGCACCCGTGCCGGAGCGCGCGGCCGGGTAGTTGACGGTGACCATCAGCTCCCGGGCGCCGGCCGCCGGCACCCAGGGGTCGGGGCGGGAGCGGTCGACGAGGTGGAGTACGGAGCGTCCCACGGCCCACCGGCCGGTCGGGCGCGGCAGTTCCGGCCCCGCCCCGGCCCGCCGCGCGGGGTCCGCGTGCCCGGCGGCCCCGGAGAGCGGCGCGGGCGCGCCGAGGGGGCCGGGGGCGGCCGGGGAGGCGGGGCGCAGGGCCCCGGAGGCTGCGGGCGGCGCCGAGGCGGCGGCCGGGCCGGCGAGGGCCGGCGGCAGAGACAGCGACAGGGTGAGTGCGGCGGCGGCAGCCGCCCTGCTGAGGTGAGCCATGCCCAGAAGCGTGCCCGCGGGCGCGCCCGGCGCGCGTCAGCCCGGGGTCTGGTGCCCCGTCGACCCGGAGGACTGCCATGAATCAACTCCCGGGTGGACGCGCAAGGCTGACGGGTGATCAGTGGGAACGCGGGGCGTGGCCGGCGCTCAGCGGCGTTCGACCAGCCCCCGGACGTACGCGGCCTGGCCCACGTGCTGGAGGTCGTCGGCCAGGATGCTGACGAGCCGGACCCCGAGGGTGACGGGCGGGTCCCAGTGCCGGTCGACCACCCGCTCCAGTTCGGCGGCGGTGAGCGTCCGGAGCCAGGCCAGCGACTGCTCGTGCACCGCGTCGTAGTAGCCGCCGAGCAGTTCGCCCGGGGCCCGGACCCGCCCGACCTCCTCCGGGCTGTGGCCGTAGCCCGTCGAATCGGCGGGCAGCGGCAGGCCGAAGCGCTCGTCCCAGCCCTGGGAGTGCCACACCTGCTCCAGGCCGGCGGGGGCGGCGACCTGGATGTCCTGGACCCGCGCCAGGTGCCACACGAGCCAGGCGATGGAGTTGGCCTCCGGGTCGACGCGCGCCTGGAGCTGCTCGTCCGAGAGGCCGTCGAGGACCTGGTGCACCTCCTCGCGGATCCGTCCGAAGCCGTCCGCCAGTACGTCCGTCGCCTTCATGGCCCGGTCCTCGCCCTTTCGCCCGTGTTCCGTGTTCCGTGTCCGTGTCCGTGTCCGTCGGCTGCGGGCTCCACGATGCCGGTCCCGGGTTCCCGCTCCGGGGAGGCCGGGGGCGACACGCCACGTCCGGACGGGCCGCGGCTACGAATCACAGGTGGTTCCGATTTCCGGGCCGGAGGGACGAGGAGGTGCCAGAAACATGGCTCAGGGCATCAGCATGCGGACCCGGCAGGTGGCGGTGGGGATCGCCGCGGCGGGGCTGCTGGCGGGCGGCGGAACGCTGGGCGGCGCCGCAGCGGCGGCCGCCGCGCCCGCGCAGACCCCCGTGGCGGTCACGTCGCACGACCCGGGCGACTCCCCCAGGTGCGTCTGGAAGCACGGGCACAAGGAGAAGGAGTGGGTCAAGGGCCACTGGGTGAAGAAGTGGCACAAGGGCTGGTGGTCCCACCACAAGCAGTGGAAGAAGGGCCACCACGACCACCACGGGCAGTGGCACCCGGGGCACTGGGAGTGGTTCAAGGTGCACCACAAGGGCCACTGGGTCTGGGTCCACGTGCCCGGCCACTGGGACACGCACTGGGTGAAGGGCCACTGGTCCTGCCACAAGTGGTGACGCACGGGAGCCGGCCGGCGCCGGGCGGCCCGGCCGGCCACCGTGATGCGGCCCCGGCCGATCGGTGCTCGCATGGAGGAGAGGGGGAGGTGCCGTGAGCCGCCGGCCGTGAAGCGAGGTCCCGTGGACGTGTCCGCCGGTGGTCCGCAGCCCCCGCCCGGGGACCGGGCGGCCGGGCCGGGCCTGGACGCCCTGCTGTGCCGGGTGGCCGGGGGCGACCGGGAGGCGTTCGAGCGGGTCTACGACGCGGTGAGCCGCCCGGTGACGGGGCTGGTCACCACCGTGGTGCGGGACGCCGCGCAGGCGGAGGAAGTCGTCCAGGAAGTGCTCGTCGACGTGTGGCGCACCGCCGGGCGCTTCCGGCCCGAGCGGGGCAGCGCCATGAACTGGGTGATGACGCTGGCGCACCGGCGTGCGGTGGACCGGGTACGGGCCGCCCGCGCGGCGGGCGAGCGGGAGCGCCGTACGGCGGTGCGGGAGTGGCAGCGGCCCTTCGACCAGGTGGCCGAGGAGGTCGAGCGGCACCTGGAACACGAGCAGGTGTGGCGGTGCCTGGCCGAGCTGTCCCGTGCCCAGCGGGAGTGCGTGGTCCTGGCGTACTACGGCGGCCTGACGTACCGCGAGGTGGCGGCCGCCCTGGCCGAACCGGTGGGCACCGTCAAGGCCCGCCTCCGGCGCGGCCTGCGGCTGCTCGGCACGTGCCTGGGGAGACGGTGATGGCCGGGTCCGGGGCTTACCGCCCTGCCGCCGGGCCGCCCCGCGGGGGAGATGGCGGGTCGCCGCACGCGCGGGACGACGGGTCGCCGCACGCGCGGGACGACGGGGGCGGCCACCAGTCGCCGCACACGGCCGACCGTGCGGTGAGCGGCGGGCCGCGGCGGGAGGCCGGCGGCGCGGACAGCCGCGAGCCGCGGACGGGCGACCCTGCCGAGAGCGGCAGGCCGCAGCAGGGCGCACGCGACGCGAACGACCGCGAGCCGCACACGGCCGACCCTGCCGAGAACGCCCGGCCGCCGCACGCGAGACGCGACGCGGAGAGCGGCCGGCCGCCGCACGACGAAGGCCTCGCAGACAGCCGCGAGCCGCACACAGGCCACCGGGCGGAGAGGGGTGCTCCGCCGCCCGCGGGTGGCGGCGCGGCGAGCGGTGCTCCGCCGCACGGGGCAGGCGGCGCTGAGAGCGGTGCTCCGCACGATGCCGTGGCAGCGTACGTGCTCGACGCCCTGCCGGAGGACGAGCGGCGCTCCTTCGAGGCGCATGCCGCGGGGTGCGCGCAGTGCACCGCGGAACTCGCGGAGCTGCGGCCGACCGCCGGCGCCCTCGGGCACGCGGTGGTGGCCGATCCCCCGCCGGGCCTGCGGGAGCGCGTGCTGGCCGCGGTGGACGCGGAGCCGGCACGGGCGCCGGGGGCCGTGCCAGAGGCCGGCACGGGGCCCACGCCCGGGGCCGGCGCGGGCGCGGTGGCCGGAGCCGGGGCCGGTGCGGCGCCCGGGGCAGAGGTGGCCGGGGTGTCGGGCGTGCCCGGGGTCGGCGGGGTGTTCGGGGGGCGGCCGGTGCGGCGGCGGGTCGCGGTGGCGCTCGCGGCCGTGGCGGCCGCCGCACTCGCGGCCGGCGGCGTCGCCGCCGTATGGCAGCACGGGCAGACCCAGGACGCCCGGGCCGCCCTGCGGCGGGCCGACGCGCAGGCCGCGGCGGTGGCGGACGTACTGGCCGCCCCGGACGTACAGCTGGGCACCCGGCCGGTGGCCGGACAGGGCCGCGGCACCGTCGCCGTGGCCCGGAGCGAGAACGCGGCGGCCTTCTTCGCGAGCGACCTGCCGACCCTGCCGGCCGGCAAGGCGTACGCCCTGTGGTTCAGCGACGACGGAGCCTACCGGCCCGCGGGACTGCTCGGCGGCTCCGGCGACCAGCAGCTCCGGCTGCGGGGGCCGGTGGCGCGGGCCACGGCGGTGTGCATCACGGTCGAGGCGGACAGCGGAGCGGCCCGCCCCACGCCGCCGGTGGTCGGCTGGGTCGGCGTCCCGGTCGAGCCCCCGGATTCACAGCCGCCACCGGCCGACGACGCGGACGACGCCCGCGACGAGGAACCGTACGACGGGTTCTGACAGGATGGCGCGGTGTTCGACTTCGGCATCGCGGGCTACCGGCCCGCCTGGCTGCACGGCGGCGACGAGGTCGTGCGAGAGCACGGGCACCGCCTGCGGGCCCTCGTCGGCCGGACCCTGACGAACGTCTGGCTGGTCTGGGACCGCCGGGACGACGAGTGGTTCGCCGACTGCCCGGTCCTGTTCGACTTCGAGGGCGGCGAGCGCGTCGAGGTCAACCACCGAAAGTTCGACGACCTCTCCCTGACGTGGAACACGGTCGACCCCGGTGCCCCCGTGGCGTGGCCCGGCTTCGACCTGGAGTGGCGCGCCGAGCCGCTCCCCGGTCTGCGGGCCCTGCGCGGTCTGGACCTCACCGCGGTCGAGCTCCTCGAGTGGACGGGCGAGGACCTGGCACAGGGCAGCGTCGGCGTCGGTTTCACCTTCGGGACCGGCCGGGTGACGCTCTTCAACGCCCTCGACGAGAACGGGCTGGGCTTCGGCCCGCCGGACGCGCGTCAGCGGTCCCGCCGGATCGGCTGAGGCGGTCGGGCCGGTCGCGGGGGTTGCGCCGGTTGATCTTGCTCGGCGAGGCTGTGCGTACGCTCCGACCGTTGGGGGAACGGGATGCTGACCGGAATGGTGATCGACGCGCTGGACGTCGCCCGCATGGACCGCTTCTGGCAGGAGGCGACCCGGGGAGGGACCGGCGGCCTGCGGCTGCGGTGCGTGCCGACGGCGACGCCGAAGACGGGCAAGAACCGGCTCCACCTCGACCTGGCCGGGGGCTCGGACTGGCAGGCGGAGGTGTCGCGCCTGCTCGCGCTCGGCGCGACGCGGGTCGACATCGGCCAGGGGGACGTCCCGTGGGACGTGCTGGCCGACCCGGAGGGCAACGAGTTCTGCGTCCTGCGCCCCGGGCACCCCGGCGTGCTCGCCGACTCCGGGCTCGTGGCCATCTGCCTCGACGTCGCCGAGGAGGACCGCCCCGCGCAGCCCGCCTTCTGGGAGGCGCAGGCCGGCTGGCACGCGGTCGAGTCCCACGACTGGGGAGTCCGGCTCCGGCCGTCGCCCACCGCCCCCGTCTCGCTGGTGATGGGACCGCCCGCGGCACCGAAGACGGGCCGCAACCGGCTCCGGCCGGAGGTCACCCGCCCCGACGCCACACCCGGCGAGTACCTCGACGCCGCCGGCAACGAGTTCCACGTCACGCACTGACCCCGGCCGGAGCAACACCCCGCCGGCCGGGGAGAATGCTGCCGTGTATCCCGACTGGTACGGCTCCCCTGCCCGCCGCTTCATGATCGCCGCCTTGAGCCGGCTGGCCGCCGACGCGACGGCGCAGCAGCGGTGGCTGGAGTTCCCGTTGCCCATCTGCACGGACGAGCTGCTGTTCGACTTCGACGACGCCTTGCCGATCTACGCGCGCGAGGAGGCGGACGAGATCGACGCGATCGCGGTGATGGACGAACTCCGTACGATCGAGGGCCACTTCGAGGAGATGTGCGGTGAGCGGCCGACGGACCCGTGGACCTACGAGGCCCTGGAGACCGACCCGGCCTGGGCGGCGGTGCGGGAGCTGGCGCGGGAGGTGCTCTTCGTGCTCACCGGGGACCGGACGCTCCCGCTGGGGCGTGGTCCCCGCATGGGCTGAGTCCACGCCGCCTGCGGCTTCCCGTGCCGGTCAACTGCCCTTCCCCGTAGCACAGTCGGGTACGGAGGTGCCACGTTGCGGACGGTCTCCGGCGGAGTGATCATGCCCCCCATGACCTCAGAAACGATCACAGCAGCGGCTTCGGGCACCTGGACGTTGGGGGACCTGAAGGTCAACCGGATCGGCTTCGGCACGATGCGCCTGCCCCAGCAGGGCGAGGCCTTCGCGCCGGGCGCACTCCCCCGGGACCGCGAGGAGGCGGTGGCCGTGCTGCGCCGCGCGGTCGAGCTCGGGGTGAACCACCTCGACACCGCGGCGTTCTACTTCTCCTCGCTGCGCTCCGCCAACGAGCTCATCAACCGGGCGCTCGGCGGCCCGTACCCGGAGGACCTGGTCATCACGACCAAGGTCGGCCCGGCCCGCGACGCCGCCGGCAACTGGGCCGACCACGCCGGTCCCGGCGAACTCCGCGGCCAGGTCGAGGAGAACCTGCGCCAGCTGGGCCGGGACCACCTCGACGTGGTGAACCTGCGCGTCCTCGGCACCGCGTCGATCGCCGAGCGCTTCGGCGCCCTGGCGGAACTCCGCGAGGCCGGGCTCATCCGGCACCTCGGGATATCCAACGTCACGCCCGCGCACCTCGCCGAGGCGCGGGCGATCGCACCGGTGGTGTGCGTGCAGAACCGGTACGGGATCGGGCTGCGGCCCGGGGAGGAGGACGCTTTCCTGCGCAGCTGCGGGGAGCAGGGCGTGGCGTACGTGCCGTTCTACGCCATCGCCGGCACCGGCCGCGAGGCGGGAGCCGGCAGCGGCGAGACCCCCGAGGTGCTGGCCGTCGCCGAGGGCCGCGGTGTCAGCCCGGCGCAGGTGCGGATCGCCTGGACCCTGCACCGCGGGGACCACGTGCTGGCCATCCCCGGCACCGGCGACCCGGCCCACCTGGAGGCGAACGTGGCCGCCGGTGCGCTCCGGCTGACGGAGGAGGAGCTGGCGCTGCTGGAGCGGGCCCACCGGCGCGGCCCGGAGCCGGCTGCCGCCTGAGCCGAACTCCCGGGCCCCGTCCGCCGTTCCGGTCCGGCACCGGAGCGGCGGGCCCGGCCCCCCTGCCGTCCCTCCCGTCGGCGTAAAACGCGTTGAGCGCACGCCGCTGCGGCCGCTAGCGTCACGGCACGCGGTGCGTAGCTCAGCAGAAGAGCGCCGGGCTTCCTTCCCGGAGGGCGCAGGGGCAGAACCTGCCGCACCGGCTTATGGACGATCACGCTGACCAGCAGCTCCTCAGCCCCGGCCGGTCCTACGCGACGGGCCGGCTGGCCGCCGCCTCCGCCACCGCGCTGACCCACGAGGACGCGGCCACCCGGCTGCGCGCCGAGGAACGGGTGGCGCGCTGGCGCGCCGTACTGGGCGGCATGTCCGACGGACGGATCACGGTCGGCTCGCGGACTCCGGTGGCGGGCCTGCCCGCCTGGGTGACGCCCGAGGTGGTGCACGGCGGCTTCGCCACCGGCGCCGCCCGCGCGGGCGGACCGCTGGAGCCGTACGAGGAGCAGGCGGCGCGGCGGGCCGGTGTGCCCGCGACCCGCGCCGCGCTGTTCGACCACTGCCTGACCGGGCCCGGACTCGCGTGGCTGTGGGAGCTGCTGGACAGCGGCCGGTACGAGGTGAGGCTGCCGGAGGAGGCGGCGTTGCCGACCGTGGCGTGGCTGGTGCGCGCCGGCGACCTGGCGGCCGCCCGGGCGCTCGTGGCCGAACTCGCGCCCTTCGCCGACCGGCTGCGCTTCCTGCCCCGTCCCGCGGCGGAGCCGTTCCCCGACTCCCCCGCCGTCCATCGGCGCACGGCCGGCGAGGCCGGCGAGGCCCTGGCACGGCGCCGGCCGCACCCGCGCGTCGAGGCGCAGCGGGAGGCGCTGACCGTCTGGGCGCCCTTCGGCGACGCGGTGCTGGCGCACTGGCTGGAGACGGCCGGGGCGGCCCGGGTGCCGGAGGCGGTGTCCGACGGTGCGCCGGATCCCGGCTGGCCCGCGCGGGGTGCCGCCCTGCTGCGCCGGTACCGGGAGCTGGCCGCCGCGTACCCGCTCTGCGGCAAGCACCGGAACCCCAAGGAGAACCTGGGCATCCTGCTGGGCGCGCTGGAGGAGTGCGTCGCCGGGCGGCCGCTGGACCGGCGCCGGCTGGGGCTGCTGCGGCACGCGGTGGGGTCGATGGTGCGGCGGCGCGGGCTGCCCGGTTCCGCCTCGCACACCGCGCTGCGCGGGGTGCAGGCGGCGCAGGCCGCGCTGCCCTCGCACCAGGCGTTCGCACAGCTGGTGCTGCGGCGCATGGCGGACCTCCCTCAGGGGGCGGGGGTGGCCGACCCGGCGCCGCTGGTCGCGCCGGTCGGCGACGAGGAGGCCGTCGGAACCGGCCTGCCGGCGGGAGCGCGGGTGCCGGACGCGGTACGGCGGCCCGTGGAGGCGGCGCTGAGCGCGCCGGTCGCCACGCTGGTCGAGCGGGGTGTGGTGCCGTCGGCCGAGGTGCTGGCGCAGCTGGTGCCGCAGCTGGTGGCGGCGACCACGGCCCGGGCGTACCAGGACCCGGCGCTGCGGACGCTGATGGCGGCCAACCACCGGGCGTTCGGCAACCGCCGGTCCCTCCTGCTGCTGGACCTCCAGCACCAGGTGCGGGCCGAGGAACTGCCCTGGGTACGTGCGGTCGCCGGCCGGCGCGACGACGCCGCCGCGAGCGACGGCGCCCGGGAGCTGCTGCGGGAGCTGGGCGGACTGGCCGTGCGGGCCTTCCCGGCGACCGTGCTGCCCAATCCGCTGGTCCGGGAGCTGTCGGTGCTGGCCCGGCAGGCCGAGCTGGGCGCGCCGCTGGTGGAGGAGCTGGCGGCGGACATCTTCACCGGCGGGTTCACCCCGAAGTTCCTGACCGCGGCGCGGATCGCCGGCGAGCTGCTGGCGGGCAGCGTGTACGAGCGGTACTACGGCATCGACTACGCGGCGGTGCGCGACCTGGCGGTCATCGAGGCCGCCGAGGCCGCCGGCGCCTCGAAGCGGAACCCGCGGCCGCGCAGCTCGGCCGGCTTCGGGGAGCTGTGCCACGAGCGGGCGCGCGTCACGGGCGGGCGGTGGTCGGTGGCGGCCAACGGCAAGGTGATCGAGCAGGCGCAGATCCTGACCACGCACAACCTGGCGGTGCTGGTCGCCCGGGCCGGCATCGACCCGGGGCCCGGGGCGGGCTGGGACGACCTGGCCCGGCGGTGCTTCACGACGGTGTGCCGGCTGACGGCGCGGGTCCAGGGCCACCGGTGGCCGCTGGCCACGATCAAGGACGCGGCGTACGCGTGGCGGCAGATGGTGTTCCACCTGTCGCTGTGCGGGCCGGAGGAGCGGGAGGCCGTGCTGTGGTGGCTGACCGAGGAGGTCGTGCGGCATCCGTGGCACGTGTCGGCCCGGCTGGCGCCGGCCCTTGCGGGCCTGCGCCTGGTCTGCGCGGGCGGCACCTTCGGCTCCCGCGGCACGGCACTCCAGGGCCGGGGCCGCCGCCTCCTCGGCTGGACCACGGAGGAGCACTGGCTCCGCCCCGCCCCGGAGCCGCCCACGGCCCCGTCCCCGGGCCCCCGCTGACCACCGCGCCGCCCGCGGGCCGTCCCGGGGCGGGGCCCCCGCCCCGCCCACACGCGGAACCGCCGGCTCTCGCCCACGCCGTTACCCGTACCCGGGCCCACGGCCACGGGCCACACGGGGACCTTCCCCATGAGGGGCGAGCCCCACGGGCCTCCGCGCGCGGTCCTGCCTCGGCCGGCAGCCCGTCGGGCCACGCGCCGCCGACGTCTCCGGGTAGGACCGTCGGTGCCGGAGGCGCACAGGGCCTGCCCCCTTGCGAGGCTCGCGGTGTCCGCCTGCGCACGGCCGGCCCGCGCCGCGTGAGGGTCCCGGCGTGCGTGTGGGGGCCGTCGGCGGTGGTGTCGAAGGGACCGTCTCCGCGCGGACCGTTCTGACCCGCCTCCATGGGGAGCAGCACGCGGGCGCGTGGCGTACCCGAGGTGGCTCGTGCGCGTGGGAGGGAGGCCACACACGCGTGGGCCGGGCGCTTGGGGCCGGCAGGGGCGGGGCGTGCGCGTGGGACGGGGCCTCGCGTGGGCCGCGTCCGTCTCCCGGGGGCCGCGCTACTCCGGGAGCTCTCGGGCCTGGACGCCCGCCGGTGGGCTCTGGTGGCCGCCCGAGGCCAGCACGCGGACCTCGCCGCGGTCGCTGATCTCCGCCCGGACGATGCCCGTGGCGTCGGCGTAGACGGGGTGCCCGCCCGGGCCGGACATCTCGGTGCGGGTGACCACCACCGAGTCGTCGCCGTCGCCGGTACCGCCGGGGAAGACCAGTTCGTAACGCTGTACGTGCATCGGATGCCTCCGCTCGGCCTCCCCTACCGATCCTCCGGCGTCCGCGGCCCCCGCGCCACCGGGCCCGGCCGCCGTACCGCTCGGGCCCGGGGCCGTGCACCCCCGAGTCCCGCCCGCAGCCGGGCGCCCGGCTGCAGGCAGCGGTGTGCCGGGCCGGTCGGCCGGCCGGCCGCCGGGGAGGGCACGGGCGCCGGCCCGGAACTCGGGACCGCCGTGCGACGGCGGGCGCCGGACGAACGGCGCCGCGCGCCCCCGGGTCTCCCCCGGGGGCGCGCGGCGTCGTGTGCGCGGACGGCGCGGGCCGTCAGAAGTTGCCGTAGTTGACCTGCCAGGTCGGCAGGCCCATCCGGCGCCACAGCGCGACCACGCGGTCGCGGTCGTCGAGCGAGACGCGGACCGCGTAGCGGTGCCGAACGTGCCGGTCGAACAGCTCCGCCTTCACGATGTCGTCGCTCCGGCCGTCGTCGGAGGCCCGCATCCACAGCTCGTCGTACGGCACCCCGTGCCGCGCCAGCCACGCCTCGGTGATCTCGCGGTGGTCCTCGCTGCGCCCGGACAGCAGCACGATGGTGTCGCCGTCCGCCCGCCGGAAGGAGTGCAGCGCGCCCCGCACCGAGACGTTGAGCAGGTCCTGGTCGCAGCGGGTGAAGTCGTACGGGCCCCGGTCGCCCCGCAGGGCCAGCGTGCCGTCGATGTCGCACAGCACCGCCGACGGCAGCGCGGGGTCGGCGGTGTACGGCGCGCCGGCCGCGCCGGCCCCGAGCCACTCCGCGGTCAGCCGCCAGCCGCCCCGCGTGGCCTTCGCGTGCTTGTCGGCCAGGATGCGGATGATCTCCTCGCCGACCGGCCGCTCCCGCGCGGCGTCGCGCCGTATGCACTCCTCCGCCGGCACGCCGGTGAAGTCGTGCACGACGAACGACGCGCCGAGGCCGGTCACGGCCGCCTTCAGCCGGCCCGGGATGTGCGGCGTGAGGTGGGTGTTGTCGACCACCACGTCGAAGCCGCCCTCGACGGCCGACCTGACGGCCGCGTCCTGGACGTCGAGCACGGTCCTCTCGTGCGCGTGCGAGCGGCCGCGCTCGGGTCCCGGGACGTCCAGCATCCTGCGCAGGTCGTCGAGGTTGACGCGGCGCATCCGGCCGTCGGACTCCTCCTGGAGCCGGCGGGCCTCCGTGGTCTTGCCCGAGGCGGGCAGACCCGTCATGACGTGTACTACGGGCACTGCTCAGTTCTCCTGGTCGGTGGTGAAGGGATCGGCCTTCTCGGGCCGTACGGAACGCCACACCAGCACGTCCGTGGGCCGTCCGTCCAGCCGGAGGAAGAGGGCGGACCTGATCTCCGGGTCGACGGGCAGCGTCTTCACGGCCCGCGCGAAGGAGCCGCGGTCGGCCGCGAGGTGGACGACCCGGGCGTACGCCTCGTCGATCGCCCGCTCGCGGGCGGCCGCCGCGTCCTCCAGCCGGGCGATGACGCCGCGCACCCAGGCGTCGAACTCGTCCGGCACCTGCTCCAGCAGGGCGTCCAGCGGGCGGCCGCCCGTGGAGCGGATGCCCCCGAGTTCCGAGACCGGGTAACCCAGGCCCTGCGCCAGGCGCTTGACGGACATCCCGGCGAACCGCTGGACGCCGTGGCTGCGCCAGATGTCCCGCTCCGTCACGCCGGTCAGCACCTTGTGCAGCCGCACGTACTCCGCGATCTTCGCCTTCGCGCGCACGCCCGAGGCGAAGCGCAGCACGTACCCCTCGGCGTCGGTGCCGGTCGCGGCGGACCCGTCGGGCAGCGTGTTGCTCTCGGTCAGCTTGACCAGGTCGGCCAGCGGCATCGCCGGCCAGGTCCGCACGACGGAGCCGATGCCGTCCCAGGCCGGCGCCGCGTCGGCCAGCGGGAGCTCGGTGCCGTCGGTGCGGAAGGCCGCGAGGAGCACCAGGTCCCGGCGGTCGCCGTAGTCGACGACGATGCGGTTGCCGGGGTAGAGGATCTCGGCGAGGTACGTCACTCCGGGGAGCAGGGCCGAGGTGTCGGCGCGGTCCAGCCGGCGCTGCGCCCAGGTGGCCTGCTCGCTGGTGAAGGAGCCCTTGGAGGCGACGTGCCAGCGGCCGCCGTAGGCGAAGACCACGGCGAGGCTGCCGTCGACCTTGTCGTAGACCTCGAACGGCTCGTCGGGCAGCGGCGGGGCGTACGGGCGGCCCGACTCGTGCTCGCCGACGTTGAAGAACTTGGGCAGCGGCAGGGCGACGATCTCGCCGGTGGCGTCGTCGGCGACGAGTCCGCGGCAGCGGGTGGTGACCCGGTTCCAGATCTGCTCGTACTGGCACGTCCGCGTGTACGTGTAGAGCGACAGCGGCAGCTCGGGGTGGCGTTTGCGCGTGACGTGCCCCGCGTCGACCGCGGCGGACAGCTCGTCCGGCGGCAGCAGTTCATGGAGAGTCAGGCGGTCCTGGCTCATGGGTCCCTCCCTCGGGTGATGCGTCATCGTCTCCCGGGGCGGGCGTCGGCCACCAGCGAATATCCGCAGGCCAGGGCGGCGCGTGCGGTGCCGGGGCAGGGGCGGGCCGGCGGGTTGGACCGGCCGGGTGTGTTCTCCGGTCCCGTTCGGAGCAGCGGGCGAGGCGGCCGCCGTCGGCAAGCACAAGATCGTTTCATACTGCCATCCGGCTACGAGCGAGTGCAGGAGGGCAGCGTGACGGTGTCACGGGCACGACGAGGGCTGGTGTGGCGGACGCTCACGGGGGTGACGGGGGTCCTGCTGGCCGCCGCGGCCGCGCCGGACGCGGCGCCGGGGCCGCCCGCCGCCCGGTCGGCCGCTTCCCCGTCCCTGGCCGTGCGGGTCGGCCGGGTGCTGGACGGCGCGGGACCGGACTGCCCGGCCGGGAGCCTGCGCAGCAGGCAGTGCGGGGGCTGGCACGAGCAGACGGTACGGGCCGTCCCGGGCGGTGAACGCGCCCTGGGCGCCGCGCAGCTGGCCGCCCTGACCACCGCGTCGGGCCCGGCGGGCCCGCTGACCAGCGCCGGCGGGCCGCTGCGGGTCGCCGTCGCCGCACCGGCGCGGCTCACCGACGTGACCGTGCAGGACGCGCACGGGCGGCGGATCGCCGGCACGGCGGGCGAGGGCGGCGCGGTGTGGCGGACGGCGGCCCCGCTGCGGGCGGGTGAGCCGTACGCGGTGCACGTCCGCGCGCAGCATCCGGGGGGCGGGGCGGTCGGGGTCACCCTGGCCTTCCGTACCGCGCCCGAGGAACGGCTCCCCGACGAGCGGCTCACGGCCGAATTCGGGCCGGGCAGCGGGACGTACGGGGCCGGGCAGGTCATCACCGCGGAGCTGAGCCACCCCGTCCCGGCCGCGCAGCGACGCCGGCGCGCGCTGGTCGAGGGGGCGCTGGAGGTGACCTCCAGGCCGCGGGTCGAAGGGTCCTGGCACTGGGTGGACGACCGCACGCTGCACTACCGGCCCCGGTCGTTCTGGCCGGCCCGCACCGAGGTCGCGGTGCGCAGCGGTCTGGAGGGGGTGGCGCTGGGGGACGGCCGGGTGGGCGGGCCCTCGGAGCCGTTGCGCATCGGCATCGGGGACCGGGTCGAGGCGGTGACCGACTCGGCGCGCCACCGGATGACCGTCCGGCGCAACGGCCTGCTGCTGCGGACGCTCCCGGTGACGACGGGCAAGGAGGGGTTCCGGACCCGCAGCGGCATCAAGGTGGTGCTGCGCAAGGAGCACAAGGTGCGGATGCGCGGGGATTCGATCGGCATCCGGCGCGGCACCTCGGAGTTCTACGACCTGCCGGTCTACTGGGCCACGCGCGTCACGTGGAGCGGCGAGTACGTGCACGCGGCACCCTGGTCCGTGGAGGCCCAGGGGGAGGAGAACGTGAGCCACGGCTGCACGGGGATGAGCACCGAGGACGCCCGGTGGTTCTTCGGGACGGTCCGCGAGGGCGACATCGTCACGGTGGTCAACAGCGGGGGTCCGCGGATGACCCCCTTCGACAACGGCTTCGGCGACTGGAACCTGGACTGGTCGCACTGGCGCGCCGGCAGCGCCCTGTCCCCGGCGGGCGGGAGCGCGGCCGGCGCGCCCTCGCCCCTGCACCCGATGGTCTGACGGCGGCGGCGCGGTGCGGGCCCGTCTCGGGACCTGCTCCGTCCGCCGGCCGTCGGCGGGCCCGGTCCGCCCGCCGGCCGTCGGCGGGCCCGGTCCGCCCGTCCCGGCCCGCCGTCAAGGGGCGGAACGGGACGGACGGGTGCCTCAGCCGGTCAGGATCGTGGCCGCGACCGAGGCCGGGACCGGCGCGGGCGGGGCCGGCCGGGTGGTGAACGTGCCCCGGCCGCTGGTACGGCCCCGCAGGCGGGACGCGTAGCCGAACAGCTCGGCCAGCGGCACGCTCGCGGTGATCACGGCCGTGCCGGCGCGGGCGGTGGAGCCCGAGACCCGGCCGCGGCGGGCCGCGAGGTCGCCGAGCACCCCGCCGACCGCGTCGTCGGGGACGGTGACGGTCACCTCCGCCACCGGCTCCAGCAGCTCCAGCGCGCAGCGGCGCAGGGCTTCGCGCAGCCCGAACCGGCCCGCCGCGCGGAACGCGAGTTCCGAGGAGTCCTTGGCGTGGGTGGCGCCGTCGGTCAGCACCACCCGCACCCCGGTCACCGGGTAGCCGCCGAGCGGGCCCTCGACGAGGGCGTCCCGGCACCCGGCCTCCACGGCACGCGCGTACTCCTGCGGTACGCGGCCGCCCGTCACCGCGGACCGGAACTCGAAGCCGGGCCCGCCCAGCGGCTCGACGTCGAGGACGACGTGGGCGAACTGGCCCGCGCCGCCGTCCTGTTTGACGTGCCGGTGGACGAAGCCGGCCAGCCCGCGCACCACGGTCTCGCGGTAGGAGACCTGCGGGCGGCCCACCGCGACCTCGACCCCGCCGCTGCGGAGCTTCTCCACGGCGACCTCCAGGTGGAGTTCGCCCAGGCCGGACAGGACCGTCTGCCCGGTCTCGGGATCCGAGCGCACGGACAGCGACGGGTCCTCCTCCGCGAGCCGCGCCAGGGCCGTGGTGAGCCTGCCGGTGTCGGTGCTCCGGCGGGCCTCCACCGCGACGGACACCACCGGCTCGGCCACCACGGGCGGTTCGAGCAGCAGCGGCGCCGCCGGAGCGCAGAGGGTCGTGCCGGCGCGGGCGGCCTTCGGGCCCACGACGGCGACGATGTCACCGGCCACTGCTTCCTCCCTCTCCTCGTGGCGGTCGGCCTGGACGCGCAGGATGCGCGCGACGCGTTCGGTGCGCCCCGTGCCGGCGTCCCGCACCTGGTCGCCCTTGCGGACGGTGCCGGCGTAGACGCGCAGGTAGGTCAGCCGGCCGGTGGCGGTGGCGGCCACCTTGAAGACCAGGGCGGTGAACGGCTCCGCCGGGTCGGCGGCGCGCTCCCGCTCCTCGCCCCCGTACGTGCCGCGCACGGGAGGCACGTCGAGGGGTGAGGGCAGGTACGCCACGACCGCGTCCAGCAGTGGTTCGACGCCGCGGTTGCGGTAGGCGGAGCCGCAGAGCACGACGACGCCCTCGCCGGACAGGGTGAGGTCGCGCAGCGCCCCGGTCAGCGTCGGTGCGGACAGCTCCGACGTGGCGCAGAACTCCTCCAGTGCGGCCGGGTGCAGGCCGGCCACCGTCTCCGCCAGCTCCCGGCGGCGGCGCACGGCCTCCTCCCGCAGGTCGGCCGGGACCTCCGCCGTCGTGTACGTGCCGTCGTCGCCGCTCCACAGCAGCGCGCGCATCCGGACCAGGTCCACGACGCCGGTGAAGGCCTCCTCGCGGCCGATGGGCAGCTGTACCACCAGGGGTACGGTGCCCAGCCGGTCGCGGAGCGAGGCGACGGCGGAGTCGAGGTCGGCGCCCGCGCGGTCGAGCTTGTTGACGAACGCGATCCGCGGGACGCCGTAGCGGTCCGCCGTGCGCCACACGGACTCGCTCTGCGGTTCGACGCCGGCGACGGCGTCGAACACGGCGACCGCGCCGTCGAGCACCCGGAGGGACCGCTCGACCTCGTCGGCGAAGTCGACGTGGCCCGGCGTGTCGATCAGGTTGACCCGGTGGCCCGACCAGGAGCAGCTCACGGCCGCGGCGAAGATGGTGATGCCGCGGTCGCGTTCCTGGGCGTCGAAGTCCGTGACGGTGGTGCCGTCGTGGACCTCGCCGCGCTTGTGGACGGTGCCGGTGGCGAACAGGATGCGTTCGGTGACCGTGGTCTTGCCGGCGTCGACGTGCGCGAGGATGCCGAGGTTGCGGACGGCGGCGAGGGCGGGAACGGTCGTGGTGGTGGTGCGGATGGTGCGCATGGCCCGGGGCCTTTCGCGGGTTGCGGAGAATGGGCGGCGCGATTCCCGGACGCGGTGGACGGCCGCGGCCCCGCGACGACGCGCGTCGGGCCTGCTCCTCCGGAGGTTCCGGACGATGGCGGGACGGGCGTGGCGGGTCTGGCGGAACTCAGACGTGCGTCACGGGCATACGGTGGCGGCCGCGCAGCCGGCACCGCGCGCCCCGGGACACCGGGATCACGTCGAACCGCGACGGGGGAACGAAGGCGGCGGTGCGGTTGCGGCGCATGGCCCCGTTCCCCTTTCTCTTCACTCGACGACGGGCGCGCGGCGGCTTCCTCTGCGGCGCGCGAGCCGAGTGTAGGCAGCCCGCCCGCTCCGCGGCACCCGAATTACCGCGCCCCTGCGCCGTGTTGCCCCGCTCCTCCTCCCGGACGGCGTGAACGGGTCCGCCACGCGCCCCCGCCCCGCTTGGATCTTCCGTCAACCGCCCCCACCCGGACCGATGATGTGATCTGATCACCACCTTCCTGCCGCTCCGTCCGCTCTCCCGAGGAGAGCTCTGCCGTCGAGGAGTCCTCTCCGTGCTCTCGCACCCCCTTTCGTCCCGCCCCCGCCGGTTCCCCCGGGCCGGCCTGGCCGTCGCCGCGGTCTGTGCCCTCGCGGCGGGGCTCCCCGCCGCCGCCCAGGCGGCCGACGGGCCGGAAACCGCCACGGCCGCCGTGACCCCGCCCCGGGGCAACTCCGGCTTCGACTACCAGCTCGGCGGCGCCTACCCGCCACCGCGCGGGGTCAAGGTCGTGGTCCGCGACCGCTCGGACCGCGTCGCCACCGGCGTCTACAACGTCTGCTACGTCAACGCCTTCCAGGCCCAGGCCGAGGAACTGCGCTGGTGGAAGCGCAACCACCCGAGCCTGCTGCTGAAGGACGCCAACGGCCGGTACGTGGTCGACGAGGACTGGAACGAGGTGCTGCTCGACACATCCACGGCCGCCAAGCGGACCCGGCTGGCCGCCGTCGTCGGCCGCTGGTTCGACGGCTGCGCCCGGAACGCGTTCAAGGCGGTGGAGCCGGACAACCTCGACTCGTACGAGCGGTCCAAGGGGCTGCTCTCCAAGGCGGACAACGTGGCCTTCGCCCGCCTCCTGGCCGCCCGAGCCCACGCGGGAGGCCTGGCCATCGCGCAGAAGAACACCGTCGAACTCGCCCCGCAGGGGCGGCGGATCGGCTTCGACTTCGCCGTGGCCGAGGAGTGCGGACGGTACGACGAGTGCGGCGGCTACGTGAGCGCGTACGGCTCCCGCGTGTTCGTCGTCGAGTACCGCTCCCGCGACTTCACCAAGGCGTGTGCCGCGTGGGGCGACCGGCTGTCCGTCATCCAGCGCGACCGCGACCTCCGGCCCCGCGGCACGACCGGCTACGTCCGCAAGGCCTGCTGACGGCCGGCCGCCGGCACCGTCGGGTCAGAGCGCGGCGTCCACGAGGGCGAAGACCCGGTCCCGCTGGGCCCCGGGGCCGGCCTTCGCGTCCGGACGCAGGGCATAGGCGGCCGGCCGCGGCTGCTCCGCGGAGGCGAACACCCCGCTGGTCCAGCCGCCGAGGGATCCGGTCTTGCCCCAGACCCGGCTGCCGTCCGACAGCCGCACCCGCATCAGGCCGCCCGCGCTGAAGCACGCGGTCCGGGAAGGGCAGCTGGTGTTCCCCGGAGCCCCCGGCACGTCCGGTATCTCGAAGAGGTGCCGCTGCGCGGCCGGGGGCAGCAGTTGCCCGCCCAGCAGTGCGGACAGGAAGCGGTCCAGATCGGCGGTGGTCGACTCCAGGCCCCCTTCCGCCCAGGCCCAGGCCACGTCCCGCTGCGCCGACATGCCGGTGCGGGTCAGCCCCAGGGGCGTCAGGATCCGGTCGGCCAGCACGTCGGCGTACGGGCGGCCGGCCAGGCGCTCCACCAGGACGCCGGCGAGGAAGCTGTTCAGGCCGTTGTACTGCTGCGCCGTGCCAGGCGCCGGTGTGCGGCCGGACCGGCCCCCCGCGTCCCGCGCGAAGGAAGCGCGTACCAGCGCCTCGGGCCCGAGCCGCACCCGGGCCGCCCGGGGCAGGTCGCTGGTGTGGTCCAGCAGCATGCGGATCGTCACCCCGTGGTACGCCGCCGGGACCAGGTCCGGGAGGAACCAGCGCACCGGCTGGTCGATGCCGATGCCCTGCTCGGCGGTCAGGCCGAGCACCAGCGTGTCCGTGAAGACCTTCGTCACGCTGCCGACCGGGAAACGGGCGTCACCGGCCACCGGTCCGGCCGCGCCCGTGAAGGCGGCCCGCGGGCCCCCACCGGACACCCGCACGACGGCGGCGTCCGTGACGTCGTCGGGGAGTCCGGCCAGTAAGGACTTCAACGGCGTGTCACCGGGCCCGGACGACAGCGTCGCCCGCACCGGGACCTCGGGCCCGCTGCCGGCCAGGGCGCCCGTGGTGCTCAGCCCGAGGGCCAGCGTGGCGCAGGCCAGGCCGGCCACGGCGAACCGGCCGACGGGGACGCGGTGCCGGGCCGTGGCCGAGCGGGCGGTCGACGGGGCGGCCGGCGCGGTCGTCGGGGTCGTGCGAGCGGTCGTGGTCTTCGTCGAGGTCTTGGTCGTGGGGGCGTTGCTGCGGGGACGAGCGGTCATCGTGGGCTCCAGGTTCGGTGCGGTGCGGTCCGCCCTCCGGGCCGGTCCGTGCGGTTCTTCTTCGCACCACCAACTCTGACGTCGAACAGCCCCGTTGCTCATCCGTGATCACCCTGACCCGGCCCTGACCCCACCCTGGGGTCCCCCCAGGGGTTCCCCCGGAGCCGCCCCGGCGCCCGAGCAGCCGGCGGCCGGCGGCTGGCGGCCGCTGTCAGCCCCGCCGGTTCTCCTTGCGCCGCACGAACTTCAGCCCCGACCAGTCCTCCCCCAGCGCCGCCACCTTCACGTCGACGACGCCGAGCGGCAGGAACAGCTCCCGCAGCCCGTTCTCGGTGACGTCGCTCTCGTGCCCGGCGGCCCGGCGGGGCCAGGCGATCCACAGCATCGCCGCGTCGTCCAGGTCCCGCACCAGCGCACCCGCCTCGGCGGCCAGGCCGGCGAACTCCCGGTAGAAGGCGACCGTGACGGCCGCGCCCCGGGTGGCCCCGGCGGCCACCCGGCACCCCTCGGGCAGCCCGGGCAGCGGCCAGCCGGCCGGCCCGTGGCGCAGGTGCACCACGTCACCGGCCCTGATGCCGAGCTTCCCGGCCAGTGGCGTGCCCGAGTGGCCGCCGGGCCCGGCGCTCACGGCCGGCCGGCCGTGTCGTCGACGAACATGCCGCCATCCTCCGCGCCACCGCCCGGGAGCGCCCCGCCCGCCACTCCCCCGCCGGCACCGGTCACCCCCACGGCCCACCCCTGCGCCCCGCCCGCAGGCGACGCCCGCACGGCACGCCCGTCGCACCCCCGTCACCCCGCACCGCTGGGACCAGTGCAATGCTGGACCAATGACCGAGAATGGCATGAAACAGGGTCAGATCATTGCCGCGGTGGACGGTTCCGAGCACAGCCTGAAGGCTCTGGAGTGGGCCCTCGCGACCGGCGCCGCCACGGGTGCCGAGGTGGTCGTCGCCCACGTGCTGCCGGACCACGCGCAGGTCTGGCAGGCGCGCCGCACGGCCGTCGTCGGCGAGCCGCCGGAGACCCCGGACCCCGTCACGGAGAACGTCCGGCTCTCCCTGCAGGGCCGCGGGGCCCTCCCCCGGGTCCGGTACGAGAGCCTCGGCGGCGAGGTGCCCGGGGCGCTCAACAGGGCCGCGGAAGGGGCCGGGATGCTGGTGCTCGGCTCCCGCGGCCGGGGCGGCTTCGCCAGTCTCCTCCTCGGCTCCACCAGCCGGTCCTGCACCGCGACCGCGCCCTGCCCCGTGGTCGTCGTACCCCACGCGGCCCGCGTGGCCCCGCCGGAGCCCGCCGACGGGCAGGACGCCGGCGCGGCCGGGACGAACCGGATCCTCCTCGGCCTCGAACCCACCGAGACCGAGGACCAGGTCGTCGACTTCGCCTTCCGGCAGGCCGCGGCCGGCGCCCACGCCCTCACCGCGCTGACCGCCTTCCGGGACCCGGTGGCGCCCCTGCCCCTGATCGGCGCCCCGATGGCCGGACTGCCCGAGGACACCGCGCCGCTGCTCCGCGAGATCGAACGGGCCCAGCACGAGCGGCTGGACCCGTTCTCCCGGAGGTACCCGCAGGTCGTGCTGGACACGCTCGTCGGACCGGGCGACGCGGCCGGTCAGCTGGTGGGCCAGTCGGAGACGGCCGCCCTGCTGGTCGTCGGCCGGCACCGCTCCCGGCTCCGCGCCGACTCCCTGCTCGTGGGGTCGGTCACGAACGCGGCGCTGCTGCACGCACACTGCCCCGTGGCCGTCGTACCGGCACCGGCGTGACGGACCGGCGCCTCCGGGTGGCGTAGCCCGGCGAGCGCGGCCACCGGGGAGTTCCTAGTGTGTGATCATGGCGATCGGTATCTGGTACACCGTCAGAGCGCGCGGGGGGACGGCCCTTTCCCTCTCGTGCGCGGTCCTGCTCTACGCCGCGCCCTCCGCGCCGGCCGCCCCCGACCCCGCAGTCCGCACGGCCGCGGGGGTGCCGGCGCCGCCGCAGGTCTCGGCGGCGGCGTGGATGGTGACGGACGCGGAGAGCGGGGCGGTGCTGGCGGCCCGGGACGCCCACCGGCCGCTGCCGCCCGCGAGCACGCTCAAGACCCTCTTCGCCGTCACCGTCCTGCCGCGGCTGCGCGGCGACCTCGCGCACACCGTCTCGTACGGGGACCTGGCCGGCGTGGCACCCGGAAGCAGCCTGGTCGGCGTCAGGGAGGGGCACACGTACACGGTGGCCGACCTCTGGCGCGGGGTCTTCCTCAGCTCGGGCAACGACGCGGTGCGCACCCTCGCGGGGCTCAACGGCGGCTGGCGGCACACGATCCGCGAGATGCAGACCACCGCCGAGCGGCTCGGCGCCCGCGAGACGGTCGTGAAGTCCCCGGACGGGTACGACGCGCCGGGGCAGACCTCGTCGGCGTACGACCTCACGCTCTTCGCCCGCGCAGGGCTTCGGAACCCCGGCTTCCGGACGTACGCGGCCACCACGGCCGCCCGCTTCCCCGCCGCCGGCGGCCCCCGCTCCTTCGGCATCCGCAACACGAACCGGCTGCTCGTCGGCTCCCACGGCGTGGCCCCGTACCCCGGCCTGATCGGGGTCAAGAACGGCTACACCAGCCGGGCCGGCAACACCCTGGTCTCCGCCGCCCGCCGGGACGGCCGCACGGTCCTGGTCACCCTTCTGCGGCCGAGGAGCAACCGCCACAACGCCGTGTACGAGGAGAGCCGCGCCCTGCTCGACTGGGGCTTCGCGGCGGCTCAGCGCGCCCGCGGGGCGGTGGAGCGCCTGCCGGACCCGGCCGACCCGCCCGGCAGCACGGGGGCGGCGGGCCCGCAGGCCGCATCCGGCACGCCGGGTGACGAGGAGTCAGGGGGTCTGGCCTGGCCCGCGACGGCGGGCGGCGCGGCCCTGCTGCTGGGCGCCTTCTTCCACCGCCGCCGCACGGTCGCCCGCCGCATGGCAGCCCGCCGCGCCGCACGCGAAGCCTGACCCGGCCGCCCCGCCCGTCGCGAGGCCCGGCCTCCCCGCCCCGCCGTCGCGAGGCCCAGCCACTCCGCTTCCCCGCCGCCCCGCCCCGGCGCCCCGCCGTCCACGGCGGGGCGACAGGTCCAACTCGGCATGCGGTCTTGCTCGTTGAGCACACGCGCCCCAACAATGCACATGACAATCGGAGGACCTCCGGTTGGACTGACATCAGAGGGGAACCCCCACATGAAGAAGCCTCTCGCCAGTGCCCTGCTCGCCCTGCTCCTCACGGGAGCGGCAGCGGCGCCGGCCGTGGCCTCGGCACCCGCGGACTCGGCCACGCGCGCCGGCACGTCCGCCGCCGCCCCGGCCGCCAGGGACACGGCAGCGGCGGCGGTCGCGGTCAACTTCGCGGGCACCGTCGCGCTCAGCAACTGCTCCGGATCCCTCGTGCGCATGCCCGCCTCGCAGCCGGGCGACCCCGCGCTCGTCCTCTCCAACGGCCACTGTCTGGAGACCGGCTTCCCGGCCGCCGGCGAGGTCGTCAAGGACCGGGCGTCGAACCGTTCCTTCACGCTGCTCACCGCGTCCGGTGCCCGGGCCGGCACCGTCCGCGCCAGCAAGATCGCGTACGCGACGATGACGGACACCGACATCTCGGTCTACCAGCTGACCAGGACCTACGCGCAGATCCAGAGCCAGTACGGGATCAGCCCGCTCACGCTCAACGACGCCCACCCGGTGCAGGGCACCGCGATCAAGGTGGTGTCGGGCTACTGGAAGCGCATCTACAGCTGCAACATCGACGGCTTCGTGTACCGCATGAAGGAAGGCGAGTGGACCTGGAAGGACTCGGTCCGCTACACCTCCTCCTGCAACACCATCGGGGGCACCTCCGGCTCCCCGGTCGTCGACACCACCACCGGCAAGGTCGTGGCCGTCAACAACACCGGCAACGAGGACGGCCAGAGCTGCACGGTGAACAACCCGTGCGAGATAGACCAGAACGGGAACGTGACGGTCCGCCAGGGCATCAACTACGCCCAGCAGACGTACACCATCGTCGCCTGCGTCGGCCCCGGCAACGTCTTCGACCTCAACCGCCCCGGCTGCGTGCTGCCCAAGCCGTAACGGCAGCACTGCCCGGTCCGTACGTCCGTTCGTCCGTACGGCGGCATCCTGGCGTGGCGGCCGGGCCGCGGGGGCGGGGCGCTGTGGAGTATGTCCATGGCGACTCACCCCCTGCGGCCCGGCCCCCCTCCCCCGGCCCGCGCCGAAGCACCGCCCGCCGACCCCCGCCGCTGGTGGATCCTGGCGGTGATCGGGCTCGGCCAGCTGATGGTCGTGCTGGACGCGACCATCGTGAACATCGCCCTGCCCTCCGCGCAGGCCGGCCTCGGCTTCTCCGACGCCCAGCGGCCCTGGGTGGTCACCGCGTACGCCATGGCCTTCGGCAGCCTGCTGCTGCTGGGCGGCCGGCTCGCGGACCTCTTCGGCCACCGGCGGGCCTTCCTCACCGGCCTCTGCGGCTTCGCCCTCGCCTCCGCGCTGGGCGGGGCGGCCGGCGGATTCGGGGTCCTGGTCACCGCGCGGGCGCTCCAAGGCGTGTTCGCCGCGCTGCTGGCCCCCGCCGCGCTGGCCCTGCTGACCACCACGTTCACCGAACCCGCGGAGCGCGGGCGGGCCTTCGGGGTGTTCGGGGCACTGGCCGGGTCCGGGGGCGCGGTGGGGCTGCTGCTGGGCGGCGTCCTCACCGAGCACCTGAGCTGGCGCTCCACCCTGTACGTGAACCTGCCCCTGGCCGCCGCCGGCGTCGTCGGGGGTCTGCTGCTGCTCCGGCACCGGCCGCCGGGCCCGCGTCCCGCGCTCGACCTGCGGGGCGCGGCGCTGGCCTCGTGCGGGGTGTTCTGCCTGGTCGAGGGGCTGGGCCGGGCGGGCTCCGGCGGCTGGACGGCGCCGCGCACCCTGCTGCTGATGGCCGCCGGGGGGCTGCTGCTGGGCGCGTTCGCCGCGTGGCAGCGCCGGGCGGCGAACCCGCTGCTGCCGCCACGGGTGGTGCTGGACCGGGTGCGCGGGGCGGCGCTGCTGTCGGTGTTCGTCACCGGGGTGGGGATGTTCGGGGTGTTCCTGTTCCTCACATACTACCTGCAGGAGATCCGCGGGTACGGCCCCGCGCGGACCGGACTGGCCTTCATGCCCATGTCCGCGTCGATCCTGCTGAGCGCGCTGGGGAGCAACCGGGGCGTGTTCACCCGGCTGGGTGCCCGGCCGCGGATCCCGGTGGGGATGCTGCTCGCCGCGGCGGGGCTGGCCGGCATGACCCATCTGGCGGTGGACAGCCCCTACCTGACGCGGATCATGCCGCCCCTGGTGGTGATGGGGCTCGGGATGGGGCTGATCATGTCGGCCTCGATGAACCTGGGGACCGCCGGGATCGAGCCGCGGGACGCCGGGGTCGGTTCCGCGGCGGTCAACACGATGCGGCAGGTGGGCGGCTCCGTGGGCACGGCGCTGATGAGCACGCTCGCGGCCGGTTCCGCGGCGGCCTACCTGCGGGGCCGGCCGGCCACCGGCGAGCTGGCCGCGGAGGCCGCCGTGGCGGGGTACCACACGGGGTACGCGGTGGCCGCCGGGATCTTCGTCCTCGGGGCGGCCGCCGTCTGGTGGCTGCTGCCGGCCGGTCTGGTGATGCGTCCGAAGGGGCACGGGCCGGGCGGCCCGGGGCGGGGGCCCGCCGGGGCCGGAGTCGCCTCCGGCCCCGGACAGGGCCGCGCGGCCTCAGGGGCAGCCGGCGACTGAGCTGCGGATGCGCTCACCGGTCGAGGCGTGGGCGAACTTGCAGGTGTCGGCGCCGGGGCCGCCCTCGAGCTGGCCGTAGCCGGGGCCGATGGTGAGGACGGTGTCGGCCGCGCCGCGGATGGTGTCCTTGCCGGGGCCGCCCTGGACGATGCCCGCGGACTCGGCGCCGACCGACTTGGGCTCGATGACGTCGTCCTCGCTGCCGCCGAGCACGCGGCCGCCGAGGTCGACGTTGCCGGTGCGGATGACGTCGGCGCCGTCGTTGCCGAAGACCTGGCCGCCGCCGCGCTGGTACTCGCCCGGCTGGCCGAGCACGCTGCCGGTGGTGATCTTGTCGTCGCCGTGGTCGCCGTGGACGGTGGCCCCGTGCTCGGCGGTGCCGACCACGAGGGCCGTGATGATGGTGTCGTTGCCCGCGCCGCCGCGGACCATCGAGTCGCCCTTGCGCGGGTAGAGGTTGTTCACCTGGAGGGTGTCGTCGCCCTCGCCGCCGAGCATCTCGCCGTCGACGAGGAGGCCCTTGATGCGGATGTTGTCGTTGCCGGCGCCGCCCCAGATGATGACGTTCTCGACGTCGCCCTCGCACAGGATGGTGTCCGGGCCGGAGGTGCCGTTGACGTTCCCGGGGGGCGCCTCGACTCCGTTGACGTAACACCAGTGGGCGGGCAGGGCGGCGGCAGCCTGGGCCGGGGACGCCGCGAGCGCCGCCGTGACGACGACGCAGGCGGCCAGGGCGGGCAGGGTGGTGCGGATCGCGCGATGCTGACGCGGCACAGTTACTCCCGTACGTGGGGGGTGTGGGGCCCGGTCAGTGTGGACCGTCAGGCCCGGCCGGTCGGGGGAGGCACACCGGGGAAGCGGACGCGCGTACTCCGAAAGAAAGGCCCCGGGCCCGTGCCGCGGTTCAGTGGTGGGAGCCCGAGCGCCAGGAGTGGCAGGGGCGGAAGGGGGCGCTCAGGGGGGTGTCCCAGCGGGCCCGGTGGGCGTGGTGGGCGCGGGCGCCCCGGTGGTGGTGCCGGGACGCCTCGCGTGAACGGGCGAGCAGGGTCAGCGCCAGCAGCAGGGCGGCGAGCTCCGCCTCGCTGGGTGTCCCGCGTACGACGCGTACGTGCGCGTCGCCGTCGGGTATCACCAGGTCACCGGCAGGGCCTTGGGCCCCCGGATCAGGGCGCCCTCCTGCCATTCGAGCTGCTCGGGCGGTACGGCCAGGGCGAGGCGCGGGTACCGGTCGAGCAGCGTGGCCAGCATGAGCTCCGACTCCATGCGCGCCAGCATCGAACCCACGCAGTGGTGGGGGCCGTTGCCGAAGGACATGTGGGCACTGGGGCCCCGGTCGAAATCGAGGGTGTCGGGGTCGTCGAACACGGCCGGGTCGCGGTTGGCGGCGAGGAACGAGGTGTAGACGGCCTCACCCTCCCGGATCAGCACGCCGCCGACCTCCACGTCCGCGACGGCGATGCGCGGGATGCCGACGCCGCTGCGGTGCGGGATCCAGCGGATCAGCTCGTCCACGGCCTGCGGGATCAGCTCCCGGTCGGCGCGCAGCCGGGCCAGCTGCTCCGGACGGGTGAGCAGCACGTACACCATGTTGGCGCTGTTGTTGCGCACGGCGTGGGCGCCGCTCACCAGGATGGCGGTGGCCAGCGACACGGCTTCCTGCTCGCGCAGTTCACCCGTCTGCGTGGCGTGGGCCAGGACGCCCGCGAGGTCCTCGTCGGTGGGGTGGGCGCGGCGCTGTTCGAGCAGGTCGACGATGGCGGCGCGGACGGTGGCCATGGCCTTCTTGCTGCTCTCGGGGGCCGGACCGGGGGACATGATCAGGTTGGCCCAGCCGGTCATCTCCTTGCGGTTCTCCTCGGGGATGCCGAGCAGGTCCGCGACCACTGCCAGGGGGAACGGGCCGTGCAGGTGTTCCACCAGGTCCGCGGGCGAGCCGTGCTGCTCCATGGCGTCGAGCAGCCGGTCGGCCGTCCGCTGGGCCAGGGGCTGCAGGCGCTGCATGCTGCGGCCGGTGAAGGCCCGGGCGACGACCCGGCGCATGCGGTTGACCTCGGGCGGGTCGGCGTAGTTGAGCGCGGCGTGCTTGGAGGCGATGGCGTGCGGCGAGGAGCTGGTGACCGCGCGCTCGACCAGGGCCTTCCGGCTGAACCTGGGGTCGGTGGTCACGAGTTTGACGTCCGCGTAACGGGTGACCAGCCACGCGTCCCCGTCGCCGTACGGGAGCCTGATGCGCGCGACGGGCTCCTCGCGCATCAGCCGGCTCAGGAAGGGGTCGAAGTCCAGCGCCTGGAGGTCCTCCAGCGGCCAGAAGTGCGCGTTCTCGTCGACGGCGCCGTCGACGGTCTCGGAAGTCGTCATGGGGTGGGGCTCCCACGGTTGCAGTTACGAGCGGTGAGCGCCTTCGAGCATTCCACTGCCGGCGGCACCCCACCCGTCCGGCTGAGCCAGGCGGGTGCACCCCCGGATCGCCCCTCGTCCGGGGGGAGTTCTCCAACGAGCGGGAATGCGGAAGGTCGGTGAGCCTGTGGGGAGGAGCAAGAGAAAGGCACCCCCATGGCCACTCTGTGTAGACCTGCGGTGTCCGTGCCCGAGCACGTGATCACCATGGAGCAGACCCTCGAACTGGCCCGGGAGGTCCACAAGGACCACCCGCAGCTGGAACTGGCCCTGCGGCTCATCCGCAACACCGGCGTGGAGAAACGGCACATCCTCCAGCCGATCGAGGAGACCCTCCGCCACCCGGGGCTGGACGAGCGCAACGCCCTCTACGAGGTGCAGGCCAAGGCGAGGGTTCCGGCGGTCATCCGCGAGGCGCTGAGCGCCGCGGAACTCGAACCCGCCGACATCGACGTGATCATCTACGTGTCCTGCACGGGCTTCATGATGCCGTCGCTGACCGCGTGGCTGATCAACGAGATGGGCTTCAGGACCGACACCCGGCAGGTGCCGATCGCCCAGCTGGGGTGTGCGGCGGGCGGGGCCGCGATCAACCGGGCGCACGACTTCTGCACCGCGTACCCGGGGTCCAACGCCCTCATCGTGGCCTGCGAGTTCTGCTCGCTGTGCTACCAGCCGACCGACCTCACGGTCGGGAACCTGCTCTCCAACGGCCTGTTCGGGGACGGTCTCGCGGCGGCGGTGGTGCGCGGCGAGGGCGGTCACGGCATCCGGCTGGAGCGCAACGGTTCCCACCTGGTGCCGCACACCGAGGACTGGATCGCGTACGACGTCCGCTCGACCGGCTTCCACTTCAAGCTGGACAAGCGCGTGCCGGGGACCATGGAGCCCCTGGCGCCGGCCCTGCAGGAACTCGCTGGGCTGCACGGGTGGGACGCCGCCGACCTGGACTTCTACATCATCCACGCCGGCGGGCCGCGGATCCTGGACGACCTGAGCAAGTACCTCGGGGTCGCCCCGGAGGCGTTCCGCTTCAGCCGGGCCACGCTCACCGAGTACGGCAACATCGCCAGCGCGGTGGTCCTGGACGCCCTGCGCCGCCTGTTCGACGAGGGCGGCGCCGCGCACCAGGCCCGCGGTCTGATGGCGGGCTTCGGCCCGGGCATCACGGCCGAGATCTCGCTGGGCCGCTGGCAGATCCCCGACCCGACCTTCGCAGCGCAAAGGAACTGAACACATGCTGGAGGCGACCGCTCCCCCGACCGGGCCCGTGCCGTTGCGCTCGTGGCCCGCGCAGCACCTGGCCGGGGTCGACTTCGACCCGGTGCTGGCGGAGCTGATGCGCGAGGGGCCCATCACCCGGATCCAGCTGCCCAACGGCAGCGGCTGGGCCTGGCTGGTCACCCGTTACGAGGACGTGCGGATGGTGACCAACGACCCCCGGTTCAGCCGGAGGGCGGTCGTCGCGGCCGACGTCACCCGGCTGGCCCCCCACTTCATCCCCGCCGAGGGGGCGGTCGGCTTCGCGGACCCGCCCGACCACACGCGGCTGCGCAGGGCCATCGCGCCCGCCTTCACCACCCGGGGTGTGGAGACCCTGCGCACGCGCGCCCAGGCGATGCTCGACGAGCTGGTGGACGGCATCCTCGCGGACGGGCCGCCGGCCGACCTCACGGAACGGCTGCTGGCCCCCTTCCCGCTCGCCGTGGTGTGCGAGCTGATGGGCGTGGCCGAGCGGGACCGGGCGATGGTCCACGAGTGGACCGCGCTGATCCTGTCCTCGACCGCGGGTGCCGAGGCGAGCGAAGCGGCCAAACGGAGCATGTGCGGCTACTTCGAACGGCTGGTGCGGGAGCCGGGCGACACCCCGCGGGAGGGCGTCATCGCGCTCCTGGCGGCGGCGGTCGCCGCGGGCGAGGTCACCGAGACGGAGGCCGTGGGGCTCGCCCTGCTGCTCCAGATCGGCGGCGAGGCGGTCACCAACAACACCGGCAACATGGTGTACATCCTGCTGAGCCGGCCCGGGGTCTGGGACCGGCTGCGGGCCGAGCCGGAGCTGCGGCCGACCGCCGTCGACGAGATGCTCCGCTACATCCCGCACCGCAATTCCGTGGGCCTGTCCCGGATCGCCACCGAGGACCTGGTGCTGGCCGGGCAGCCGGTCAGGGCCGGGGAGGCGGTGTACGTGTCCTACCTGGCCGCCAACCGGGACCCGGAGGTCTTCGAGCGGCCGGAGGAGCTGGTCCTGGACCGCACCCCGAACCCGCACGTGGCCTTCGGCTACGGTCCGCACTTCTGCCCGGGCGCGATGCTGGCCCGGCTGGAGCAGGAGCTGATCGTGTCCGCGCTGCTGGAGCGCTTCCCCGGGCTCCGGCTGGCCGTGCCGGAGGACGAGCTGCGCTGGCGTCCGGGAGCGCTGATCCGGGGCCCCGAGGCCCTGCCGGTGGCCTGGTGACCGGGCTGCTGGTGCCGCCGGGGCACGGCCGGAACCTGCGTTCGGCCGTGCAGGAGGTCACCTTCAAGGTCACCGGGGAGCACTCGAACGTGGCCTCGTGCTTCGAGGTCGTGGTGCCGCCGGGCTTCGACGTGGGTGCCCACGTCCACACCAACAGCGAGGAGTTCTTCTACATCCTCGACGGCGAGCTGGAGGTGATGGCCTTCGAACCCCGGGTGCGCACGTCGTCCGACTGGCGGACCTGGCACGCGGCCGACGGCCGGCGGCCCGTGACGGCCGGCGAGGGCACCGTCATCGTGGTGCCGCCGGGCTGCCCGCACGCGTTCGCCAACCGCTCCGGCAGCCCGGCCCGGATGTTCTTCCAGGCCTCGCCGCCGCCCGACCACGAGCGGTACTTCGAGGAGCTGTTCGCCATCCTCAACTCACCCGGACCGCTCGACCACGAGGCCATCGCGGACCTGCGGATCCGGTACGACATCGAGCAGCTCACCCCGATGCGGCACGCCACCTGACCGGCCGCCGCGCTCGCGGGGCCCCGCGAGCGCGGCTCGGCTAGGGTGATTCGAGAGATGTGCGCCTCCGGCGTTAGGTCGATGCATTGGACACTTACCGGTCGACGAGTGAGGTGCCGGAGCAGCCCCTGACAGCGGTCGGCTACGCGGGCGTGCTCCGCGAACTGCTGCCCATCGCCCTCTGGCGGGAGGACGCCGAGGGGCGGGTGGCGGAGTGGTCGCTGGCGGCCCAGGACCTGCTCGGACACCGCCCCGAGGAGGTGCTCGGCCGGTCCGCCGCGGAGGTGCTCGTACCGGAGGGCAACTGGCAGCTCGCCGAGGAGCTCACGCGCCGCGTGCACGCGGGCGAGACCGTGGTCGGCACCCTGTCCGTGCGCCACCGCGACGGCCACCCCGTGACCATGGAGATGTGGATCGTCCCGGCCGTGGACCGCGGCGGCCGGCCCGGCACCCTGCTGATCGCCGTCGAGACCTCCGAGGTCCTGCGCATGCGGGACTCCCTGGCCGCGCTGGAGAGCCTGTTCACCCAGTCCCCCATCGGCCTGGCCACGCTCGGCCCCGACCTGCGGTTCCTCCGGGTCAACGACGCGCTGGCCCGGATGAACGGCGTCCCCGCCGAGGAGCACCTCGGGCGCCGGCTGACCGAGGTGGTGCCCGGGGTGAACGCGGCCGCCCTGGAGGCGATGATGCAGCGCGCCCTGGACCGGGGCGAGGCCGTGGTCGACGCCCGGCGCACCGGGCGCACGGCGGCCGACCCCGACCACGACCGGACCTGGTCCTGTTCGTACGCGCCGCTGGTCGACGGCGCGGGGCGGCGGCTCGGCGTGATCGCCTCGCTGATCGACATCACGGAGGGCCAGCGGGCGCTGGTCGAGGCCGAGCGGGCCCGGCACCGGTTCGCGCTGCTCGCCGAGGCGGGCACCCGGATCGGCACCACGCTGGACCTGCGCCAGACCGCCGAGGAGGTGGTCCAGGTGCTGGTGCCGCGGCTGGCCGACTCCGCCGACGTCCTGCTGCTGGCCTCCGTGCTCGACCCCGACGACGCCGGCGCCAACCCGGGCCTGCTGCGCCGGCTCGCGGTGTCCTTCCCCGACCCCGCGGCGCCCACCGCCAAGCTGGCCGCCGGCCAGACCTTCCAGGTCCCGATCGGCTCGGTCTACGAGGAGGGCATCACCGAGGGCCGGCCGATCAACCTGTTCCGGGCCGACGTACGGGAACTGATCAAGGACCCGCGCGCCGACGAGCTGCGGAACTACCTCATGGAGCGGCTCGGGGCGGCCCGGCTGATCCCGCTGGTGGCCCGGGGCCGGGTGCTGGGGGCCGTGACGGTGACCCGGGTCGTCGAGCGCGAGCCGTTCGACGAGCAGGACTTCGTGCTGCTGGACGAGCTGGTCGCGCGGGCCGCCCTCAACATCGACAACGCCCGGATGTACATGAGCCAGCGCGAGGCCGCGCTGACCCTCCAGCGCAGCCTCACCAACAGCGCCCTGCCGGAGGTGACCGGGCTGGAGCTCACCGGCCGGTACCTGCCCGCCAGCGACCACGACGTGGGCGGCGACTGGTACGACGTGATCGGCCTGCCCGGCGGCCGGACCGGACTGGTCATCGGCGACGTGATGGGCCACGGCATCCACGCGGCCGCCGTCATGGGCCAGCTCCGCACGGCGGTGCGCACCCTGGCCCGGCACGACATCCCGCCGGAACGGATGCTGCGCTCGCTGGACGCGGTGGTGGCCGACCTGGGCGAGGACGAGATGGCCACCTGCGTGTACGCCGTCCACGACCCGGCGACCGGGGAGTGCGTGATCGCGCGGGCGGGCCATCCGCCGCCCGCCGTGGCCCTGCCGGGCGGCGCGGTGACGTTCCTGGACGGTCCGCCGGGGACGCCGCTCGGCACGGGCGGCCAGGACTTCCGCACCCAGCGGGTCCAGCTGCCGCCCGGCAGCGTACTGGTGCTGTACACCGACGGCCTGATCGAGAGCCGGGACCGGGACCTGGACCAGGGCATGCTCCAGCTGTCGCGGGCGCTGCGCGACCTGGAGCGGCCGCTGGAGGAGGTCTGCGACGGCATCCTCGGCCGCCTGCTGACCGGGGTCGCGGGCGACGACGTGGCGGTCCTGCTGGCCCGCACCCCGGCATCGGGGGACGCGGACAAGGCCTAGGGTCGGGGCATGACCTCACTCGTGCAGCCGCCCTTCGGGAACTTCGACGCCGCCCACCCCGCCCTGGAGGTCGCCGACCGGCTGGCGGGCCCGGTGGCCCGGGCCCTGGCGGACTGGGCGGACACCGGGGCCGCCGGGTCGGTGCTGTACGTGGAGACCGACCCGGAGAAGGCCGACACCTCGGTCTTCGCCGAGGCGTACCAGGTGCCGCTGGAGGCCTCCGCGAACTGCGTGGTGGTCGCCGCGAAGCGGGGCGGCGAGACCACGCTGGCCGCGTGCCTGGTCCGTGCCGACATGCGGCTGGACGTGAACTCGGCCGTCCGCAGGCACCTCGGGGCGCGCAAGGCCTCCTTCGCGCCGATGGACACCGCGGTCGCCGAGACCGGCATGGAGTACGGCGGGATCACGCCGGTCGGCCTGCCCGGCGGATGGCCGCTGCTCGTCGACGCGGCCGTGGCCGGGGCGCCGTACGTCCTGGTCGGCAGTGGCAGGCGGCGCGGCAAGCTCATCCTGCCGGGCCGCGCCCTGCCCCTGCTCCCCGGCGCCACGGTCCTCCCGGACCTCGCCTCCTGACCATTCCCGGCCCGGGCCCGGGCCGGCCGGACACGGCCTAGCGTCCGGGCTCGCCCGCCGCGGCCTCTCGCCAGCGCGGAGCCTCGTCGTCCGGGGTGTCCGGGCTCGCGAAGTGGAAGGGAACCGACAGGTGGGCGGCCAGCGCGCCGCCGGCCCGGGCGGCGGCCACGCCCGCGGGATGGCGCCGCCCGTGGTCCGCGTCCTCGCCGAGGTACCGTGCGGCCGTCCGCCGGTAGACGGTCGCCACGCCGTACTCGCCCGCCGGGTCGGCGGTGAGGACCAGCAGGCGCACGAACCAGTCGTTGACGGTGTCACCGTCCCAGATCGCCTCGACCGCCGCGATGGGTCCCGGAAGGCCACCGGCGCGGTAGGCCAGCGACTCGAGGTCGAGGGGACTCAGCGGCTCACGGGCGATCCGGTCGCCGTAGTGGGCGTAGCGGTCGCCGACGATCTGCTGGGCGGTGCCGATGCCCACGTCGTCACGGAGCCGCCCGAGGTCCGACACGAGGCGGATCGCCGCGAACCAGGCGTCCCGGAGCACGTATCCGTCGATCTGCTCGCGGAGCCCCGCCGGCAGCCGGCCCCACCACGCATCGCGTTCCGGTTTCCTCATCATGCAGGCCCCCGTTTCCCGTCGGGGCCCCGACGAGGCCCCCTGCGGCACAGTAGGACGGCCGGCCCCGCAGCGCCAGCACGAAGATCCGCAACCGGTCACGGCGGGGGCCGGTGGCCCGACGCGGCGTCGGGGACCTGGTCGCCGGGGCGGGGCACGCCCGACGCGGTGCGGGCCATCGCCCCCTTCCACTAAGGCCGTTGGGACGGGGAGGCCCGGGCGCACCGGGCCGCCGAGGACGGCCGGCGCAACGGCGCGGCCGCCGCCCGTCGTCGTCGCCGCGTACGCCGCCCCGTTCCCGGCGGCGGGGTTCACCGTGCTGGCGGGCGGCGGCCACTTCCCGTGGCTCGACGACCCGGCCCGGTTCCGCGCCGCCCTCGCGGACTTCCGCGGCCGAGTCCGCCCGCCCCGGCAGGCTTCCCGGACGGTCGGGACGCCTGCCCCATGCGGCCGGGACGGCGCCGCTGCGAAGGTGTGCGGGCCGTCGGGGTCCACCGGCGGCGCACGACCTCGTGGGGGGATCGACATGACGGCAACCGGCCCGGCGCAGATCGTCTGGGACATCACCTACTCCTGTCCCCTGCGCTGCACGCACTGCTACTCGGAGTCGGGCAGGCGGCCCTCGCGCCAGCTGGACCGTGCGGAGCTGCTGCGCGTGGCCGACGGCCTGATCGAGCTGGGCCCGGCCAGCATCGCGCTGGCGGGGGGCGAACCCCTCCTGGTCAAGGGGGTGTTCGAGGTGGCGGAGCGGCTCGCCGGCGCCGGGATCGAGGTGATCCTCTACACCGGCGGCTGGTCGCTCTCCCCCTGGATGACCGATCCCATCTCCCGGCTGTTCTCCCGCGTGAGCGTGAGCCTCGACGGCGCGACCGCGGAGGTGCACGACCGGATCCGGGGCCGCGCCGGCTCGTTCGACCGGGCCATGAAGGCCCTCGGCCTGCTGGACGCCGCCGCCCGCGAGCGGCGCGGCAGCGGCGAGCGCGAACCCTGGCTGGGCATCGACTACGTGGTCGTGCGGAGCAACTTCCACCAGCTGGAGGAGCTCTGCACGACGGTCTCCGCCCGCTTCCCCGAACTCGGCTTCGTCTTCTTCGGCGCCGCCGTGCCCGCCGGGCTGGCCAGCCGTGCCGGCTTCCAGGAGCACGAGCTGATCTCCGACGCCCAGGCCGTCGAACTCGCGGACGGCGCGCGGGCCGCCCGCTGCCAGGCCCTGGTGCCCGACACCCTCCGGATCCGCACGACCGACAACTCCTTCCTCTGGATGTACGACGTCGCGACCGGCCCGGGCGGCGGTTTCCACGCCCTCCAGGTCGAACCGGACGGCGCGGTGCGGGCGATGCCCATCTACGAGGGGACCGTCGGCAGCCTGCTGACCGATCCGCCCGCCGAACTGTGGCGGCGCGCCGTCGCGCGCTGGAGCGACCCCTTCGTGGTCGAGACCCTCTCCCCCGTCGCCACCATGGCCGGCTGGGCCCGGGCCACCCGCGCGGTCGACCGGCGTTTCGCCGCGCCCGAGGACCTCGACCGCATCGCGCGCCGCCCCCTGTTCGCGGCACCGCGCGCCTGACGGGCGGGGGACACGATGGACACGATCCCTGCCGGCGCGTCCGACGGCCCACCGTCCGACGCGCCCGACGGCCCGCTCGCCGACGTGGTGCGCGCCCGGCTGGACCGGGCCGGCGCGACCGGCTGGCGGGTGCAGACCGGCGGGTTCTGGTGCCGGGTGAACCCGCCGCGCCACCGGCACCGCGTACAGGGCTGGAAGCTGCACCTGTCCGCCACCCCGCTCTCGGCGCCCGAGGTGCTGGACCGCGCGGCACGGGTGCTGATCGGGCACGGCTGCGCCTTCAAGTTCGCCGCGACCGTGGACGGCGTGCGGGAACTGGGGTCCCGGCACGCGCCGCGCGGGGGCGGCGGCAAGTTCCTGACCGTGTACCCCGAGGCGGACGAGGTGCGGCTGCGGGACCTGGCGGCGGAGCTGCACACCGCGACCGAGGGACTGCCGGGCCCCGGGATCCTCTCCGACCGGCGGTACCGCCCCGGGAGCCTGGTGCACTACCGCTACGGGGCGTTCACCGGCGTGCCGGTGCTCGGGAACGACGGGACGTACGAGGCGGCGCTCCTCGCCCCCGACGGGACCCTGGCCCCCGATCCGCGGGAGGCCTGGTACGCGCCGCCGGCCTGGGCGCCGCGCGACCCCTTCGCCGCCGGGGACGGGGCCGGCGTACGGCGTCCGCGGCCCGGGGCGGTGCTGCTCGACGGACGGTACGAGGTGCGGAAGGTGGTCCGGCACTCCTTCCAGGGCGGGGTCTACCGGGCCGTGGACCGCACGAGCGGCGCCGACGTCGTCGTCAAGCAGGGGCGGGCGCACGCCGCCGCGGACCTGACGGGCCGTGATGCCCGGGACGCCCGGCGGCACGAGGCCCGGATGATGGAGCTGCTCGCGCACACCGGGGTGACGGCGCGCCCGCTGGGGCTCTTCGAGCAGCAGGGCGACCTGTTCCTGGTGCAGGAGGCGGTGCCGGGGACCACCTTGCGGCGCTGGGCGGCCGACAGGGCCCGTCCGGACCAGGAGAGTTGGGGGCCCGGTGTCCGGTCCGCAGTGCGGCTCGCCCGGGACCTGACGGCGGCCGTGGCCGCCGTGCACGCGGAGGGGCTGGTGCTGCGGGACCTGACCCCCTCCAACGTGATGGTCACCCCGGAGGGCTCGGCCCGGCTGATCGACCTGGAGCTGGCGGTCCGGCCGGGCGCGCCGGTGGTGCGCTCGGGCACGCCCGGCTACCTCGCGCCGGAGCTGCGGCGGGCGCCCGCGTTCGGCCCGGCCCCGGGCCCCGCGGCGGACCTGTACGGCCTCGGCGCCACCCTCTTCTGCCTGGTCACCGGACTGGACCCGGTGCTGCCGGCCGACGAGCCCGAGGTGCGGCCGGTCCGGGAGCGGATCGGCGAGTGGCTGGACCTGCTGGCCCCCGGCAACGCCGCGGCCCGCGCGCTCGGGCCGCTGGTCGCCGCCCTGCTGGACGACGACCCGGCGCGGCGCCCGGACCCGGAGGCGGTACGGGCACGGCTGGGCGCGGTACGGGCGGAGGAGGAGGACCGGGCCGACCCGGTGCGGGCGGCCTCCGGGGGCTTCGGCGAGGACGAGCTGAAGCGGGCGGTGACCGACGCACTGGAGCACCTGCTGGCCACGATGGACCCGGCGGACGCCGACCGGCTCTGGCCGACCGGCCCGTTCGCCGGCCGGGCCGACCCGTTCACGGTCCAACACGGTGCCGCCGGCGTCCTGGGCGTGCTCGTCCGCGCGGCGACCGCGACCGCCGCCGGCACCGACACCCGCACCGGCACCGCCGCCCCCGATCCGGCGCTGCGCGAGGCCGTCGCCACGGCGGCCGGCTGGATCGGGCGGCACGTGCACCGCGAGCCCCGGGCCCTGCCCGGCCTGTACTTCGGCCGGTCCGGCACCGCGTGGGCGCTGCTGGAGGCCGGCCGGCTGCTCGGCGACCCGGCGACCGAGGCGCTGGCCCGCGAACTGGCCCTCCGGGTACCGGTCGTGTCGCCGAACCCGGACGTCTGCCACGGCACGTCCGGGGCGGGCCTCACCCAGCTGCGGTTCTGGGAGGCGACCGGGGACGAGCGGTTCCTGGCGCGGGCCCGGGAGGCGGCCGACGCGGTGGCCGGTGCCGCCGTGGAGCGGGACGGCGGGGTCCGCTGGACGGTACCGGCCGGCTTCGACTCGGCGCTCGCGGGGGTCAGCCACTACGGGTTCGCCCACGGGGTGGCCGGCTGCGGCACCTTCCTGCTGGCGGCCGGCCGGAGCACCGGGGAGGAGCGCTACCTGCGGCTCGCCGGAGCGGCTGCGCGCACCCTGGCCGGTGCGGCCCGGCTGGAGGGCGGCGCGGCGTACTGGCCCGCCGACGACACGCGGGCGGCGCACCGGACGCACTGGTGCAGCGGGTCCTCCGGCATCGGCACCTTCCTGCTGAGGGCGGGCGTCGCGAACGGTGACGGCGCGCTGCTGTCCCTGGCGCGCCGGGCGGCCGAAGCCTCGTACCGCACCCGTCGCCACGCCTCGCCCGCGCAGTGCCACGGCCTGGCCGGCGACGGGGACTTCCTGCTCGACCTGGCCGACGCCACCGGCGAGGAGTCCCACCGGGAGCGGGCCCGCGAGCTGGCCGCGTTCGTGCGGGTGCGGCACGCCCTGCGCGACGGCCGTGCGGTGGCGCCCGACGAGACCGGCGCGGCGGTCGTGGCCGACTACGGCACCGGGCTGAGCGGCGTCCTGGCCTTCCTGCTGCGGCTGCGGCACGGCGGCCGTCGCCTGTGGCTGCCGGACGCGGCCCTCTGAGCCCCGCACCGTCCGCGGCTCCGGGCCGCCGGCGGTGCGGTGACACCCGTCCGACGAGTGGAGGGAAGGAGGTGAACACCATGGAGCAGCTCGACCTGGAGGTCGGCGTGGAGGCCCTGCAGTGGCTTCAGGAGGAGGAGTCCGACAGCGCCCTCTTCCCCTGCACGGTCACCACGACCTGTGACTTCAGGACGCTCTGACCGTCCCCCGGCGGTACGGCTCCCCGCGGCGCACGCCGGCCGCGGAGAGCCTTACCCGTGCCCGGACCGGTAGTCGGACGCCTGCCCGGATCAGTGGTCGCACGCGTGCCCGCCCCGGTGGTCGCACGCGTGCCCGGCCGTCCGTTCTGTCCGGGCTGTGCGGGTGAAGCGGCGGAACCCCGGCGGGTCCGCGTCGTTGGTCACGGCGCCCCAGGAACGGGGCCCGTGACGAGGAGAAAGACCCAAAATGTTCAAGAAGATCATGCTCACCGCCGTTGCGACCGCCGCGGTGGTCGGCACGGGCGCCGCCGTGGCCGCTCCCGCGATGGCCATCGGCAACGACGACGGCGTGAAGACCGTCAACGGCAACGGGGCGGAGCAGGTCTACGGCAACCAGGCCACCGAGGGCCTCATGAGCCCGCAGGCCGCGCTGATCCAGGGCACCGCGAACAAGCTCTGCCTCGGCGTGCCCGCGAAGGTCAACGCGCAGTCCCTGGTGGCGGTCCTCGCCAACGTCGGTGTCCAGGACATCCCGGTCCTGTCCGCGCCGCAGACCCAGCAGTGCGCCGAGAACTCCACCCAGGCCAAGGGCGACGAGCCGATCTCGCACATCGCGAACGACCTGTCGGTGCTGGCCGGCAACGGCGCCGTCAACAGCTGACGAACGGCTGTCCCGGACGCGGCAGACGGGCGTCCGGCGGGCCCCGGCGACGGTTGCGCACCGTCGTCGGGGCTCCGGCGTTCCCGGGAGCGGTGGCCCCCGGGTTCCCGGGAGCGGTGGCCCCGGCGTTCCCGGGTACGGGGCCCCGTCGGCGGGGTCAGATCTCCCCGTCGGTCTTCAGCTCCAGGCGGACGTTGCTGTCCGCGGTGCCGTTGTTGGTCACGCAGGCCGTGTAGTAGCCGGCGCCGGGGAAGTTGCCCCAGGAGGAGCGGAGTTCCGCGGCCCAGGCGGTGACCAGGCCCGGGGAGCCGGCGACGGTGACCCCGTTGTACTGGAGCTTGAACTTCGCGCCCTGGCCGGTGGCCCGGCCGTCCGCGCGCACCTGGTACCCGGCGTACTGCTGGACACAGCGCTGCTCGCCCGGGTGCAGGGTGCCGCCGTAGAACTGGCTGGCGGCGGCCGGCCCTGCGGTGCTCAGCAGGACAGCGGCGCAGGCGGCCGCGAAGCCGGTGGCGAAGGCGGACCGCTTCAGCGCGGAGTTCCCGGGCACGGACCTCTTCGTCGCGGTGGTGTTCATTTCGGGTGTCCTTCCTGGTGGGAGGTGGTGCCCGGGGTCCTGGCCGGTTCCCCCTGGCACTGCTCACGGTAGGAGCGGCCGCTGTCCGTCCGACACGCCGAAAAGGGGTCAACTCCCGCTCAATACCTGGTCATCGGGTCCGTTTCCGGTCCGGGCGGTGGTATCACCGGAGAGGGGGAGGCGAGGGGATGACCACGACACGGCTGGCCGACCGGTTCGCCGAGGCACGGGCGCGGGGGTTCGTCGGGCGGTCTGCGGAGACCGTCGTCTTCGAGCGGATCCTGGCGTCCGGCCTGGGGGCGGTGGTCCACGTGCACGGCCCGGCGGGGATCGGCAAGACCACGCTGCTGCACCGGTTCGCCTGGCTCGCGGGCCGGGCGGGGCGGCCGGTGGTGTCCGCGGGCGGCGCGGACGCGGAGGGCCGGCGCGTGGGGCCGGGCACGGTGGTGGTGGTCGACGCGGAGGGGGCCGAGGCGCTCGCGGAGCGGCTCCTGGAGGAGGTGCCGGCGGACACGGTGCTCGTACTGGCCGGCCGGGAGGCACCGCCGCTGGCCTGGCGCACCGACCCGGCCTGGCAGGGGCTGCTGCACGCGCTGCGGCTGGGGCCGCTGCCGCCGGAGGAGAGCCGCGAGCTGCTGCGCCGCCGCGGCGTGCCGGACGACGAGCACGGCCGGGCCCTGGAGTTCGCACACGGGCATCCCCTGGCGCTGGCACTGATCGCCGACGTACGGGCGCAGCGGCCGGGGAAGGACCCGAGCCCGGGGCAGCCGGCATGGGTGGTGACCACCCTGCTGGAGGCGCTGCTGGACGCCGTGCCGAGCCCCGCGCACCGGGCGGCGCTGGAGGCCAGCGCCCAGGTGCTGGTCACCAGTGAGCCGCTGCTGGCGGCGCTGACCGGGGTGCCGGACGCGCGGGACCTGTTCGACTGGCTGTGCACCCTGTCGATCACGGAGTACGGCAGCCGGGGCATCCACCCGCACGACCTGGCCCGGTCCGTGCTGGACGCCGAGCTGCGCTGGCGGCACCCGGGCCGGCGGGCGGAGCTGCGGCGCCGGGCCGGCGCGTACTACCAGCAGCTGTTCACGGACGGGGACCGGGCGCGGCAGCGGACGGTGCTGGCAGACTTCGCCTACCTGCACCGGGACAGTCCGCTGGTGGGCCCGCTGCTGGCGCCGGTCACGGGCGGTGCGGCCGGAGCGGCGCGGCTCGACGCGCTGTCCATCGCGCCCACGCGGGAGGCCGACCTGCCGGCCGTGCTGGCGATGGCGGAGGCGCACGAGGGCGCGGACTCGGCCCGGCTGCTGGCCCGTTGGTGGGGGCATCCGGCCGCCTCGTGGGGAACGGTCAGCGCGGACGGGGAGGGCCCGGTGGGCTTCTACCTGCTGCTCACCCTCGGCGACGCCGGCCCGGCGGAGGCGGCCGGGCCGGGCCACGCCGGGGACCCGGCGGTGCGGGCGGCCCGGGGCTGGCTGGCGGGAGCGGGGGCGCTGCGGGCCGGGGAGCGGGCGCTGCTGGTGCGCAGCTGGCTGGCGCGGGACGGCTACCAGGACGTGTCGCCCGTCCAGACCCTGATCACCCTGCGGCTGACCCACCACTACCTCACGGACCAGCGGCCGGCGGTGACACTGCTGCCGTTCGCGGATGCCGGGTTCTGGGCGGCGGGGTGCGCGTACACCGACTTCCGGCGGGTGCCGGAGGCGGACTTCGCGGTGGGCGGGCGCGGGTACGGGATGTTCGTCCACGACTGGCGGGTCACTCCCCCGCTGGCCTGGCTGGGGCTGCTGACCGAGCGGGAGTCCGCACCCGATCCCCTCGCCGTGAGCCCGCCAGCGACGCCGGTGCCGCTGCGGGTGCTGGACCACGACGCGTTCGCCGAGGGGGTGCGGGAGGCGCTGCGCGGGCTGGGCCGGGCCGGGGGCCTGCGGGACTGCGTACTGCTGCGCTCCCGGCTGGTGGCGGACCGGGCGGGGACGGAGGCCGGGCCGGACGAGCGGGCCGCGGCGCTGGCGGGCGTCCTCCGGGAGGCGGCCGCGGAGCTGGAGGCGGCACCGCGGGACCGCCGGGCGTACCGGGCGCTGCACCACACGTACCTCCAGCCCGCCGGCACCCAGCAGCGCGCGGCGGACCTGCTCCGCCTCCCGATGTCGACGTACCGCCGCCACCTGGCCGCCGGCGTGGAGCGGCTGACGGAACGGCTGTGGGAGCGGGAACTGGAGAGCTGACCGGTGCCTGGGCGTGCCGTGAGGCGGGCGGGGGATGCCATGAGGTGATGGGCCCGCCCCACCGGGAAAGTGCCGGGCGTTCCGCGCGGCGCTGCGGCGTGGCGCCCTGACGGCCGGGCGGCAACGAAGGGGGCCGTCCACCCCTTGCAGTCAGGACGGGGCCGGGACCGTGGCGCCGGCGCGGGCGGCCAGGCGGTGGCCGGTCAGGCCGGAGGCCAGGAGGCCCAAGAGGAGCGCGGCGAGCGAGAGGGCGCCGCCCGAGGTCCAGTCGACGTCTCCGGCGCGTACGGCGAGCACGGCTCCGGCGGCGAGTGCGACGCCCGGTACGGAGATCAGGGCGGGGCGGACGCGGCGCAGGTCGTCCTCGGCGAGCGTGCCGAGGACGCCGGTGCCGAGGGCCAGGGCCCAGACGCCGAGGGACTGGGCGTCGGCGCGGTTCACCTCCCAGGGGACGAACTGCGCCCAGAAGCCCGGCAGGAACAGCAGGCCCGCGCCGATCCCGAGCCACGAGGAACCCAGGACCGCCACGAGCGGCCTGGACCAGGCGGGCAGCGGCACCGCCGGGCCCTGGAGGGGCGTGGCGCGCCGGGTGTACTGACGGGCGACGCAGAGGACGGCGGCCAGGGCGAGCAGGCCGAGCACCCCGACCCAGCCGAGGCTGAAGAGGGCGAGGAACAGCGGTCCGCCCTCGGCCGCCTGGAGCCGGCCGGCGTTGACGATGCCGACGGCGAACAGTCCGACCAGCACCGTGACCAGCGGGAACACCAGGGTGCGGGCCTCCTCCCAGACCCGGGCGCGGGCGATGGCGAGGAGGCCGGGCGCGGTGCCGAGCATGGCGGCGCCGACCAGGCCCGGGCCGACCGGTGAGGGTGAGGTCCAGGGGCCGGACACCTGGCCGGCGAGTGCGCCGATGGTCAGGAGGAGGCCGCTGAGCGAGCTGGTCACGGCTACCGTCACGGCCAGCAGGGCCACGGCGGGGGCCAGTTCGCGGCCGCCGCCCCCGGTCGTCTCCGTGGGGGTGGGGCCGGCGGTGGGGGTGCCCGTGCCGGTTTCTGCCGTCTCGCTCATCGGGGCTCCCTGGTCGGCGCTGGGGTGGGGGTGGGGTGGGGGTGGGGCGGGGCGGGCCGTGCCGCGGGGTGGTGCGGAGTCACGCGGCCGGGGCCGGGGTCTTGGCGCCGGCCGGGGGCGGCGTGGGCGTCCGCTTGAGGAGCTCCCGGGCGTACATCACGCGCAGGCTCACCACGGTGGTGGCGGCGGTGGCCAGGACGCCGCAGCCGATGGCGACCGCCGCGGACAGCGCGGTGGGCCGGTCCAGTCCCAGCAGGCGCTCCAGGGGCAGGGCGGCACCGCCGGAGAACACGGGCGCCAGCAGCAGGGCGACCAGGTGCACGCGCCACTCCTCGCGCGCCCAGCCGCGGCCCAGCCGGTGCGCCCGGCGCTGGCGCAGGACCATCACCGCGTACGTGGCGGCGTACGGCAGCAGGAAGCCCAGCAGCAGCCGGCGGCCCGCGGCGCCCCATTCCAGGAACGCGGCACCGATCCAGACCAGTGCGGGCAGGGCGGCGAGGTGCGCCACCAGGAGGACCCGCCCCGGCACCCAGCTCCCGGTGACGCCCGGCACCTCCGCGCGCCGGTCCAGGGCGCGGGAGGCGGCCAGGGCCCCGAAGGCGACGACCGAGCCGAGGTGCATCACGGCGACCTGGTTGACCTGCTCCATCGACAGGCCCGGCAGCACGTACGGCAGGGCGCCCCACTCCAGGCGCAGCAGCGGTGCGGTCATGAGGAAGCCGTAGCAGAGCAGCATCCAGCGCTGGTGCAGGTCGGGGTGGCGGCCCAGGGCGGCGATGATCCCGTAGGTCACGCTGAGCACGGTGCCGACCAGGATGGTGGCCAGCACGATCCAGAACGCGGCGCCGCCGAAGGCGTCCTCGGGTGCGGTCCTGGCGAGGTAGAGCGCGGCGCCCGCCATGGACGCGTACACGGTGACCGCGAAGAGCACGCCCGCGGCGCGGTGCAGGCGGGGGCGGCGGCGGAGCGCGGAGAGCAGCTGCACCGGGCCGAGGACCATCAGCAGCCCGCCCAGCACCGAGTGGACGACCAGCGGCAGCAGGCTGCGGCCGTACGGGCCGGTGCGGTCGGCGACGGCCTCGGCGACGTACTCGGGCGAGACCGTCTCCGCGAGCAGGCGTTCCCCGAGGGCGGGCGCGCCGGGGCGGGCGTAGGGCCACAGTTCGGTGGCGGCGACGGGGGCGTAGGCGAGGCAGACGGCCACGACGGTGACCACGGCCACCCGGCCCCAGGTGACGTTCCCCGGTCGGTGCACGGCAACTCCCCCTCGATAGTCCCCTCTGGACTATCGGGAAGGTAAGGGGGAGCCCGGCCCGGGGTCAACGGTGCGGCCGGGCCTCAGTGTTCGGTCGTGCGGCCGGGCCTCAGTGTTCGGTCGTGCGGCCGCGGTCGCCTCCGCGCCCGGGTGCGTCGTCGCCGCTCTCGCTTTCGCGGTCGGGTGCCTCGCCGCGGTCGCCTTCGTGTGCGCGGCCCGCGACCCACTGCCAGAAGTCGACCATCATGCGCTCGTAGCGGATGCCGAACTCCAGGGCCTCGCGCTGGCCGGGCGTGAGCAGGGCGCCCACGCCCTCGGCCAGCTGCTCGTAGTCCGCGAGGGTCCTGTGGTGCTCGTCGAGCTGGACCGGGGAGAGGACCTCGGGCCGCGCCCCGAACCAGAGCTTGAGGATGCCGCGTTCGCGGGCCTCGACGGGGACGAACTCCGGGTCCGCCAGCCATGACGCGAGGGCGGTGCGGCCGGCCTCGGTGAGGGTCATCAGCCGCCGGTTGCGCCCGCCGGTCTGCCGCGACTCGGACAGCAGGCCGGCCGCCACGAGCCGGTCGCACTGGGCGTAGACCTGGGCGTGGGGCATGGACCAGAAGGGGGCCACGGTGCGGGCCGCCTCGACCTTCACGTCGTACGGGCTGGCCTCGCCCAGCTTCTCGACGATGCCGAGCACGAGGTACGAGGGCGTGGTCAGCCGGGACTCGGCCATGGGAGCCTCCTGGCCGCGGGTCAGCCCTGCGGGGCGGGAGCGGCCTCGAGCTCCTCGAGCTCCCAGGCGTGGCGCTTGAACTCGCGCCGGAAGTCGGGGTGGTCCTCCCACTGGCGGGCGACGCCGCGCAGGACGTCCCAGTTGTGCTCCAGGGACTGGTCGATGATGCCGCGCATCTTCGGGTCGGCGGTGGCGCGCTGCTCGATGATGCCCTTGATGGCGGAGGCGCCGAGGACCGTGTTGCGGAGGGCGCGCAGGGCGCGGGAGGTGTCGTCCATGCCCCAGCCGTGGTCGTTGCCGTCGGCCGGGTCGAAGACCGGGGTGAGGCGGGCCTCGATGAAGGCGGTGATCCGCTCGAAGTGCTGCACGTCCACCGGGGCTCCGTCTCCTGCCGTGCCGCGGTTCGGGCCGGCATCGTCTTGCGTGTGTGTCGGGTGGCCGCGTTGCTTTCACGGGCCGAGGTGCAGGATAGCCGCGATCTTCGCCGCGGACCGGGTCCGCCCCGGCCCGGGGTGGCTCCCGGGACGGGGCGGACGGTGGTGTGCGCCGGGCACGGCCGCCTGGTGTGCGCCGGGCGCCGCCGCCGGTGGTGTGCGTCAGCGGCACTGGCCGGTGCGCGGGCCCTGCACGGTGGTGCCGGTGAGCACCGGTTCCGGTTCGTTGCGGTCGCAGCGCAGGGGGCCGGTGACCGTGCTTCCGGAGACCTCCACGCCGCCCACGTTGTCCGCCAGGGTGACGGGGCCGCGGAGGGTGTTGCCGGTACAGGCCGGGCTGCCGGTGTCCGTGCTGCTCGTGCCGATGCGGACCGGGCCCGTGGTGCCGGTGGCGCGGACGGCTCCGGTGACCTCGGTGCCGCAGAGGCTGAGGGCGAGGGCGCCGTCGGCGGTGATGCCGCCGCTCAGGGCCGCCCCGTCGGCGGCGAGGGCGCCGCCGGTCTCGATGGTGATCCGGCCGGCCTGGCTGCCGCCGGGCCCGATGCACAGCGCCTGGCCCGCGCCGACCGTGAGGGTGCCGGTCCGGGCGGTGGTCACGCAGGGCTCGCTGAAGCCCACGGTGACCTCGGCGGGTGCCGGGGAGGTGCTCGGGGTGTACGCCGGGTCGCCGCCGTAGCGTGCGGTGAGGGTGTGGCCCCCGGGCAGCAGGCCACGGGTGGAGAGCGTGGCACGGCCGTCGGTCAGCGCCACGGTGGCCAGATCGGTGCCGCCGTCGGCGAACGTCACCGTCCCGCCGGGCTGCCCCGCGGCCGCGCTGTCCGGGGTGACGGTCGCGGTGAGGGTGACCTCGTGGCCGAAGAGCGGGGCGGCCGTGTCCGTGGTGAGGGTGAGGGACGTTCCGTAGCGGAAGGTCACGACGGCCCGGCCATTGCCCTGCCGGACGCCCTGGGCGAGTCGGGCGTCGGTGACGGTGGGGGCCGCGTGGCCGCTGCCCCCGCCGCCTCCGGCGCCGTACAGGTTGCCGGGGTTGCCGCCGCCGGAGCCGCCTCCGCCGCCGAACCAGCCGCCGCCACCGCCTCCGCCGCCGTTGCCGCCGCGGGCCCCGTTGCCGCCGGGGCCGCCGCTGCCGGGGTTGGGCAGGCCGGTGTTGGGGGCGGTGTCGCCGCCGGGGATGCCGGGGCCGCCGAGGAGGGAGTTCGGGCTGCCGGTGCCGTGGGCGGTCCCGGTCGCCCCGCCGCCCGCGACGCCGGAGCCCTCGGGGCCGCCGCCCTGGCCGCCCGGAGCGCCGGCGGGGCCGCCGCCGTGGCCGCCGTGCAGCAGCGGGCCTCCGTTGCCGGCACCGCCGCCGCCACCGGCCACGAGGACCCGGTCGGCGGCACCGAAGGAGCCGGTGCGCAGGTCGGTCGCGCCGCCGCCGGAGCCGCCGCCGCCGTGGGCGCCGCCACCGCCGGCTCCGTGTCCGTACCCGCCGGGGCGCGCGTACTCGCCCCGGCGGGAGGAGCCCGGTGTGCCGGCCGCGCCGACGGTGATCTGGAGGCGTTCGCCGCCGGTCACGGGGAGGGTGCCGGTGGTCCGGCCGCCGAGGCCGCCGGGTGCCCCGGTGTTCGGCGGGTTGGGGGTGACGTAGCCGGCGGCGCTGCCGCCCTCGGCGCCGTACAGGTCGACGGCGACGGCCGCGACGCCGTCGGGGACGGTGAAGGTGTCGGTGCCCGGGCCGTCGTACGTGCAGGTGGGCGGTACGGCGGTGAAGACCCCGGCGCTGCCGCACGGTGACGCGGCGGCGGGGACGGGGTCCGCGCCGGCGGCCGGGGGTGCGAGGAGGGCGGCGACGAGGCCGGTCGCCGCGGCGGTCAGGAGGATTCCGGCTCTGCGGATGTTCAACTGCGTTCCCTGGTCAGGAGGGTGGGCTCGGGCTCGGGCTCGGGTGCTCAGACGCCGTCGTCGGCGCACAGGGCCCAGACGTCGGAGTAGGTGTTCGGCGAGCTGCCGCCGCCCGTGTGCGTGAAGGCGCTCCAGTACGCGGCCGTGGTGGTGCCGTCGGAGACGGGGGTGCCGCCGGAGTCGCTGGGGTAGCTGCCGTTGAGGTGGTCGCCGACCGAGCCGGGGCCGGTGAAGTTGACGGAGGTGACGCTGCCTCCGCTGATCGCGGCGCCGCCGCTGACCAGCTTGCCGTCGTTCTGGCCGCAGCCGACGGTCACGGTGGCCCCGCTGGTGGCGGCGGTGGGGCCGCTGACCTCGCTGAAGCGGACCTTGACCGTGGCGCCGCTGACGTCGATGTTGTTGCCGCTGCAGATGGCGTACGCGTAGGTGGTGTTGCCGCTGTTGCCGCCGCCGCCGTTCCAGCCGACCGCGGTCCAGGAGTCGGGGTTGGTCTCGCCGTCGGCGGCGGCCTTCTGGCCGTAGCCGTGCGCGCTGTCGTTGAACGTGGGGAAGCTCGCGATGGGCTTGAGGCTGCCCACGCTGGCGGGGGTGATGCGGGCGCCGCCGCCGAGCAGGCGGGTGTTGGCGGGGCAGGTCGCGGTGACCAGGCCGACGGTGCCGCTGGTGGTGGGGCCGGCCAGCTTGTTCATCACCACCTGGGTGTGGTTGATCAGGTTGCTGGTGAAGCACATGGCGTAAGGGGTGCTGGAGAAGGAGGCGTTGACGGCGCCGCCGCTGCCGCCGATGCCGAGCCAGTAGGTGACGTCGGTGCCCACGACGCCGGTGGAGCCGGTGTACTCGGTGCTGCCGTCCGGGCTGGGCGACGTGCCGTTGATCTTGTTGCCGTTGGATGAAGTGCCGGTGCCGATGGCCTGGTTGATGCCGCCGCCGGAGATCAGGCCGCCGGCGCACTGGGCGCTGGTCGAGATCTCGGAGAAGGGCGAGCCGGGGCCGGAGGTGGCGCCGGGGGTCTTCACCGTGACGCTCACGGTGTTGGCGTACGCGGTGCCCGGGACGGCCAGCACGAGGACGGCGGCGGCGAGCAGGGCCTTGCGCAGAGCGGCGCGCGGAGGACGCGGGGATGCCATGGGGCGCTCCGTTTCGGAGGAGATGGGCTGCGGGGACGTGCGGGGCCCGTGGGGGCGTGCGGTCCGGGTGAGCGGTGGGGACGCGGGGTGCGGCGTACGGCGGGGTGGCCGGTGCCGGGCAGGCGGGCCGCCCGTCGTGCGGGGCCCGGGCCTTGGGGAGGTGCGTCGCTCGTCTCGGAGGGTGTCGCGGCGTGGCCGGGGTCAGGCGACCGGTCCGGGGTTCCGGACCGCCCCGGACCAGCGGTTGGCGCGTTGCACCTGCGGACTATAGCAGCGCTTCAGGCTCGCAAATCCATACCCTGATGCGAAAATTCCTCGCAGATGCGTTACTTACTGGTAGCCGGGGGAACGCGCCCTTCCGCCCGTCGGGCAGGACGTCGCGGCCGTCCGGCCGACCCGTGACGAGATCGAGCGGCACCCCGGGGCCCCCGGACCGACCTCTCCCCGAGCCCGTCTGGTCCCCGGCCCCGGCCGCGGCCTGCCGACGGGCTCGGAGATCCGTACGACGCCGCGGCCCGGCGCCCGGCGGTTCCCCCAGAGATGGGCTCCGCGACGCCGGGAATGGCCCGTGACCAGGGATGATGCCCACCATGGCCATCGACCCCGACCGCGTTCCGCTGCGTGCTGCCCACCCCACACCCCTCGTGTTCACGGCGGGTGCGGCCGTCGGCGTCCTGGGCGGGATGGTCGGGCTGGGCGGCGCGGAGTTCCGCCTGCCGCTCCTGATCGGCCTGTTCGGGTTCGCCGCACTCTCCGCAGTCATCCTGAACAAGGCGATGAGCCTGGTCGTGGTGCTGGTCGCGCTCCCGGCCCGCATGACCGCGGTCCCGGCCTCCGAACTGGCCTCGCACTGGCCCGTCGCGGCCAACCTGCTGGCCGGGAGCCTCGTCGGAGCGTGGGCCGGAGCATCGTGGGCCGTCCGCATGCGCAGCACCACCCTCCACAGGGTGCTGGCGGGCCTGATGGTGCTCATGGCCCTGGCCCTGGTGCTCGCCCACACCACCGTTCTGGGCGCGCCGGCCCTGCCCACGGCGGCGCAGGTCCCGCTCGGGGTGGCGGCCGGCTTCGGCATCGGGGTCGTCGCGGCCGTGATGGGCGTGGCGGGCGGCGAGCTGCTGATCCCGACGGTCGTCCTGCTGTTCGGCCTGGGCGTCAAGACGGCGGGGAGCCTGTCGCTGCTGGTGTCGTTGCCGACGATGCTGGTCGCCTTCGCCCGCTACAGCCGCGACGGCAGCTTCGCCGTCCTCGGCGCCAACCTCCTCTTCACCCTGGTCATGACCGCGGGCTCGGTGGCCGGAGCGGCCCTGGGCGGCCTCCTGCTCGGGGTGTTCCCGGACCTGCTCCTGATGCCCGCACTCGCCGTGATCCTGCTCGTCTCCGCCGTCAAGCTCGCCCGGCACGACTGACGCCCCGCCGCACGCCCGCACCCCGCGCGGGACGGGCGGCCGGCGTACGGCCCCGGGCACGCCCCTCCGGACGCGCGCGCCGTCGCCTCAGTACGCGACCCCGACGGCGCGGCGGTGCGTGTCGGGGGCATCGACCAGGGACAGCATCGCGTGGGCGACGTCCGCGCGGCCGATCGTGCGGGCGCTGCGCGGGTTGCCGTCCAGGGCGGTGCGGTAACGACCGGTAGCGGGGCGGTTCTTCAGCATCGGGGGGCGGACCGCGGTCCAGTCCGTGCCGCTGCGGGCCAGCTCCGACTCCATGACGGCGAGGTCGGCGTAAACGGGTGCGAACACCTTCTCCACCAGCATCCCCACCATCCGGTCCACCAGCGGCTCGCCGGGCGGGGGCGTGCCGAGCGGCGCGGCGCTGACCACCAGCAGCCGGCGGACCCCCGCGGGTTCCATCGCGGCGAGCACGGCCCGGGTGAGGGCGGCCGCGATGCCGCCGGCCGCGTCGGCCCGGCTGCGTGCGCCCAGCCCGGAGAGCACGGCGTCGTGCCCGGCGAGGGCCCCGGCGAGCACGGCCGGATCGTCGAGGCCGGAACGGTGCACGGCGAGACCCGCGCCCTGCACCTGGAGCCGGGACGGATCCCGCACCACGGCCGTCACGTCGTGCCCCGCCGCCAGCGCCTGGCGAACGATCTCCTGGCCGACCCCTCCGGTCGCGCCGAACACCGCGAGCTTCATCGCGTTCCCCCTCCATCGTCGCGTTCCCCACCCCGGGGTGAATGACGCTCAACTTAGCCGGGTCCGCCGGAGGAGCGGCCGCCCGCCCCGGGTCCTCCGGAGGGGCCGTCCGCGAGCCCCGGCGAGGGGGACAGGAGGGTGAACAGGCCGTCAGGGCCCGGCGCGCCGCACCCCGCCACCGTCCGTCCACCCGCCGTCCGGCCTCGGGCCGGCTCCCGTCCATCTTTCGTCCACCCGCCGTCCACCCGCCGTCCACCCGCCGTCCGGCCCACCTCCGTTCGGCCTCCGGCCGGCCTCCGTTCCGCGTCCGGGACAGCCGCCCCGGCGGTCCCGGACCGCCCCGCGCCGCACTCGGCGCCCCTCGCGCCCCGGCGGGCCCGGGGGCCCCACGGCGGCCTCCTAGGGTGCTGAGCGCAGACCGGCCCCCGACCCGTGGGGCCGGCCCGACGCGCAAGGAGAGCACCGTGATGCGAAACGTTCGAGGACCGGGATCCCGCACGCGCACCTGGACGGCCGCCGCCGCGGCCGCGGCGGCCCTGACCACCACCCTGGCGACCGGGACCGCGCAGGCGGACGCGGGCGGCTTACCCTCGGCACCCGGTTCCACCGTCGCCGCCTTCGAGGGCGGGACGCTCGACATGGCCGGGGACTGGGGTGCGGCGAAGGCCTGCCTGGTCTGGCGGGCGGCGGGCACGGTCGAGTGCTTCCGGACGCTGGGCGAGCTGCGGGCCGTCGAGGCCAAGCTCGCCGGCCGTGCCGCGGGCACGGGGGCGCGGCCCGCCTCCGGGGCACTGGCGGCCTGCTCCTCGCCGCTGGAGCTGTTCGAGCACGGCTGGTTCGGCGGCCGCCGGCTGGTCTTCTACGACCGCGGCTACTGGCAGAACCTCGGCGGCTGGGGCTTCAACGACCAGATGTCCTCGTACAAGGTCGGCGCCTGCTATGCGCACCTCGCCGAGCACAACGACGGCGTGGGCTACTGGTACCCGGGCAACACCGCGCCCTGGGCCCAGGAAGGCGCGCTCCGCTCCGGCTGGAACGACCGCGTGAGCTCCATCAAGCTCGACTGACCGGGGTCCGGCCGCCGGCCGGACCGCGTGCCGCGCGGGTGTCCACTGCCCCGCCCGCGCGGCACCACCGTCCCGACTCCGGTGCCCCTGACAGGAGTTGACCCTCCTGTGTAATGTCACATCGCATGATGGTCTTACGTCGCGCCGCGCTCGCGGCCGCCCTCCTCAGCGCACTCGCCGCCGCCCTTCCCGCAGGACCCGCTCTCGCCGCCGGCGCCGCCCTGCCCGGTGACGCGCCCGCCGCTCCCCCGTGCCGCACCGACCCCGCCGTGGTGCCGGACGCGGAGCAGGCCCGGCTCACGGATCCGCGTACCGCGGCCCTGATCGAGCGTGGGGACCTCGACGCCTTCGTACGCCGCTTCCCGGCCGCCCTGTGCACCACCCGTGACGCCGCCGGGGCCGAGGGGCTGGTCCGGGTCTGGGGCGAGGCCCTGTTCGCGGCCGCGGTGGAACGGGCCCAGGGCCGACGGCAGGGCGGTGACCTGGCACCGGGCGACGACCGCCCGCTGTACTGGGCCCGCCTGGCGATGACCGTCGGACTGGCCCGCTGGCAGCCGGGGTTCCCGGTCGACCGGGACGCGCTGCGCACCGCCTTCGAGGACGCCTCACGGGGCCTGACCGGCAACGGGTTCCGCGGCACGCCGGGCGTCCGGCGCCTGTTCGTCAGCGGTTTCGACCCCTTCGGCCTCGACGCGGAGCTGCGCCGGGCCAACCCCTCCGGCTCGGCGGCGCTCCGCCTCAACGGCCGCCGCATCACCCTCGCCGACGGCACCCGGGCCGAGGTCCGCGCCGTCGTGCTGCCGGTGCGCTACGGCGACTTCGACCGGGGCATCGTGGAGCGCGCGTACCGCCCCCGGATGACCCCGGGACCGCGCGCGGCCGACCAGATCACCAGCATCAGCCAGGGCTACCCGGGGCTGTTCACGCTGGAGGAGTGGGCGGCCCGGGCCCGGTCGGCCGACCCGTACCCGGACAACGCCCGCGCCCTGTCCGGCGGCACCCGCGAGCACCCGGTGGTCCCGGCCGGGGTCGGCCCCGGCGCCGAGTTCATCAGGACCAGCCTGCCCACCGGACCGATGACGGCCGTGCAGGCGCCGTTCCCGGTCCGGCTGAACGGCACCGTCACCGAGATCCCGGCCGGGGAGACCCGGCCGGCGGACCGCCCCGACGGCCCCACCCCCGGCTCACGCGCGGTGGCGGGCGGGGGCGGCGGCTACCTCTCCAACGAGGTGGCGTACCGCTCCAACCGGCTGCGCCTGGAGCTCAGCCCGGGCCTGCCGGGCGGCCACCTGCACACCCCGGTGCTGACCGGCCTGCCGGCCGATCCGGCCGAACTCACCGGCCCCGCCTTCGAGGAGAACGAGACGGCGATCGCCGACCAGGTGCTGGCCGTGCTGCGGCATTCGGCCGACGGGCCGCACTGATCCGGCCGTCCCCCGGCCCGGTCCGGGCCGGTGCCCCGCACAATGGGGTCCGGCCGGCACCCGGGCCGGCCTCCTCCACGGGGCCGTGCCGGCGGGCGGGCGACGGGCCGCACGACGGCCCGGACGGCCGGGAGGAACGGGGACGTGGACGGGATGGACGGCATCGACGGGGTGGACAGGGTGGACGGCGTGGACGGGACGGCGGGGACGGCCGCGGTAAGGGTGGAGCGGGACGGGCCGGTGTTCACCGTGATCCTGAGCAGGCCGGCGGCGCGCAACGCCGTGGACGGGCCGACCGCCGAGGCGCTGGCCGCGGCGTTCCGCGCGTTCGAGGCCGACGAGGACGCGGCCGTCGCCGTGCTCTGGGGCGAGGGCGGCACGTTCTGCGCCGGCGCCGACCTCAAGGCCGTGGGCACGGAGCGCGGGAACACGGTCGCCGCGTCCGGCGACGGGCCGATGGGGCCCACCCGGATGCGGCTCGGGAAGCCGGTCGTCGCCGCCGTCGCCGGACACGCGGTGGCGGGCGGACTGGAACTGGCGCTCTGGTGCGACCTGCGGGTGGCCGAGGAGGACGCGGTGTTCGGGGTGTTCTGCCGCCGTTGGGGCGTGCCGCTCATCGACGGCGGCACGGTGCGGCTGCCCCGGCTCGTCGGCGAGAGCCGCGCCATGGACATGATCCTCACCGGGCGGCCCGTGCCGGCCGCCGAGGCGTACGCGATGGGGCTCGCCAACCGCCTCGTGCCGCCCGGGCGGGCGCGCGAGGAGGCCGAGGAACTGGCCCGGCAGATCGCCGCCTTCCCGCAGCTCTGCCTGCGCCACGACCGGCTCTCGGTACGGGAGCAGCACGGGCTGCCCGAGCCGGAGGCGCTGGCCAACGAGTACCGGCACGGCCTGGTGCCGTTGAGCGCCGGCGAGACGCAGGCGGGCGCCGACCGGTTCGCCGCGGGGGCGGGGCGGCACGGGAGCTTCGGGGGCCGCGGGGGCTCCGGGGGCTGAGGCCCGTACCTCACCGCTCACGCGCGCCCGGACGGCCCGTGCCGCACCGGCACCTGACGGGCCGTCGTCCGGACGCGGCCGAACCCGGCCGAAGGGGGCGTTTACGGCGCCCTGACGGCCATGGACCACAATCGGGGCATGACCGCTCACCTCCCCCACATGGACCAGTCGCCGCCGGACCACGGGCCCGGGTACCCGTCGGCGTACGAACCCGGGTACCCGCAGCCGGAGTACGGGCCGGGCCACGCGTCCGCCCCGGGGCCGCAGTACGGGCAGGGGACGCAGTACGGGCAGGGAGACGCACAGGGGTACGGGGCTCAGCACGGGCAGGAGTTCGGCGGCGCGGCGTACGGCCGGGAGCAGGGCCTCCGGTACGGGCAGGAACACGGCCAGGAGTACGGCGAGGAGTACGGCGAGCAGTACGGCCAGGAGTACGCCGACGAAGCCCCCGGGCAGGAGCCGGCCGCGCTCTCCCCGCTCTACGCCTGGGCCGGCACGGGCGAGGGGCCCGACCCGCTGCCGATGGTGCACTTCACGACCGACGACCAGGAGGTCGCGCTCACCCCGGAGGGCCTGGGCCGCTGGCCGTTCCACGAGGCGATCCGGGAGGGCGGCTGGTACGCCTTCACGGACTACGACGGCTGGGCGGTCCCCGCCGAGACCTGGGGCGCCGCCTACCGGCGCGAGGACGACATGCTGGTGGTGAGCGGTCCCGGACTGTGCGCGGCCTGGTACCAGGGGTCGCTCGGCGCGACGGAGGAATGGGTGGCGGCCGCCACCGCGGCGCAGAGCGTGGTGCTGCTGACGGCTCCCGTCCAGCACCCCTCGATGTACGGCTACGCGGTCGAGGCGGGGTACGCCTACGCGCTGATCGTGCCGCTGGCGGTGGTCTGACGCCGGGCCGGGGGTGGCGGTTCCTGGCACATGCCGGGAACCCCCGAATCATCAGATCATCATCCTGTATAAGTTGACCGCTGCCGATTACTGCAGCGTTCAACCAGCAGGGGGGATCCACCCAATGAGGAAGACCGCCGTCCTCGTCGCGGCCGCCGCCATGGCCGCCTCCGCGTTCGCCGTCCCGCAGGCCACCGCCGCCACCCACCAGGGCGGACTGCACTTCGGCGCGCTCCAGTTCGACGGGCCCGGCGCGGACCTGCCGCGCACCAACGCCAAGCTCAACGCCGAGTACGTCGACCTGCACAACAACACCGGCAGCTCGGTGCAGCTCCGCAACTACAAGGTGAAGACGGCGTCCGGGTACGTGTACACGTTCGGGTCCTTCACCCTGGGCGCGGGCAAGACGGTCCGCCTGCGCAACGGCCAGGGCACCAACACCGCGTACACGGTCTACCGGAAGAAGGACAACTACTGGTTCAACAACTCCAGCGGTTCGGTGAACCTGTACACGCCGGCCGGCACCAGGAAGGACAGCTGCTCCTGGCGGGCGAACGGCCGCGGCTACACCACCTGCCACTGATCCGGCCACGGCCGGACCCCGGCACGGAACGACGGGCCTCCGCCTCCCGGCGGGGGCCCGTCGGCCTCCCGGACCGGGCGGGCGCGCCGCGGCTCATGCGGCGCGCCTCACGCGGCGCCGCCGACCCCGGGAGCGACGAACCGCCGGTGCAGCGGGGTGAGGACCACCTCGGGCTCGCCGGACAGGCCGGTCTCCTCGACGGCGGGCAGGATGCGGTTGCCGAAGAACTCCTCGAACTGCGCCGGGGACTCCCAGACATCGGTGACGTGCAGCGCGCCGCCCTCGAACCACGCCACGTGCAGCACCGCCCCGTCCGGCAGGTCGTCCTCCCAGCCCACCCGCGCGCGGACCGCGTCGTACTGCTCCGGCTGCACCCCGTCCCAGCGCATCGACATCACCACGGCCATGGGGTTCCACCTCCTCGCGGGCCCCGCGGCGGGGCCCAGACCCAGTAGGGCGGCGCGCGGCGGTCGGCACACCCGGAGGTGCGCCGTTCGGACCCGGCGGGCATGATCCGCGGAGCCGGCGGACGGGTGCCGCGGACCGGCCGCCGTCGCCCTCCGCGGACCCGGCCGACACGCTCCCCGGCCCCCCGAGCGCGGCGCAAGGGGTTTCCTCCGCCCTGGGTCGGTATCCGGCCGTTCTCGCCCCCGCCGGGCCGCGGCCCCGGTACGGGTGCCCTCCCCGGGCCCCGGTCCCGCCCGGCCGGCCAGGTCGGCCGGTTCTCGCTGCTCCTCCCCCACGGCTCCGCTGTACTCGCCACTCCACCGATCCCAGGGGCTGCCGCCCCCGGTTCCGCACACCCGCGGACCGGGGCGGTCCGGCGTGCCCGCACGCGCCCCCGGGGCCGGTGCCGTCCGAGGACCGAGGCGTGAGGAGCAGCCGATGGAGCCGATGGAAGCGTCACGAACACCGCAGACGCAGCAAGGGGAACAAGGGCAGCAAGGGCAGCAAGGGCAGCAGGAACTGCCGGGGCAACAGGCGCGGCAGACCGGCCGGGAGGAGCGGCGGAAGCCCGCCGACCCGCCCGAGTTCAGCTACTCCGCGGGCACGCACAGCAAGGTCATGGAATCGCTCTCCCTGCGCCGGATGGCTGCCCGGCTGCCGTCCGCGCTCGGACAGACCGCGCGGATGGCCTGGCAGACCGATCCCCGCTCCCTGGTCTGGCTGGTCGCCGGTCAGATCACGGCCGGGGTCTGTACGGCGGCCACCCTCGCGGCGGTGTCCGACGCGATGGGCCCGCTGCTCACCGGCGGCGACGCGGGAACCCGCATCGAGGCCGCGGCCGCACCGCTGGTCACCGCCGCGCTGACGGCCGCGACCGGCACGGTGGCCCAGATCGTGTCGGGCAGCGCCGCGCGCCGGCTCACCCCGCGCCTGGCCACGCTTGCCGACCTGGCGATGGTGGACGCGCACATGGACGTGGAGGTCGGCGCGTACGACCAGCCGGGCTTCACCGACCGCTCCGAGGTCGCCGGGATCGGGGCGGCCCGGTCCACGATGCTGGTGAAGGACGCCATGGCCTTCACCAACGGGCTGGTGAACCTGGTCGCGGTGGCCGGGGTGCTCACCGTGGTCCACCCCGCCCTGCTGCCCCTGCTGCTGCTCTCGGTGGTGCCGCGCGGCCTGGGCGCGCTGATCGCGGCCCGGCTGGACTACTCCCTGCACAACGAGACCAACGCCTCGCGCAACATCCGCGGCATGATGCGCTGGTACCTCACCACCCACAAGCTCGCCGACGAGCTGCGGTGCAACTCGATGCGCCCGTACGCGCACCACTGGTACGCGACGGTCTGCGGGCGCATCGACGCCAAGCTGATCGGCTCGGCGCCGCGGTTCCTGCGGGTCTCCCTCGTCGCCGCGGCGCTCGGCGGCCTGTTCCAGGCGGGTACGTGGGCGGCGCTCGCCGGACTGGTGCTCGGCGGGTACATGGCGCTGGCCGCCGCGGGCACGGCGATCGTCGCGATGCGCACGTCGGCCACGGCGCTGTCCTCGCTGGTGGTGTACGGGGCGTACATGTTCCAGCACGCCCTCTACCTGGAGGACTACCGCGGTTTCCTGGAGCTGGCGGCCTCGATGTCGGGCCGGCGGGGCCAGGCGGTGGCGGGTCCGCCGGCCAAGCTGGTGCTGGAGGAGGCGGCGTACACGTACCCCGGCAAGGACGCGCCGGCGCTCGGTCCGGTGAGCCTGAGCCTGTCGCGGGGCGAGATCATCGCGGTGGTGGGTGAGAACGGCGCCGGGAAGTCCACGCTGATCCGGCTGCTCACCGGGCTGACGCTGCCCGGCGAGGGCGAGGTGTACTGGGACGGGGTGCCGACCCGGGACGCCGACCAGGAGAGCCTCTGGGCCCATGTCGGGCTCGTGGCGCAGTCGTTCGCGTACTGGCCCTTCACCGCACGCGAGAACATCACGCTCGGGCAGCCGGACGGGCGGGGCGAGGCCGCGGTCTGGGAGGCCCTGGACGCGGTGGGGATGCGGAAGGCGGTGGAGGACTTCCCGAACGGCCTCGACACCCTGCTGGCGCGCTCGCTGTGGGGCGGGCACGAGCCCTCGGGCGGGCAGTGGCAGCGGCTGGCGTGCGGACGGGCCTTCCACCGCAGGCCCACGCTGCTGATCATGGACGAGCCGACCTCGGCGATGGACGCGCGGGGCGAGCACCGGATCTTCAGCGGGCTGCAGGCGATGAAGGACGAGCGGATCACCCTGATCGTCACGCACCGGATGGAGAACTGCCGACTGGCGGACCGGATCCTGGTCCTGGAGGCGGGCCGGATCACCGAGCAGGGCTCCTTCGCCGAACTGGTGTCCCTGGACGGCACGTTCGCCGAGCTGTACCGGCTCTCGCAGGAGCGGTAGGCGGCTGACGGCGGACGCCCCGCCCCGCCCGCGCGGGGCGGGGCGGGGCGGGGCGTCCGTCCGGCGTACCGGCGTACCGGCGCACCGGCTACCAGCCGAAGCGGCGGTCCACCTCCTGCGCGAACTCCTCGTAGGTCAGCACCGAGTCGCCGTTCTTGTCGGCCGCGTCGAAGAGCGCCGAGGAGGCGTCCGCGTCGCCCAGGCCCCAGAACGGCAGGTCACCGCCGGCGGCGAGGGTCGGCCCCTTGGCGCGCAGGGCGGAGATCACCTCCGCGCGGGTGAGGAGTCCGTCCGCGTTCAGGTCGAGCGCGTCGAACAGCTTGCGGGCCTTCTCGCTCATCACGTCATCCCTCTCACCGGAGGCCCCCGTGGCCCCGTCTGGTCACAACCGCCCCCCAGTGTGGTGCACCGGGTGCGGGGCTCTTCGGGCGCCCCCGCCTTACGGCTGCCCCGCCCGGGAGGGCCCGACACGGCCGCGCGGGGTCGGGTACGGGCGGCCGGGCGAGCCCTCGTACGCGGTCTTGTCCCGTCCCGGGCGCCTCGCCATACTCACCGGGCAGCGCTTGTCAGGAACACGCCATTCCTGAACGCGCCTCACAGGGCCCCACCACCCAGGGGGCCCCGATGCTCCGAGGAGGAGACCAGTGAGGATCACGCGCAACGCTTCCACCCCCACCCCGGCCCCCACGCGCACGCGCACCGCCAGGGGCGCCGCGCTCGCCGCCGCCGCGACCGCCCTGGTCGCGGCCGCCGCACTCGGGACGCCGACCGCCACCGCGGCCGCCCCGGCCGCCGACGCGGCACAGCTCTCCAGGCTCGACCAGGCCGTCCTGCGGGCCGACGTCGGCGGCACCGCGTGGCGGGTGGACCGGGCCACCGGGACGGTGGTCGTGACCGCCGACAGCACGGTTTCGGCCGCCGAACTGGCCCACATCCGGAAGACCGCGGGCGCCGACGCCGCCGCGCTCCGCGTCGAGCGGGCGAAGGGCACGTTCACCCCGCTCCTCGGGCCCGGCGACGCCATCTACGGCAGCGGGTACCGCTGTTCGGTCGCCTTCAACGCCGTCAGCGGGGGCACGTACTACTTCCTGACGGCCGGCCACTGCGGCAACGTGGTCAAGACCTGGTACACCAACTCCGCCCAGAGCACGCTCGCTGGACCCACCGTCGGGTCCAGCTTCCCGGGCAACGACTACGCGCTGGTCCGGTACGACAACGCCGGCCTGAGCCACCCCGGCGGCTACACCGCGGCCGACCCGTACGTCGGCGAGCCGGTCAAGCGCAGCGGCTCCACCACCGGCACCCGGAGCGGCACGGTGACGGGCCTCGACGTGACCGTCCACTACAGCGGCGGCGGCACGGTCCGCGGCATGATCCAGACCAACGTCTGCGCGGAGCCCGGCGACTCGGGCGGCGCGCTGTACGACGGCACGAAGGCGCTGGGCATCACCTCCGGCGGCAGCGGCAACTGCTCCTCCGGCGGCACCACCTTCTACCAGCCGGTGAAGGAGGCCCTGGCGAAGTACAGGGTCTCGCTGTACTGATCCGGGCGCCGCGCGCGCCTAGGCTGTGCGGGGTCCGGGCCCACACCCGAACCCCGCCCCTGCGTCCGGAAAGCCACCGCCTTGTACGTCGCCCGCTCCGCCGCCCTGTTCCTGCTCGCCGCGCTGCTGGAGATCGGCGGTGCGTGGCTGGTCTGGCAGGGGGTGCGCGAGCACCGCGGCTGGGCCTGGATCGGAGCGGGGGTCGCGGCCCTGGGCCTGTACGGCGTCGTCGCCACGTTCCAGAGCGACGCGGACTTCGGCCGCATCCTCGCCGCGTACGGCGGCGTCTTCGTCGCCGGTTCCCTGGTCTGGGGCATGGTCGCGGACGGCTACCGCCCGGACCGCTGGGACGTCACGGGTGCCGTGATCTGCCTCGCGGGCATGGCGGTCATCATGTACGCGCCCCGGGGCCGCTGACCTGGCGCCTGCGCAGCATCCGCCGCAGCCGCAGCCAGATGTCGCCGACGACCAGGACCCAGACCGCCGCGACCGCCGCCCAGGTCGCGGCCACGGACCCCAGCCAGAAGCCGTCGAGCGGGGCGGCGACGCCCACGACCGCGGCGACTCCCGCGAGCCAGGCCATCAGGAAGGTCACCCCACCGATCCAGCCGGCCACGGTCCCGTCGGGGAACTCCGCCAGCCCGACGGCCTGGCCGCCCACCACCCGGCAGGCAAAGACGAATCCGGCGAGGACGCCGAGCACGACCACCGGCACCTCACGGACGGGGGCGCCCGAACGCGCGTCGAGGCCGGCGCTGGGATCGACGACGGCCACGACTCCGGCCAGAGCGAACAGCAGGATGGTCACGGCGCCCACGGACGGGCGCGGGAACAACGTCAGCAGCCGGCCCTCGGGCGCCGTACTCACGGGCGCGGCCGGGCTCCCGCCCCGGGGCGCGGCGGACCCCGCGGGCGTGGCGGTCGTGGGCAGGAGGAAGCCGAGCAGTTCCAGCGCCTCTTCTGGGGTCGGGAGTGGGCCGGGGCCCCTGTCTCCCGATGCGGTGAGGTGGTCGAGGCGCCCGGAGACCTTGACGATCACCTCCCCGAGCGCCTCGTCCGGTTCCGCGCACTCGGCCACGATCGCCGGGGCGTCCCGAGGCGACAGCGAAGCGAGGGTGATCAGCGCGGGTCGCAGCTGCGGCGGGTTCTCGGCCTGGGCCGCGTGCACGGCTTCGAGGGCGACGAGCTCGGCCCGGCGCGGCGCGGCCCCGGCCAGCGCGTCGGCGACGCACCACAGCCGGGCGACGTGTTCGCCGCCCTCCTCGCCCATGAACAGCATGGCGATCCGCTCGGCCTGGTCGGGGTCGACCGGGCCCAGGAGCTTGGCGAGTTCGACGAGCGTGTCACGCCGGACGAGTTCGTCGGGGATGGCGAGGGCCAGTTCCACGGCCCGCTCGGGAATCACGGAACCCAGTGCCTGGGCCACCACCGCGGTACGCGAGGGCTCGTCCTGGATGAGGCCGACGAACTGCCGGAACAACGCGGGGTGGTGCGCGGCGATCGTGCCTCCGAGCCGGGCCAACAGGTCGTTGCCCTCCTTTCCGAAAAGGCAGTTGAGCATCATCCGAATCCAAAACTGCGGCTGGCCACCGGTGACGAGCGAGGCCTCGGCCGCGGTCTTCATGGCCAAGTCCCGCGCGGGACCATGAGGGATGGTGTTGGCCACCTCGACGGCACGGCGGGGATCGCACTCGGCCACTCCTTCGGCCACATCAGCCAAGGCAGCCGCGCGCACGCTGGCGTTCGGAATGCTGCGGGCGACGCGCTCGGCCCGGGCCCCGTCGACGGCGGCCATCCCCCGGACGACGCACCTGAGGGCTTTCCCGCGCCGTCCCGGGTCGGCGATGCCGCGTGCGGTCCGCTCGGCCGCTTCGACCAGCCGGAGAGCACGGTCGGGGTCCACCGCGACCAGGTACGAGCCGAGCGCTGCCCAGAGATCGGCCCGCGCCTCGATGTCGGTCACGGCCTCGACCTGACGCTCCGCCGCCTCGGCGAGCAGCACGGCGCGCTCGGGCAGGGCGGGAGCGACCGACCGCGCCAGACGCGCGAGGCACACGGCACGCAACGGTCCGGTGCCGACCCGCTCGATGAGCTCCAGCGCCTGGTCGAGCAGGAGGCCGACCGGATCACCGGGGTTGTCGGCCCGCTGCGCGGAGAAGGGGCCGTCGGACAGCCGGGGGGAGGCTCCGGCGCCTCCTCGGTCTCCGGCTCCGCCCCCGCCGTCGGACGCGCCCCCGACCGGGCGGGGCTCCCCTGCCGCGACACCTGCCCCGCCAGGTTCCTCTCCCTCTCCCCCGGCAGCGTCCGCGTCCGGCACAGTGGCCACCCGCTGCGAGATCATCGTCACGACCTGCGGTGGCAGCCACACCGACGGCGTGCCACCGAACGCGGCAATCCGGTCCAGGAGTTCCGTCACTCCGGGCCGGGCCTCCGGGGTCTTGGACAGGCAGGCCGCCATGACGCCCGCCAGGCCGTCCGGGAGGATGTCCAGCCCCATCAGGTCCGGGGGCGCGTGGACCACCCGGTAGCCGACCTCGGCCGGGCTGCCCGTACCGAAGGGGCTCCGGCCCGCGGCCGCGAAGACCAGGACCGAGCCCAGCGAGAACACGTCGCTCGGCGGGCCGACCGGGCGGCCGAGCGCCTGTTCCGGGGACATGTAGGGCGGAGTTCCGACCATCGACCTGGTGTGCGTGTCCGTCATGGCATGCGCGATGCCGAAGTCGATCACGCGCGGGCCGTCGGCGGCCAGGATCACGTTGCCCGGCTTGAGGTCCCGGTGTACCAGGCCGCAGGCGTGGATCGCGGCGAGGCCCTCGGCCAGCCCGGCGCCCAGGACCCCGATCGCCGTGGCCGGCAGCGGTCCCTGGCGGGCCACCGCCTCGTGCAGCGAGGGGCCCGGCACGTACGCCGTGACCAGCCAGGGCGGGTCCGCCTCCGGGTCGGCGTCGACCACCTGCGCGGTGTAGAACCCGCCGACCCGGCGCGCCGCAGCCACCTCCCGCGCGAACCGCTCCCGGAACCGCGCGTCGCCGGCGAACTCCGGGCGCACCACCTTGACCGCGACCGGCCGGCCGCCGGGAGACCGGCCCAGGTACACCCTGCCCATCCCGCCGCCGCCCAGCCACCCCTCCAGGCGGTAGGGGCCGACCTCGCGCGGGTCCCCGGCGCGCAGCGGCTCCATCGGCGCTCCCCTCCTCGCACCGGATCACCGGTGACGGCTCCCCAGCCTTCCAGAGAACGACCGGGCGCCGGAGGGGTTTCGCCCCGGTCGGACGACGGTCAGGCCCCGGTCGCAGGCGCTGTCAGCCGGTGCCACAGGAAGGTGTGGATCAGGGCCTCGTTCCAGGCGGTCTGGTCGTGGTTGGTGGACGTGGCGTGGCCGCCGCCGAGGTGCTCGTGGAAGTGCACCCGGTGCCCGAGGTCCCGCAGCCGGGCGGCCATCTTGCGGGCGTGCCCGGGGTGGACGCGGTCGTCGCGGGTGGAGGTGAGCAGGAGCAGCGGAGGGTACGGGCGGTCGGCCTCCGCGCGGTGGTACGGGGAGAGGTCCGTCAGGTGCGGGCGGTCCGCGGGGTCGTCCGGGTCGCCGTACTCGGCGGTCCAGCTGGCCCCCGCGAGCAGCTTGTGGAAGCGCAGCATGTCCAGCAGGGGGACGGTGGCGACGACCGCCCCGAACAGTTCGGGGTAGCGGGTGAGCATCGCGCCCATCAGCAGGCCGCCGTTGCTGCCGCCCTCGATGCCGAGGAGCTCCGGTGTGGTGTAGCCCCGGTCGACGAGGTCCCGGGCGACGGCCGCGAAGTCCTCGAAGGCGCGGGGGCGGTCGGCCTTCAGCGCCGCCCGGTGCCAGGCCGGGCCGTACTCCCGGCCGCCGCGGATGTTGGCGACCACGTACGTGCCGCCGCGGGCCAGCCAGGCGCGGCCGCGTACCGGGCTGTAGTAGGGAAGCTGGGAGACCTCGAAGCCGCCGTAGCCGTAGAGCAGGGTGGGCGCGGGGGCGGCGGGGCCCTGCGGGCCGTCCTCGGGGCCGATGACGAAGTAGGGGACGCGGGTGCCGTCGGCGGATTCGGCGAAGTGCTGTGCCACGGCCAGGCCTTCGGCGGCGAACCGGGCCGGCGAGCGCCTGAGGGTTTCGCTGCCGGCCCCGATCTCCCCGCGGTGCAGGGTGGCCGGCTGGAGGAAGCCGCTGACCACCAGGAAGTACTCGTTCCCGGTGTCCGGGTCGGTGTCGGTGACGGTGGCCGTGGCGTGCGGTGGTACGTCGGCCAGCGGTTCCCGGCGCCAGCCGTCGGCGGGGGTGAGCACCTCGAGCCGGGCGCTGACGTCGGCCAGGGTGTGCAGGATGAGGTGGTCGCGGGTCCAGCAGTGGCCGGCGAGCGCGGTGTTGCCGTCCGGGGTGAACAGCACGGTCGCGTCCCGCCCGCCCGCGAGGAACTCCTCGAAGCCGAAGGCGAGGAGGGTGCCCGCGGGGTGGCCCAGCCAGGGGGACTTGGTGGTGACGACCAGCCACTGCCGGTGCGCGTACGCGGCCGCGTCCTCCGGTACGTCGATCCTGCGCGGCGTGCCGCCCCCGTCGGGGCCCGCGCCGTCGAGCAGGAACAGCTCGCGGTGCCAGAAGTCCCGCTGCCGGGAGAGGAAGTGCCGCTCGAAGCCGGGCGTGCGGTCGTACCAGCCGGCGGCGGACAGGTCGTCGGCGTCCGCCGCGTACACGGGCTCCGCCGCGGAGAGCGGGGTGCCGCGGCGCCAGCGGCGGACCTCCCGGGGGTAGCCGGACGCGGTCATGGAGCCGGGGCCGAAGTCGGTGCCGACGTACACGTGGTCGCGGTCGATCCACCCGATCGTGGTCTTCGCCTCGGGGACCTCGAAGCCGCCGGGCGTGAACTCGCGGGTCACGAGGTCGTACTCGCGCACGACGACGGCGTCGGCGCCGTCCCGGGAGAGTTCGACGAGCGCACGGTCGTGGTCCGGGCGGAGGGTCTGTGCGCCGGCCCAGACCCACTCCTCGCCCTCTTCCGCCGCGAGGGCGTCGAGGTCGAGGAGCACCTCCCAGTCGGGCCGCTCCGTGCGGTACTCCTCCAGCGTGGTGCGCCGCCAGAGGCCGCGCACGTGCTCGGCGTCCTGCCAGAAGTTGTAGAGGTGGGTGCCCCTGCGGCGGGTGTACGGGATGCGGTCCGCGGCGTCGAGCACCTCGCGGACCTCGCGGGTGAGGCCGTCGAAGAGGGGGTTGCGGGTCAGCGCCTCCGCGGTCTCGGCGTTGCGGGCCCGGACCCAGTCCAGGGCGGCTTCGCCGGTCACGTCTTCCAGCCACAGGTACGCGTCGTCGTCGGTCACCGGACGATTGTGCACCCTGTGCCGGGGCGTGCCCGCGGCGCGGGGTCAGCGGCGGCGCTGGGCGGCCAGCAGGGCGTCGGAGACCAGGCGGACACCGCGGGCCAGGCGGCCGAGCTGCTCCAGCTCGATCGCGTACATCCTGATCGTGTTCTCTATGACCGCGTCCACGACGCCGAGCGCGGGCAGTTCGACCCGGCTGGTCTCCAGCGCGACGCGCACGGCGCGCATCTCGTGCTGGATCTGGAGCTGCGCGTGGCGGGCGAGGAGGACGTGGTGCCGGGTGAGCGTCGAGTAGCCCGCGTAGCGCGCGGGGAGGAGGTCCCGCAGCCAGCGGGTCGCCGTGCGCTCCCAGTCGTGACTGCCGGGGGACTTGACCTGACAGGGCCAGTCGGGGCTGAGCGTGATGGTGGCCGACATAGACATACTCGTCGCTGCTTCCAAGGGTGCGGGACTCGGAAAGGCGGCCCCGGTCTAAGGGGTGACCGGGGCCGCCGGTGGCGCTCTGCGGGATGCGAGCCCGTAAGGGACGCCTCGGCCCGGCGCGAGGAGGGAGCGTCGGAACGTCGGCGTTCCAGGAGGACGTAGGGGATCGTCCTCCCTGGCATCGGGTGAACGACCCGAGCGCAGTACCGAGTAAATATATATACCGTCGAGTACGCAAGGGCATGAAAAATTTCATGCGACATCGGAGCATGAAAATCCGACCGCAAAATCGCCGCGAAACGGGTCCTACAGGAAGAAATTGTGCTGCTCGGCCACCTGCTCGTAACCTTCCAGCCGCGCCTGCGTCCGCTCCGGGTCGGCATCGGCCATGGCCTGGAGCAGGGCGGCGGCGAGCACGCCGGGTGCCGCGTACGAGTCGAAGACGAGCCGGGAGCCCGTTCCGGCGGTGAGGGCGACGTCGGCCTCGTCCACCAGCGGGCCCAGGGTCAGGTCGGTGATCAGCGCGATCCGCAGCCCGGCGCTCCGCGCGGCGCGCATCGCGGCGAGGGTCTCCTTGGCGTGCCGGGGCATCGCGAAGGCCAGCACCCAGGTGCCGCCGGCCGCGCGGGACTGGAGCAGGGCGTCGTACGCGACGCTGCCGCCGCGGGTGACCAGGCGCACGTCGGGGTGGATGCGGCGGGCGGCGTACGCGAAGTACTCGGCGAGCGAGACGGAGATGCGCAGGCCCAGCACGGTCAGCGGGACGGACCGGGCCAGGTCGCGGCCGATGTCGAGCACCCGGTCGGTGTCGGCGAGCAGCCGGCGGACGTTCTCCAGGTTCTCGATCTCGGCGTCCACGGCCGCCTGGAGTTCGTTGCGGCGGTTCTCGTCGCCCTCGGGCGCACCGGCGACCGCCTTGAGGGCGAGCGGCTGGAGCGCGTCGCGCAGGGCGGGGTAGCCGCTGAAGCCGAGGGAGGTGGCGAAGCGGGTGACCGAGGGCTGGCTGACACCGACCCGCTCGGCCAGCTCGGTGATCGAGAGGAAGGCCGCCTCGGTGAGGTGGTCGATGAGGTACTGCGCGATCCGCCGCTGGCCCGGGGAGAGCCGCCGGCCGTCGAAGAGGCCACGGACGCGATCCGCCGGAGCGCGCTCGACGTCCACGGGCTGCCCGCCGGGAGTGATCGCGGCAGCCTGTGCGCGTTCCTGCTGGCCCGATGCCACCGTCCGCCTCCCTCTCGACCCACTGGGAGTTCAAACATAGCTCACTCACCGTGTCCGGCCGGGCGCGCTCGCGCCGCGCCGAAGGCGCTGACCAGCGGGAGTTGGGGTGGACGTGAAGGGTGCACGAGGGGGCGCGCGGCGGAGGCGTACGTTCCGTCCGGCGGCCGGACGGGGCGCGGGGCCCTGGCGCGGGGCCGGCTGCCGGGCGCGCCGGGGCGCGGGTGGGCCGCCGCCCCGGCGGGGGCGGCCGTCAGCGCTGGGCGAGGGTGTGCGCGACGAGGGCGTTGGCGTGGCCGTGGCCGAGGCCGTGCTCCGTCTTGAGCCAGGCGACCAGTTCCATGTGCCTGGTCAGCGGCGAGGCGTTGATCAGCTCCTGCCACTCGGCGATGGGGCGGCCGTACTTCTTCTCGATGGAGGGGAAGTAGCTCGCGGGGCCCTTGGCGGGTGCGGTCACGGCGGTCTCCTGTCTGCTGCGGCCGCTCGGTGCGGCCGGGTCTTCTCGTCAGGGCAGACCGGCACGGGATCGGGAACTCATCGGGGACCCGGCGTGACGTGCGTCACTTCTGGGCGTGCTGTCCCAGGTGGAAGAGCAGGTAGACGAAGCCGGCGAACAGGTGGGTGCCGAAGACGTAGAAGCCGACGCGGATGGCCACGCCGCGCTCCATCCAGCGTTCTTCGTCCTTCTCCCGCACCGTCTCCACGCGGTCGCTGTCCACGTCTGCCACCTCTCCGTCGTAGCGCCGCGCAAGTCTAGGCGAGCGGGCGGGAGCGGCCCGGCCGCCGGCCGGGATCAAGGCCCTGACCGGCAGGTTTTCCGGACCGGCTGGAGCCGTTCGGGAACCTTTCCGCCCCTTTCGGCCATCTAGTACGACGTACGTGCAGGACGGCGAGCGAGGCGGCGCGACGGATGACAGCGGTACCGGGAGCGAAGGACCCGGCGGGGCGGGGCAAGGACATGCTGCGGGGGCGGGAGCGGGAACGCGAAGGGGAGCCGGACGGCGCGGCCACCGGTGAGGGTGCCGGGGTGCCGGACGGGACGGCGGTACGGCCGGAGGCGGCGGACGGGGCCACCGAAACCGGGTCCGACGGGGTGGCGGCCGCCGGGGAAACGGAACCTGCCGGGAGGGCTTCTGGGCGTACGGGGCGGGAGGCCGGAGCGGAGTCTGCCGGCAGCACCGGCGCGGCCCGGGATGCGGCGCCGGACGCCGGGGAGGGCGACCGGGACGAAGAGGCCGGAACCGGGCCGGAAACCCCGGTGGAAGCCGAGGTGCCGCCCGGTGACCGGGCGGAGGACGGGGCCGCGGAACCCGCCGGAGCAGCGGCCGGGGGCGACGGAGGCGGTGCCGCGCTGCCCGAGTCCGGCGCGGACGACGACCGGGGGGCCGGGAGCGCCGCGGACGCCGAAGCGGAACCGCGGGTCACCGCGGAGGACCACGACGGTGGGGAACGCGCCGCAGCGGAACCCCGGGACGTCGCGGCGGGCGACGACCGGGAGGCCGAGGGCGCCGAGGGCGACGGCACGGAGCCGGCCTCTGCCCCGGTCACGGACCGGCGGTCCGACAGCGGCGACGAGGGCGAAGCGCTGCGGCAGACCGCTGAGGACGACGCTCCTGCAACGGCGCAGCCGTCCGGCGCCGGCAAGGACGACGTGGACGAAGCCCGGCCGGAGGACGCTGCGGGCGACGCCCCGGCGGCGGACCGGCCCTCCGACACCGACGAACGCGTCGAGGACGGGGCCCGGCCGGACACATCTGCAGGCGATGCCGCGGCAGCCGGCCAGCCGTCCGGCGCCGGCACGGACGAATCCGACGGAGCCCGGCCGGAGGCCCCGGAGCGTGACACCCAGGCGGCGGACCGGGCGTCCGACACCGACGTACACGACGGGGACGGCGCCCGGCCGGAGGCCTCGGAGAGCCACACCCCGGCCGCGGACCTGGTGTCTGACACCAACGAAGACGACGCGGACGGAGCCCGGCCGGGGACCACCAAGGGCGACGCCCCGGGTGCCGACGGCGCAGGGCAGGCCTCCGACGGCGGGGCGGCTCGGGTGCCCGCTTGGGCGCGGGGGGATGACGAGAGCGACAACGAGCGGACCAGTACGTTCGTACCCCTGAAGCCGCTGGAGCCCCGGGAGGCCGGGGAACCGCGGGCCGGGAAGGCGCCGGAGGGCCCGGAGCCCGGCCGGGGCGGGGGCGACCAGCGCACCGTCCACCTGCGCACCCCCACACCGCCGGAGGGCGAGGACCCGAAGCCGGAGGCGGGACACGCGCAGGCGCAGCCGAAGGCGCCCCGGCCCAAGGGGTCCCAGGCGGTCCCCGCCGAGCCCGCGCCCACCACCGAGCAGCCCCTGCCGCCGCTCGACCTGCTGGCGCAGCTCACCAACACCCCTCCCCCGCCGGAGACCACCACCCGCACCCTGGTGCGCCGCGTCAAGGTGTGGACGCCCGTCGTCCTGTTGCTGGCCGGCGTCTTCGCGGGCGTACAGGCGCTGCGCCCCGTGCCCGCCGCCACGCTCACCACCGACGGTGCGGCCTCCTCCGCCACCGTCGACGGGCGGCTGGACCTGCCCTGGCCGGCGGCCGGGCAGGGCGCCGTCCGCGTCCAGGGTGCCGGGGACGTCGGCACGTTCGGGATGCAGAAGCCCGTACCGACGGCCAGCGTCGCCAAGGTCATGACGGCGTACGTGATCCTCCGCGACCACCCGCTGAAGAAGAACGAGGACGGTCCGCGGATCGAGGTCGACGCCCAGGCCGTCCAGGACGGCACGGCCGAGCACGAGTCGCGCATCGAAGGCCTCACGGCGGGCAGCACGTTCTCACAGCAGGACATGCTGAAGATGCTGATGATCCCCTCGGGCAACAACGTCGCCCGGCTGCTGGCGCGTTGGGACGGCGGCGGCGACCAGGGCGCCTTCGTGGCCAAGATGAACGCGGCCGCGAAGGAGCTGGGCATGACCAGCACCCGGTACACCGACCCCAGCGGCCTGGACCCCAAGACCGTGAGCACCGCGACCGACCAGCTGAAGCTGGCGGAGGCGGTGATGAAGTTCGACGCGTTCCGGGCGATCGTCGCGCTGCCGAACGCGAGGATCGAGGGCCTGCCGGAGCCGATCAACAACAACAACGACAACCTGCTGCTGTCCGGCCTGAGCATCAAGGGCATCAAGACCGGATCCAGTTCGGCGGCCGGCGGTGCGCTGATGTGGGCGGCGTACAAGACGGTGGGCGACAAGACCCCGCTGATCATCGGCACGTTGATGGACCAGCACGTGGACGGGCCCGACCCGGACGCCATCCGGTCCCTGGGCCTGGTGAAGGACAACAGCAAGAAGATCATCGAGGCGGTGCGGAACGCGCTGACCGCCGCGACGGCCGTGAAGAAGGGCCAGGTCGTCGGGTACGTCGACGACCACCTGGGGACGCGGACGCCGCTGGTCGCCACCCAGGACGTCACGGCGGTGGCCGTGCCGGGCCAGAAGCTGTCCCTCGCCCTCACCGGGAGCGGGGACGGGAAGCTGCCGGCCGAGGCTCCGGCGGGCACCGTGGTCGCCACGCTGACCGTCGGTACGGGCCCCGGGGCGCCCACGGTTCCGGTGGCCGTGCAGCACGATCTGGAGGCGCCGTCCTTCGGTGCGAAGCTGACCCGCCTCGGCTAGCCGGCACGACGGACCGGCCGGGCCCTCCCCCTGAGGGTCCGGCCGGTCCGTCGTCCGGCCCGTCCGTCGTCCGGCCGGTCCGTCGTCCGGGCGGCCGGCTCCGTTCCCGCGGACCGGCCCGACGGCCGGCTAGGCCGTGTCTTTCGGATCAGGCCGGATCAGGGAGCGGGGCCTGGTGCGTGCGATCGCAAGGCGGAGGAGGGAGTCAACGCGGAGCGTTGGCGACCGACGACAACGCGGCGAGCGTGCGTGCCAGGCCCCGCGAGCCCGGCCTGATCCGAAAGACACGGCCTAGCCCTGCCCCTCCGTCAGTTCGTTCACCGGATCTCCCTTCCGCACCTCCACCGGAACCGGCGCGGCCAGGCGCTCCAGCCGCTCCTTGAAGCGCGCCGACGCGGCGCCCTCCGCCGTGGTCCCGATGACGATGGCGGAGGCGTCGGACGACGCCGACCCGTCGTGGACCGGGTGTCCGAGGCCCTCGGACCCGCGCATGACCTTCTCGACGGCCGCGGCCAAGGCCCGTGCCGTGTACCGGGCGAGGTAGAGGTCGGCGCGGTGCGGGTCCACCGCGGGGTCGGCCTGCCGCGCGGCGGCCAGCAGTTGCCGGCCGCGTTCGAGGTCCGTCACGCACAGGGCCACCCGGCCGGCGGGCTGGTCGGTGATGTGGCCGGCGTACACATCGGCGAAGGCGCCGTACCCCTGGTCGCCGATCGCCTGGCCGAGGCGCTGCGCCTCGGGGGTGTTCGCCGGTGTGCCGCCGATGGCCGTCGGCACGGCGGCCGGTCCGGACCCGGTCTCGGCGAGCCCCGGGCAGGGCTCCGCCCCACCGCCCGGCCCGTCCGCCCCCTGCCGCACGGGCCGGTCCGGGACCGCCTGCGTCGTACAGCCGCCGAGCAGCCCGGCGACCAGCAGCGCGGCGGCGGTGACCGGTACGGCGTTCTTCCTCATGGTGTCCCCCGTCAGTGGCGTGCCCGGCGCCGCACGGCGCCGGCGCCCGGACGCCTCGCCGCCCGGGCCCGAGTGGGACGTCGGCGACGCCGGCACGGTTCCGGTACCGCCGAGGGTGCGGCCGGGTGCCGCCGGTCTAGTGGGGCGCGGTGTCGTCGGCCGGGAAGGCCGGGCCGTGGCCGGGGACGATGACGTCCGCGGCGGCCAGCACGCGGAGCCGGGAGGTCTTCAGCACCGTGTGGTCGGGGGCGACCGGGTCGTCCACCGGGCCGTTGGGCCGCCACCACAGGTCGCCCACGAAGGCGACGACCTCCGTCGCCGTGCCGGCCAGCAGCGTGATGTCCTCGCGGCTGTGGCCCGGGGTGCGGATCAGGCGCAGGGACGGGGCGAGTTCGTAGCCCTCCGCGTCGCGGTCGGTCCACTGGTCGTTCTCGTAGATCGCCTTGTGGTCGTGGACGCGGGCGTGGCCGAAGAGGCCGACGTTCATCGTGTTGTCGGGGTGGTGGTGGCTGAGCACGACGTCGGTGATGTCGTCGGGGCCGAGCCCGAGTTCGGCCAGTGGGCCGAGGATCCGGTCGCGGCCGGCGACCATGCCGGGGTCGACGATCACGTGGCGGTCCCCGTCCCGTACGTACGAGACGGTGGCGGCGACCCCGGGGCCGGTGGAGAGGGTGTAGCCGGTGGTCAGGATCGTGTACTCGGCGCTGCGGCCGGTGGGGGCGTCTGTCATGCCCTGAAGTCTTCCGGGGCCCGGAGCGGGCCACGAGTGGCCCTTCTGCCACCGATCGCAGGATTCGTGCCACCGGGCGGAGCCGTGTCAGACTCCCCGCATGCCGCCCTTCGTGACCGTCGCCGCGTACGCCCCGCAGGGCGTCGGCATGCTCGCGGCCGGCATCGTCTCCGAGGTGTTCGCGCCCCGGGGCCAGGGGCTGCCGGCCTTCGAGTTCGCCCTGTGCACCGACCTGCCCGGGCGGGTCCGCACCGATGTGGGACTCCCGGTGGTGGCCGAACACGGCCTGGACCGGCTGGCCGCCGCCGACCTGGTGATCGCCCTTCCCTGGGCGGACTTCCGTACGCCGCCGCAGCCCGCCGTGCTCGACGCGCTGACCGCGGCGCACGCGCGCGGGGCGCTGGTCGCGGGGCACTGCGTCGGCGCCTTCGCCCTCGCCGCCGCCGGGCTGCTCGACGGGCGCCGGGCCACCACCCACTGGCGCTTCGCCGCCCTGCTGGCGGACCGGAACCCGGCCGTGACGGTGGAGCCCGACGCGCTGTACGTCGACCAGGGCCCGGTCATCACGGGCGCGGGCGCCGCGGCCGGCTTCGACCTCTGCCTGCACCTGCTGCGGCGGGAGCACGGCGCCACGACGGCCAACGCCATCGCCCGCGACCTGGTACTGCCCTCCCACCGCGACGGCGGGCAGGCGCAGTACCTGGCCACTCCCGCCCCCGAGGACTGCCAGGACGAGCGGCTGGCCGACGTGCTCGCCTGGGCCCGCGAGAACCTGCACGAGCCGCTTCCCGTCGCCGAGCTGGCCCGGCGGGCCCTGATGAGCCGCCGCTCCTTCGCCCGCCGCTTCGCCGCCGCGACCGGCACCACCCCGCACGCCTGGCTGCTGGGCCTGCGCCTGAACCGCGCCGAGGAACTCCTGGAGACCACCGGCCTTCCGGTCGAGGAGGTGGCCCGCCTCACCGGCTTCGGCAGCGCGGCGGTCCTCCGCACCCAGTTCGTCCGCCGCCGCGGAGTCCCGCCCCGCGCCTACCGCCGCTCCTTCACCCGAACCCCCTGACCCGCACCGGCTGTTCGAGGGCACAGGACGTTCTGGCCGACCGCCACGCCCTGCAGGAGCAGGTGGGGGCCGCGGCCGGGGGATTCGGGCAGGTCCGGCAGGCGTACGACGGGCGGCTCCGCAGGCCCGTCGCCGTCAGGATCGGGCGGCCGCAGAGCCGGGCGCACGCGGACCGCACGGAGCGCGAGGCCGCCTCGCGGGCAACCTGTCGCATTCCGGCATCGTCGCCCTGTCCGACCACGGGGAGTTGGCCGGCCCTGCCGGACACGTGGTGTCGGGAGACGGTCCTCCGGGAGGACCCGTACGCCGACGGCACCGGCCTGCCCACCCTGGTGGCCACCTCCTCGAGGAGCCGGGCGCCGACGACCCGCTGACCGTGGAGGCACGGCGCGACGAGACCCGGGCGGCGGTGAAGAAGTACCGCCGGACGCTCGGCGCCACGTCCGGCGGCCGCTCTTCGGCCGTCGGCGGTGAGGGCGGGGGCGTGCCGGACGGCGCCGCGCCGGCGCCGGTCAGGCTCCCTGAGGCGGCGTGCCGGACCCCGGTGCCGGGAGGAGGAGGACCGTGACGTTGTCCGCGCCGCCGGCCCGCAGGGCGTGGTCGACCAGGGCGCGGGCGCGGGGCAGGGGATCGCCTCCGGCGGGCGGGAGGGCGGCCAGGGCCACCGGGTCGGCCAGGTAGCGGGTGAGGCCGTCCGTGCAGAGCAGGACGGTGCCCGGTTCGCGGGGGCGGTACGAGCGCACGTGGGCCGGGGTGTCCTCCGCGTCCGCGCCCAGCCATGCCGTCAGCGCACCGTCCGCGCCCTGGTCGTCCTCCGTGAGCCGGAACGCGGTGCCCCGGTCCGGCAGCCAGTACGCCCGGCTGTCGCCGAGCCAGCCGCACCAGACGCCCTGCGGTCCGACGGCGGCGGCCACGTAGGTACAGGCCGGGGCTGGGTCGCCCGCCGGGTCCGGGCCGGGGCCGGCCGCCGGGGCGGCCAGGGCCGCGACCGCGCGGCCGGCCCGTCGTGCGGAGGTTTCCAGGGCATCCTCCGGGAGCCGGCCCTCCGTCAGGAGCACCGCCAGCACGCGGGCTCCGACCTCGGCGGCGAGCGTGGCGGCGCGTTCCGCGCGCGGGGTCATCGACACCCCGTCGCACACCGTGCCGACCGTCCATTCCCCCGCGGTGACCAGGGCCATCGCGTCCGCGTTGACGCCCTTGACGCGTCCCCGGTCCGAGACGCCGGCCGCGCCGTGCTGCGACCCGGCCTCCAGGCGGGCGCGGTGGGCGGGGCGGCGGGTGCCGCAGTCCCAGCAGTGGCCGTCGGGTGCGACCGTACCGCCGCAGGCCGTGCAGTTCTCCTCAGCGCTCATCTGCGGGAGATCTTGTCAGACCCGGGGCCCTGGGTACGCTCCGGACATGGACGAGGACATGGTGGGGCGGACCGGCCGGGTGACCGGGACGGTGGGACCGGGCCTGGTCGGCGAGGTGATCGTCCGCGTCCGGGGAGGCGCCGAGCACTTCCTCGCGTACCCGGCCCCGGGAGAGGGCCGGATCGAGACGGGCACGGTGGTGACGGTGGTCGAGTACCTGCCCCCGCGCACGGTGTACGTCATGGCGGCGTACGACAACTGACACCGCGTCCGGCCTCCGCGTATCAAGACGGCGACAAGAAGCGGCGCACGCCTTCTCCCGGGGGCGGGGGCAGGAGCACACTGCCCCTCCAGCGGTGCCGAGCGGCACCGCGCCAAGGGGGTGAACGCCGGTGGCTGTCGGCGTCGTGGCGGGGGCCGTGCTCCTCGCCGTCATGGTTCTGGTCGGCGTGTTCAAGCTCATGTGGCGGGTGGCGGAGCCCAACGAGGCGCTCGTCATCTCCGGCTCCGCGCACAAGACCGAGGGGCTCGGCGAGGGGATGGGGTTCCGGATCGTCACCGGGCGCGGAACCCTCGTCATCCCGGGCGTGCAGGCCGTCCGCAAGCTGTCGCTGGACCTCAACGAGACCCAGCTGTCCGTGGACTGCGTCACCCAGCAGGGCATCCCGCTGCGGGTGAAGGGCGTGGTCATCTTCAAGGTGGGCGACGACTTCGTCTCGATCGCCAACGCCGCGCGCCGCTTCCTGGACCAGCAGAAGATGATGCCGGAGCGGGTGCACATCGTGTTCGCCGGCCATCTGCGCTCGATCGTGGGCGGGTTGACGGTCGAGGACATGATCCGCGACCGCGAGAAGCTGACCGGGCAGACCCGGGCCGCGTGCGGGACGGAGATGGAGAAGCTGGGCCTGATCGTGGATTCCCTCCAGATCCACGAGATCGAGGACCCGACGGGGTACATCAAGAACCTGGCGATGCCGCACGCCGCCGCGGTGCAGCGGGACGCGCGGATCGCGCAGGCCGAGGCCAACCGGCTGGCGACGGAGGCCGAGCAGACCGCGTTCGCGCGGATGGCGGAGGCCACCCGGGACAGCGAGATCCTCCAGGCCGGGTACCAGGCGGAGCGCGACAAGGCGGCCGCCGCCGCCCGGCAGGCCGGGCCGCTGGCCGACGCGGCCGCCCGCCAGGAGGTCGTGGTCCAGGAGACGCGGGTCGCGGAGCTGGAGGCGCACCGGCGCGAGCAGCAGCTCCAGGCCGACGTGCGCAAGCCGGCCGACGCGAAGGCGTACGAGAAGCGGACGCTGGCGGAGGCCGAGCGCGACGCGCGGATCTCGGCGGCCCAGGCGAAGGCGCGGGAGACCGAGCTGGCCGCGGCGGCCGAGGCCACGCGGGTGAAGGCGGCCGCGGCCGCCGAGGCCCAGGCCACGGAGGCGCGCGGCCGCGCGACGGCCACGGCGACCCGGGCCACCGGTGAGGCCGAGGCCGCCGCCACGCAGGCCAAGGGACTCGCGGTCGCCGAGTCCGCGCGGGCCAGGGGCCTGGCGGAGGCGGAGGCCATCAAGGCGCGGGCCGCGGCGCTGGCAGAGAACCAGGAAGCGGTCGTGGCGCAGCAACTGGCCGAGAACTGGCCGGAGATCGTGGCGGCGGGCGCGGGTGCCTTCGGCAACGTGGAGCACATGGTGCTGCTGAACGGCGCGGACGGGATGGGCGACATGTTCGCGAAGGCGCTGACGATGGGCGGCACCGGGCTGGGCCTGGCGCGGCGACTGCTGGCCTCGATGAACGAGCAGCCGGCCGGCGCGCCGCCGGTCCCGTCCCCGGCCGCCGCCCCGGACGCGGAGCGCCCGGTGCGGATCCCGGTGACGGCGGAGCCGGAGCCGGACGCCGCGCGGCCTGCGAAGCCGGTGAAGGCTCCGCCGCGGGAGGGCTGAGGGCTGGGCGGTGGGGGCGGGGGACCTGGTGTGGCTGCCCGTGCCGGACGCCGGCTTCCGTGCCGGGGGCGGATGCCCGGGCCGGGTGCGGCTGTCCGTGCCGGGGGCTGCCCGTGCCGGACGCGGGCTTCCGTGCCGGGGGCGGATGCCCGGGCCGGATGCGGCTGCCCGTGCCGGGGGCTGCCCGTGTCGGACGCGGCTGCCTGTGCCGGGGGCGGCCGTCCGTGCCGGGGCCCGGGTCCCGCCCCCTGCCCCGGCACCCTCCCCCATAAGGGGACGGCGGCATTCCGGCCCGGTGCGGGCGGACCGGCGGCATGATCGGCTGCATGGTGATCGGAGTGGCGTACCTGTTGGTGATGCCGGGCGAGGGCGCGGCACGGGGTGCGGCGGCCGAGTCGGGGCGCCGGGGCTTCCGTTCCGTACGGCTGGAGGCGGGGCCGGGCTTCCCCCGGCTGTCGGCGCTGGCCGCGTACCCGGTGCCGGAGGGCCGCCCGCCGGAGGTGCTGGACGCCCATCTGGCCGGGGAGCGCGGGCGCGTGGCGGCGCTGGCGCGGGAGTACGGAGGCACGCTGGCCGCGTGGTCGCACGGGCCGGCGGCGGTGCCGGACGAGGGGGGCGACCGGCTGCTCCACGTGGCGCCGGACGCGCTGATGGCGCTGCCGGACCCGCTGCCGGAGGCGGAGGCGCGTCCCCGGCGGCGGTGGAAGGGGGATCCCTTCGGCACCGCCGCGCCGGCCGAGGTACGGGCCGCGGTGGAGGTGGCGCGGCGGCTGTACGGGACCCCGGAGGCGGCGCCGGCCGGTCTCGCGCACCTGCTGGATCCCGGGCCGGCCGAGGAGGACCCGTACCCGGACACCCGGTCGTTCTGGGAGGAGCTGACGGTGTGCGTCCAGCACCTGCCGGCGCTCGGTGGCGGAGGGATCCGGGCCGTCGCGTTCCATGCCGAGGTCGCCGCGTCGCCCGTGGTCTCGCCCGGCGGCCGGACGGTGGCGCTGCGCGAACTGCTGGCCGCCGCCGCCGATCTGCACGCCGGTACGGTGCCGGCCGCCCCGGCGGGCCCGGTGCCGGGCGGCTTCGACCGGGCCGGGTACGCGGCGGAGCTGCGGGCCGCCGTGGTCGCGCGGGTGCCCGGGCTCGTACGCACCTGGGACGCACAGCCGCTGCCGGCCCGGTACGCGCTGGCCGCCCTGGCCGCCTTCGTTCCCCCGGCCACCGCCGGGTTCGTCCTGCCCCGGCTCGGGGAGCTGCCGGTCCGGCCGGGCGGTCCCGGCTCCGCCGAGCTGCGGCTGATCACCCTCCTGCTCGGCGGCGAGACGCCCGGCGCCCCCGGCTCAGGCGGCCCCGCCGGCCCGGCCGCCCTCCCCGGCGCCGACGCCGCGCTGCTGTCGGTCGCCGCGGGCGTGGCCGGGGACCTGACCGCCGGGCTCGGGCTGTAGGACGCCGCAACGGCTCGGGCGGGACGGCATCCGTCTGCCGTCCCGCCCGAGCCGGCGTCACGCCGTCCTCACGCCCGCGAGGGCGTCAGCGGCGGACCTTCCACGCCACCGTCCGCTTCAGCGTGTCGGCGATCTTCGGGTCGCGGACCGCCCGCGTGCGGTCGGTGACCGTGACGGTGAGCTTGTGGGTGCGCAGGTCGGCCGCCGAGAGGCCGAGGTCGGAGACCTTCACCTTGGTGTGGCCGTTGAACTGCGGCAGCTGCTTGCCGTCCAGGGACCAGCGGATGAAGAGCTTGCGGCCGTCCGCCGTGACCAGCTTCGGCACGGCGATCCGGGCGGTCGCCCCCGTGCGCAGCGTGCGGTCGGTCGGGGTGAGCGCGGTGGCGATGCGGGCGTGCCGGTAGAAGCCGGCGATCATCTGCTCCACGCCCGGCAGGTTGAACGGCTTGTCCAGCACCCGCATCATCGAGTTGTCGGTGGGCCGGTTGAGGCCCTTCACGTAGTAGCCGCCGCCTTCGTACGCGCCGACCTTGCCGCCGTCGGGCGAGGTCTCGCCGAGCCAGCGGTACCACTTGGCCCGCTTCCGGGCCAGGTCGGCCGCGCTCAGGGTGCTGATGTTGGAGTCGGCCGGCTCGGCGCCGGTGTACTTCTCGTAGCCCGGGTAGTCGGGGTAGAAGTACTCGTCGGCGAGCTTGCCCAGCGAGTGGCCGGTCTCGTGGATGGCGACCTGGCCGGACTTGTCGTTGCCCGCGGAGGCGGTGGCGATGCCCTCGTAGCCGAGGGAGGCGCTGGGCTCGTTGTAGCCGGCGCCGCCGTACTTCTTGCTGTTGGCGAGGACCAGGACGAGGTCGGCGTCGGGAGCCTTGGCGACGTACGAGTCGACCTTCTTCTGGTCGACGCAGAGCAGCCGCTCGATGTCCTCGCACCAGAAGTACGAGCCGAGCGCGGTGTCGCGCCGGGTGGTGGCGTCGGGGTCCCCGGTGACGCCGGACTGCTTCGAAACGGCGTCCACGGCCCAGACGTTGAAGAGGTTGCGGTACGTCGTGTACGGCTCGACGGCGGTGATCTCCGCCCACTTGGCCTGGGCGTCCGTGTGGAACTTGGCGAGTTCGCCGGCCGTGTAGCCGTCGCCGACGACCACGACGTCCAGCCGGTCGGCCGTCCGCCCGTTGTCCACGAGCCGGGTGACCTCGCCGTCGGCGGCCCGGGCGGCCGGGGAGTCGAGGGCGGTGGACTTGTGCGGGGAGGCGGCCGGGACGCGGCGGTGTCCGGAGCCGGCGAGACCGCCGTGCTCCGGGCCGGGTATCTCGACCTCGACGACGGCGCCGCTCGCGTCGGTCGGGGCCGGGGCGGGCTCGGGCTGGGCCGCAGCGATGCCGGGGGCGGTGGCCAGCACCGCGGCGAGGGTGGCCGCGATGCCGGCCGTCGCCACGGCGGTGCGCAGGGTTGCGCGCATGGGGTGTGCTCCTGGGGGGTGGATGGTGGACCGCGATTAAGCAGTGCAGTAAATCTGATGAACTGCTGGCTTAAGCTATGCGGCGGCGCGGGGCGCGCGCAATGGTCTACTTCCTTCACGCAGCGGGGAGTTGGCGACACAGGAGGAATCCGATGGACGAACCGGCCGCGATCGGGCGCCGGGTGCAGCGGCTACGGGGCGAACGCGGCCTGACACAGCGGCAGTTGGCGGAGCCCGCCTACACGCCCGCGTACGTCTCGACGCTGGAGTCCGGCAAGGTGCGCCCCTCGGAGACGGCCCTGCGCTTCCTCGCGGAACGGCTCGGCACCTCGTACGAGGAGCTGGCGACCGGCCGCCCGCCCCGGCTCGGCACCGAGCTGCGGCTGGCGCTGACCGACGCCCAGCGCGAACTGGCCACCGGGGCCGCGGACGAGGCCGCGGTGCTGTTCCGCCGGGCGCTGACGGACGCCGAGCACCTGGAGCTCGCGCCGGAGCGGGCCGAGGCACTGCTGGGGCTCGGGGAGTGCGCCCTGGAGTGCGGTGAACTCCCGGATGCGCAAAGGCACTTCGAGGAGGCCGAGAAGCTGCTGGCGGACGAGCCGCTGCCGCGCCGGGCCCGGGCGGTGCGGGGACGGGCCATCGCACACCTGCTGGCGGGCGAACTCCGGTACGCGTGCTACCTGCTGGAGTCCGCCATCGACGCGCTGGGGGCGGGCGGCCTGGCCGACCCCGACGCGCTGCTGCTCCTGTACGCGGCGGTGATCAGCCCGTACATGGACATGGGCGCCCACGCGCGAGCCGCGCACGCCGCGGAACTCGCCCTGGCGCTGGCCCCCTCGGCCACCGATCCGGCGCTGGTGGCCGGCATGCACCGGCAGGTGGCCCGGACCTTCCTGGCCGAGGGGCGGACCGCGGACGCGGACGCCTCGCTGGCCAAGGCCCAGGCGATCTACGGGCAGCTGCGGCTGCGCACCGATCTCGCGCACTGCCACTGGATGCGCGGCTACGTGCAGGCGCAGAACGGCGAACTCGTCGCGGCGGAACGCGAGCTGCGCACGGCCCGGGACATGCTCACGGCCAAGCGGGCCGCGCTGTTCGCCGCGCAGGTGGAGGTGGAGCTGGCCGACGTGCTGCGCCGGCTGGGCCGGCACGAGGAGGCCGCCGGGCTGCTGTCGGCGCTGCTGGACCTGGACGCCCGGCACGGCGCGGTGCACGCGGGCGGTGCGCACCGGCTGCTGGGCCTGATCGCGGAGGAGCGCGGGGACACCGACGCGGCCGAGGAGCACTACGTACGGGCGCTGGCCCTGCTGGAGCGGAGCGGCGCCAGCGGCGACCTCGCGGACCTGTGCCGCCTGCTGGGCGACCTGCTGCGCCGCACCGGCCGCATCGAGGCGGCCCTGGACGCGTACCGCACGGGCCTCTCCCACCGCGCGGCCCCGGGCACCACCACCCTGGGCCCGGCCCCTTCGACCCCGCCCCTCCCGAGACCCTGACCGGCCGCGCCCTGCAGGAGCCACGGGCACGGGCCGCTCCCGGCCCCCCTCGCGCCGCTGCCGGCGCCCGACGGGGGGTGCCGGCCACCAGGGCCTCGGGGGCGCGTCCGGCGCCTCGACCGGCTGCGGGCGGGCGGGCTACGCTCGGCGGATGCGTGAGGCTGGGTCGGTGGTCGGTGAAACGCCTTTCGTCCACGTGCGGTTCGATGACGGGCGGCTCGTGCTGGAGCGCGTGCGTGACGGTGCCGCGTCGTGCTGGGTGCTGCCCGGCGGTGCGGGGCACGCGGGCGACGGGCGGTTGTCGCTGGAGGAGGCCTTGCACGCCTCCATCCGTCCCGTCGGGACGGCGGAGACGGTCTTGCGGGGCTGGGTGCGCGGCGCGCCGCCGGCCGGGCTGCTGCCGGCCGACGACCCGACGGTGCGCGAGCCCGTCCGGGTGCGGGCCGGGGCCATCGTCATCCGGGAGGGGCACGCCCTGCTGATCGGTTTCGAGCGGGCCGGGGTCTGGCACTACGAGATCCCGGGCGGGGGCGTCGAGGCCGGCGAGACGCCTGAGCAGGCCGCGGTCCGCGAGCTGCGGGAGGAGACGGGGCTGCGCGGCACGGTGGTCTCGGAAGCCGCGCGCGTCTGGAAGGACGGCCGCCGGGAGCACTACTTCGCGGTGCGGGCCGAGGGCCGGATCCTGCCCGCCGGGGAACTGGACAACTACGGCGGCACGCCCACCTGGGTGCCGGTGGCCGACCTGCCGGGCACCCCGCTCTGGCCCCGCCGGCTGTCCTGGCGGATCGCGCACTGGCACGCCGCGGGCTTCCCCGCCCACCCGATCGAACTGGCCGACTCCATCGGCGACCTGCGGCCGCCCTGCGCCTGGTGAGGGCCGCGGTCAGCGGGTGAGGGCGATGGCCAGGCCCGCGTAGTCGAGGACCAGGCCGTGGTCGTCGAGGTCCAGGTCGGCCGTGAAGTCACCGGAGGCGTAGCGGACGCGGGCGCCGTGCTCGGCACGGGCCAGGTGCGTGTACGTCTGGCGCACCGGGCTCACCGCCAGGTCCGGTACGGAGACCCAGGCCGTCACGAACTCGTGCGGGCCGTCGCCCGGGTGCCGGTGCAGGCCGTGCCGGAGCACCGGCATCGTGTTGGTCAGCGGGCACAGGCCGAGGTCGCAGTCCAGGGCACCGTCGAGGTCGGGCCGGTGCGTGCCGTCCAGGGTCCAGCGGCCACCCTCATCTGCCCCGCCGCCGTCCTCGCGGCGCAGGTCGAGCGTCCGGGTGCCGGCCGCGGTCTCCACGGTGACGTGCAGGCGACGGGTCACGAAGCCCTCCCCCGTCTCCAGCTCGTACGCCACCCAGTACGGCTCCGGCGCGAGCCCGACCGCCCGCCCGCGCGCCGAGAGGGCCGTCTCCCCGAGGTCGATCCAGGAGGTCTCGTACCCACGACTGGGCACGACCTCCCAGGTGCGGACGAAGGGGGCGACAACGGACTCACGGGTCATATCCGGCACCCTACCCGCCGGTGTCCCGCCGGGCACGCTCCGCGCACAGCCGGGGGCGGGAGCGGATAACGGCTGTTCACCGGGGTGGAGCCGGGCCTACGATCCGCCGCATGATTCTTTCTCATGATCTTGAAGGTGCCGGGCCCGTCGTCGTACTCCTGCACTCCGGCGTGTGCGACCGCCGCATGTGGGAGCCGCAGGCCGCGGCCCTCGTCGCGGCCGGGCACCGGGTGCTGCGGCCCGATCTCCGCGGGTACGGACAGACGCCGGCGGATTCCGGCCCGTACGGCGACGCCGACGACGTGCTGGCGCTGCTGGACTCCCTCGGGATCGGGGAGGCGGCCTTCGTGGGGGCCTCCTTCGGCGGGCGCGTCGCGCTGGAGCTGGCCGCCGGGGCGCCGGAGCGCGTACGGGCCCTGGCCCTGCTCTGCCCGGCCCGTGCGGGGTTCGAACCGGGGGCCGAGCTGACCGCTCTCTGGGAGCGCGAGGACGCCCTGCTGGAGGCGGGCGACGTCGAGGCGGCCGTGGCCCTGAACGTGGAGCACTGGGTGGGCCCGGAGGCCACCGCCGAGGCACGGGCGCTGGTGGCCGTGATGCAGCGCCGGGCGTTCGAGCTCCAGCTCGCGGCGCTCGCGCAGGACGGGCAGGCGGACGGGGAAGGTGCGGTCACCGAGGGTGGCGCGGACGCCGCCGAAGGCACCGAGGCCGGCGCTCCGGCCCTCGCGGACGGGCTGGCGCGCGTCGACGCCCCCGCCCTGGTCGTGGGCGGCGCCCACGACTTCGCCGACTTCCGGGGCATCGCGGCGGAGGTAGCGGCCCTGCTCCCCCGGGCCCGGCACGTCGAGCTGGACTGGGCGGGCCACCTCCCGGCCGTGGAACGGCCGGCGGACACCTCGGCCCTGCTGGTGGAGTTCCTGGCCGCCCACCCCGCGGAGCCGGCGCCCGCGGCCTGACGCCCGGCGGGTGCGCGTACGGTCCCGGAGGGGGCGCGTACGGTCCCGGCGGGTGACCGCGTACGGTCCCGGCGGGTGACCGCGTACGTCGCGGGCCCGGGCCGGCGTCGCCACGTACCGGCACCCGCGTCGCGACCGACCGGCGCCCCTGTCGCGGCGTACGCACGCCCGCCCGCGATGCGCGGGCGCCGGGCCGCGATGTGCGCGCGCCCGGCCGATGGCGTCTGCTGGAGGGGAGGGGGATCCCCGGAGGACTGGAGAGAGCCATGGCCGAGCTGACCCTCACCACGTTCGTCACCCTCGACGGAGTCATGCAGGCGCCCGGCGGGCCCAAGGAGGACACCACGGGCGGGTTCCGCCACGGCGGCTGGACCGTGCCGTACTGGGACGCCGACTTCGGCCGGCTGGTGGACGAGCGCTTCCGTCCGGTGACCGGCTTCCTCCTCGGCCGCCGCACGTACGAGATCTTCGCCGGCTACTGGCCGCACCAGAAGGACCCGGACAACGTCGTCGCCGCCCGGCTCAACGGCTGCCCGAAGTGGGTCGTGTCGACCACCCTCACCCCGGAACAGGCCGACTGGCCGGGGACCACGGTGATCTCCTCCGACGTGCCGGACGCCGTCGCCGGGCTCAAGGCGGACGTCGCGGGCGAGATCCAGATCCACGGCAGCGGCCGGCTCGCGCAGAGCCTGATGGCGGAGGGCCTGATCGACGAGTACCGGCTGTACGTCTTCCCCGTGGTCATCGGCGACGGCCGCCGCCTCTTCGCCGAGGGGGCGGTGCCGACCGGGTTCCAGCTCGTCGGCACCGAGACCACCTCCAAGGACGTGGTCCTGCACACCTACCGGCCGGCCGGACCGGCCGCGTTCGGCTCCTACTGAGCGGGCGGATCTTCGCCCCGAATCCTTCAAACCCTGTGCGGATCAAGGGGGTTCTGCGAAACTGCGCTTCCGGGGAGCGGGCACACGGGGGGTTCGGTGGACGTCGGGGCGCTGATCGGCTGGTCCGTGGCGGCCGTGGTGGGGCTGGTCCTGCTGTGGCTCGTCATCCGCACGGTGCAGGTCATCCCGCAGGCGAGCGCGGCCATCGTCGAGCGCTACGGGCGGTTCACGCGCGTGCTGGGCGCCGGCTTCCACCTGGTCGTCCCGTTCGTCGACACGATCCGCAACCGGATCGACCTGCGGGAGCAGGTGGTCCCGTTCCCGCCGCAGCCGGTCATCACCCGGGACAACCTGGTCGCCAACATCGACACCGTCATCTACTACCAGGTGACCGACGCCCGCGCCGCGACCTACGAAGTGGCCAGCTACATCCAGGCCATCGAGCAGCTCACCGTGACGACCCTCCGCAAGATCTTCAGCGGGATGGACCTGGAACAAGCCCTTGCCTCCCGTCCGCAGATCGACGCCGCCCTGTTCCGCGCCCTCGACGAGGCCACCGGCAAGTGGGGCGTCCACGTCAACCGCGTCGAGCTCAAGGCCATCGAACCCCCCGTCTCCATCCAGGACTCGATGGAGAAGCAGATGCGCGCCGACCGCGACAAGCGCGCCGCCATCCTCCATGCCGAAGGCGTCCGCCAGTCCGAGATCCTGCGCGCCGACGGCGAGAAGCAGGCCGCGCTGCTCCGCGCCCAGGGCGAGATCGAGATCGCCCGGCTCCGCAGGGCCGCCGAGGCCGACGACGCCGCAGCGGCCGTCGTACGCCACCCCGCCCCGCCCGCCCCCGAGCCCGTCCGGCACCCGCCCCTGCGCCGGGACGACCCCGCCCACGTGGGCCGGTACCGGCTGACCGCCCGGCTCGGCGAGGGCGGCATGGGCACCGTCTACCTCGGCGTGTCGCCCGGCGCCCGCCGGGTCGCCGTCAAGGTGGTGCGGGAGGAGCTGGCCCAGGACCCCTCCTTCCGCCGCCGCTTCGCCCGCGAGGTGGACGCCGTACGGCGGGTCGGCGGCTTCCACACCGCGCCCGTGGTCGACGCCGGAACGGACGACGCCCGGCCCTGGCTGGTGACCGAGTACATCCCCGGGCCGTCCCTGCACGAGGTGCTGCGCAGCCACGGCGCCCTCCCCGCCACGACCGTACGGACGCTTGCGCTCGGCCTGGCGGAGGCGCTGGAGGGCATCCACGCCTGCGGGATCATCCACCGGGACCTCAAGCCGAGCAACGTCGTGGTCTCCGACGCGGGCCCCCGCGTCATCGACTTCGGGATCGCGCGGGCCGCCGACGGCACGGCCCTCACGCGCACGGACTTCGTGGTCGGCACCCGCGGTTTCCTCGCCCCGGAGCAGCTGACCGGCGGGCCGCTCACCCCGGCCGTGGACGCGTACGCCTTCGGCATGGTGCTCTGCCACGCCGGCGGTGCCGCGCCCTTCCCGGAGGGCACCGTCCTGGAGGAGGCGCTGCGCACCCTGCCCGCCGACCTGTCCGCCGTGGTCGGCGACTGCCTGCGGCAGGATCCGGCCGGACGGCCGACACCGGCCGAGATCCTGCAACGGCTCTCCCGCTCCGGGGAGAAGGCCCCCGGGGACTGGCTGCCCGGAGCCGTACGCACGCTGGTGGCCCGCCACCAGGCCGCCACCGTCCCCGCGCCGGGGGCCTGATGCCCGGCACGGACGTCCTCCTGCGCGCCGCCCGCCCCGAGGAGGCGGCGGCCCTGAGCGGACTGATGCTGCGGTCCAAGGCGCACTGGGGGTACGACGACGCGTTCCTCAAGTCCTGCGTCCCCGAACTCACCCTCCTGGCCGGTGAGGTGACGCGGCGGCGGATCGTCGTCGCCGAGCGGCGCGGGGAAGTGCTGGGGCTGGCCTCGCTGGAGGGCGAGGCGCCCGTGGTGCGGCTGGGGCTGCTGTTCGTGGAGCCCCGGGCGGTCCGCCAGGGGGTCGGCGGAGCCCTGTACCGGGACGCGCTGGCCCGGGCGCGGCGGCTGGGGGCCGGGCGGCTGCTGGTCGAGGCCGATCCGCACGCGGTGCCGTTCTACACGGCGGTCGGCGCGCGGCCGGTCCCCGGAGCACCGCGCGGGCTGCCGTGCTTCGAGGTGGAGCTGGCCGGTACGCCGGCCTGGGTGCGGGCCTGGACCGGGGGGCGGCGCGCCGTACACCTCGGCAACGTGGCCGAGTACAACCGGCAGTTCGCGGACCCGACCCTGGACGAGGCGCAGGAGCCCGCCCACCACTACTCCTGTCTCGCCGCCTTCTACAGCCCCCACCCGGCCGCCCTGGTGCTGCCGCTGACCGTGCCGGAGGGCTGGCTGGCCACGGTGTCGCGGCAGCTGGGCTGGGGGGAGGTCGAGCTGTACGACGGGCTGGCGGAGGGCACGTCCGGGCGCGGCGGGGTACGGTCCGGGCTCGCGGCCCGGCCCGCGCTGGCCGCGCGGCTGCGGGAGACGGGCCTGCCGATGGTGTCCTGGGGGGAGACCGGGGCGGCCGCCCTGCGGTACGAGTCCAAGTCGGCCGCCAACGCCCTGTTCCGGCGACTGACGGAGACCGGTCGCCATCCGGGGATCCGGGTGCCGGAGCAGACGTACGCCGCCGCCCGGTGGCGGGCCGCGCGGCTGCTGCGGGCCCGCGCGCGGGCGGGCGAGACCGCGGTGCTGAAGACCGAGCACGGCGTCGGCGGCTCCGGCACCGCCGTGGTGGCGCCGGGCGCGGCGCGCGCGGTGCTGCGGCGGCTGCCGCGCGGCCCGCTGCTGGTGGAGGAGTACGTCGAGGGCGTGCCGGAGGGCGGCGACCTGACGTACGACGGACTGGTGGACGCCACCGGGCGGGTGCACGACGTGGGCGCGGCGGTCATGGAGGTGGCGGGCACGGCGTACCGCGGGGCGACGGTGGGCCCCGGGGTGGTCCCCGCCGTGCTGGAGGAGGCGGCGCTGGCCTTCGGGCACGCGGTGGGCCGGGAGCTGGCGGCGGACGGCTACCGGGGCTGGTTCGACGTGGACTTCGTCGCGGACCGGGCGGGCCGACTCGCCCCGACGGAGACCAACCTGCGGCTGACCGGGCCGTCCGTCGCGTTCATGGTGGGGGCACGGCTGGACGAACTGCGCGGCGCCGGGCACCTGGTGCGGATCGTGGACCGGGTGCCGCTGGGGGCCCGGCTGCCGGACGCCGGCCTGGCGGAGCACGTCGCAGCGCTCACCGCCGGGTGCGCGGAGCTGGGCGTGCTGCTGCTCCCGGCCGTCCCCACGGCCGCGTTCGCCCCCTCCCCGTACCTCGGCGTACTCCTCGCCTCCCACAGCCGCCCGTCCCTGGACGCGGCGGACGCCCTGGTCCGCCGCGCCTCGTCGGCCCTCGCGACGATGTTCACCGGCTGACCGGCTTCCAGGGGACCGGGGGCGCGCATCCCGGGACCGTTGGCACGGCGCGCATCCCGGGACCGGGGCGCGGCGCGCGCCCCGGATCCGGGTCAGTCGGCGTCGTACGTGTCCTTCGGGCGGCGGGTGACGTAGACGGCGACGATCGCGGCGGCCACCATCAGGGGGATGTTGAACGTGTAGACCAACAGGGCCTGTTGGGGCCAGTCGGTCTTGGCGGCCATCCGGTACGCGTTGTCCTGCGGCCACCACGAGGCCAGCAGGTACACCACCGCCAGGTGGGCGGCCCGGGTGAGGCCCGGGGAGCGGCGCGCGCGCAGCATCCGCGGGAGGCCGGTGAAGAGGAACGCCATGCCCGCGCCGAAGGCCAGGCACTCCGCCGCGTACAGGCCGAAGAAGAAGCCCGCCCAGGGGCCGGGGACGCCGGACAGGTCGGTGGAGCCGGTCCAGAGGAAGTCCGTCAGGGCCATGGCGAGGAGGGCCACGATGAGCGTGGTGCAGCCGGTGGCGCACCCGGAGGGCTCGGGCGAACCGGGTTGCGCCGCGCCGTACTTGGTGCCCGTGGCGTGGCCCGACGGGGGGTGCGGGAGGGCCGCTCGGTCCTCCTGGCCGGCCCGGTTGCGGGGCAGGGCGCGCAGCCGCACGACCACCTTGGGCATGTCCTCCTTGGGGACCCGGCCCTCCAGGTGGCGCCGCAGCTCGATCGAGCCCGGTGCCGGCCGGCCCGGAGCCCGGTCGCCCTCGTCGGGGCTCGGTTCGACGTACACCGCCAGGGTACGGAGCAGCACCCCCTCGTCCATCCGGGCGACGATGGCGCCGCCCACGCCCTCGTGGGAGCGGAGTTCGGACTCCACGCGGTACGCGTCCACGGTGTGGCCGTCGGACACGACGACGTCCCGGGTCCGGCCGCCGAACTCCAGCAGGCCGTCCTCGCGGAGCCGGCCGCGGTCGCCGGTGGGCACGGCATCGCCGCCCTCGGGCGGGCCGAGGCGGATCTCCCCGTCCTGGACCTCGACCCGGCAGCCGGGGAAGGGCTCGCCGAGGAGGGAGACGGACTCGGAGCGGGCCACCGGGCGGGACAGGCGGGCCAGTTCGAAAAAGGTGCCCACGCCCGCGGTCTCCGTGACGCCGTACACGTTGAGCAGGCGCACGCCGGGACTGAGCCGCCGCTGGAGGGTGGCCTGCTGGTCGACGTAGAGGCGGTCCCCGGTGACCGTGACCAGCCGAAGGGAGTCCGGGGCCGCGGCGCGCCGAGGGCCGAAGAGGTGGACGGCCCAGCCGGGGTCGGTGTGCAGGACGGTCACGCGCTCCTCGGCGAGGACGCGGCGCAGGTCGCCGCCGCGCTCGCGGGCCGGTCCGGGCAGCACCAGCGCCCCGCCGTCGCACAGGGCCCGGGTCCAGCCGGCCGCGAACGCGGTGACGTCGAGCCGGGCGGTGACCAGGTGCCGGTCGCCGGGGGTCGTGCCGGCCACCTCGGCCCAGGACGCGTGGGCCGCGAGGAGGCGTTCGTGGCTGACGCCGACGGCGCGGGTGCCGTCGGCGCCGGTGAAGAGGACCGCGGCGGTCCCGCCCGGCTCGGCGCCGGGGTCGTCGGCCGGCTGCGCCGCGACGGCCTCCCGCTCGTCCTCCAGGAGGATCACGCGGCGGTCGCCCTTGTCCGCGCCCAGGGTGTGGCGCGTGCGCGAGTCGGTGAGCAGGGCGTACGGGGCGGCGGCCGCGAGCTGCTTCTGGGCGGTCCCCGGTGCGCCGGGGGCGAGGAGCGCGTACGCGCCGCCGGCCTTCAGCACGGCCAGCAGCGCCACGACCGTGTCCGCCTCCTCGCTCAGGGCGACGGCGACGGTGACGCCCTGCGGGAGCCGGGAGGCGAGGAGCCGGTGGGCGAGCCGGTTGGCGCGGCCGTCCAGCTCGGCGTACGAGAGGGTGCCCGAGACGGCGATCAGGGCGGGGGCGTCGGGGGTGTCCCGGACCCTGGCGGCGAAGAGGCGGGTGACGGTGCCCGCGGTGCGGGGACCGGTGGCTGCGGACTCTGATGCCTGCGTCATTCCCGCATGATGGCACCGGGCACCGACAGCCGGTCCGGTCTGTGACAGAACATCAACCTTCGGTACGAAGACGGGAGTTCGGCGAAACCGTCACTGACCCGCCTGCGCCCACCACCGGCCCGGCCGTCACCGGCCCGCCCGCCACCGGCCCGGTCAGCGGCCGCCCGAGACGCGCAGCACGGTGCCGGTGGTGTACGAGGCGTCCGGGGAGAGCAGCCAGGCGACCGCGCCCGCGACCTCGTCGGGGTGTCCTGGCCGGCGCAGCGGGATGCCTGCGGCGGCCTTGGCGGGGCGGTCGGGGTCGCCCATCGTCGCGTGCATGCCGGTGGTGATGATGCCGGGGGCCACGGCGTTGACGCGGATGCCCTGGGGGCCGAGTTCCTTGGCCAGGCCGATGGTCAGGGTGTCGGTGGCCGCCTTGGTGGCCGCGTAGTGCACGTAGTCGCCGGGGCTGCCGAGGGTCGCGGCGGCGGAGGAGATGTTGACGATCGCGCCGCCGTCCGGCAGGTCGCGGGCGGCGCGCCGGCAGCACAGCAGGTAGCCGAGGAGGTTGACCTCGACCACGCGCCGCAGGTCGTCGGTGCGGGCGTCCGCGAGCCGGCCGAGGGGGCCGGTGACGCCGGCGTTGTTGACCAGTCCCGTGACCGGCCCGAGGGCGTCGCGGGCGGTGTCGAAGAGTCGGTCCACGTCGGCCTCGACGGAGGTGTCGGCGCGTACGGTGACGCAGCGCGCGCCGGCGGCGCGGACGTCCGCGGCCACCCGCTCGGCCGCCCCGGCGTTGCTCACGTACGCGAGGGCGAGGTCGTGGCCCCCGGCCGCCAGCCGCCGGCACACCGCGGCGCCGATGCCGCGGCTGCCGCCGGTCACCACCGTGACGCGGCGGGCCCCGGCGCCGCTCGCCGCGGCGCTCCCGGCCGCCGTGGTCCGTTCCGCGTTCCCCGTCATGGCACCGCACCGCCCTCTCGAAGCTCGCGATCAAGGTACCCGGCCGGCGGGGCGGCACAGGGCCCGGGCCCACCGGCGGCGAGGGCGGCGCGGGGCACGGGCGCCCGCGGGGCACGGGCGGCCGCGGGGTCCGGGCGGCCGCGGGCTGAAGGGGAACGTCCCCATTCCCTTGTGAAGCGTCCCCGTAGACCGTCCCCGTCACGGGAGTGGTGTGCTGAGGTGGATGCGTCGAACACCCTTGCTCCACCGTCGACTCGGAAGGACCAGACAGTGGCAGGCTCCCTCGCACGGCGCGGCTTCCTCGGTGCCGCCGCGGCCCTCGCCGGTTCCGCCCTGGCGGGCCCGCTCGCCCCGGCCGCGTCGGCCGCCGGCACCGGGACCACCGCGGACCGGCCCACCACCCTCGCCACCCCGCCGGGCTTCCAGCCCGAGGGCATCACGGTCTCCCGCGGGGGCGTGGCCTACACCGGGTCCCTCATCGACGGCTCCCTCTACCGGGTCGACCTCGTGACCGGCACGGGCCGGATCGTCACCCAGGGCACCGGACCCATGTCGGTGGGCCTCAAGCTGGACCCGTACGGACGTCTGCTCGTCGCGGGCGGCGACAGCGGACAGGTCCGGGTGGTGCACGCCGGCAGCGGGCGGGTGCTGGCCACCCACCAGGCCGTGACGGGCACCGCGTTCGTCAACGACGTGGTGGTCGCCTGCGGCGGCGCCTGGTTCACCGACTCGTTCAACGACGTTCTGTACCACCTGCCGCTGGGCACGGCAGGCGTGCCCGGGGCGGCCGTCCGCGCACTGTCGCTCGGCGGCGAGTGGACGCCGACGCCGCCGGGCGGCGCGTACTGGGGCTCCAACGGCATCGAGCGGACCCCGGACGGGCGGGCCCTGCTCGTCGTGAACGACAACGTCTCCGCCCTGTTCCGGGTCGACCCGCGCACCGGCGCGGCGACGCGCACCGTGCTGGAGGGCGAAGGTTCGGTGGGGTACGGAGACGGTCTCGCCGTCCGTGGCCGCACACTGTACGTCGTACGCAACTGGGCCTACGCGGTCGACGTGTTCACCCTCAGCGACGACGGTACGCGCGGCCGCTTCGTACGGCGGATCACCGACGCCCGCTTCGACGAGCCGACGACGGCGGCGGTGTGGGGCGGGCGGCTCTACGTGGTGAACGCGGCGTTCGACGCGGACTGGAGCGACCCCGCGACGGCGTCCTCGATCGTCTCCGTGCCGCTCGGCTGACCCGTGCCCCCGGCCGCCCACCACGCGTTCGCACCGCCGCCGGCGCAGGCCGGCGGCGGTGCGGCTCGCGTCACTTGCCTTCGGTGATGGCCGGCGCCGGCTCGCTGCGGTACTCGTCGCCGAAGTTGGCCTTCACGAAGCGCGACCAGGAGCCGTCCTTGACCATCTTGCGCAGGGCGGCGTTGATCTGGGTCTGGAGCTCCGTTTCGCCCTTGCGGACGCCGATGCCGTAGTACTCGTCGCTCATGTTCAGACCGGCCAGCTTGAACTTGCCCTGGTTCGACTTCTGCGCGGCGTACCCGGCCAGGATGGAGTTGTCCGTGGTCATGGCGTCGAGGACGTCGTCCTGGAGGGCGACCACGCACTCGGAGTAGCCGCCGAGCTCCAGCAGGTCGGCCTTCTTCGCCAGCTTGTCCTTGACGTTCTGGGCCGAGGTGGAGCCGGTCACGGAGCAGAGCCGCTTGCTGTTGAGGTCCTGGGCCTTCTTGATCTCGGTCTCGTCGGAGCGGATCATCAGGTCCTGGTGGGCCAGGAAGTACGGGCCCGCGAAGTCCACCTTCGCCTTGCGCTTCTCGCTGATCGAGTAGCTGGCGACGACGAACTTGACCTCCTTGTACTGGAGCAGCAGCTCGCGGTCGGAGCTGTAGACCTGCTTGAACTCGATCTGGTCCTCGCCGTAGCCGAGCTCCTTGGCGACGTACTTCGCGACGTCCACGTCGAAGCCGGAGAACGCGCCGTCCTCACGAAGGCCCAGGCCGGGCTGGTCGAACTTGATGCCGATCGAGATCGTGGACTTCTCCTCGGAGCCGCCGCACGAGGTGGCGGTCAGGGAGAGTGCGAGGACCGCGACGACGGCACCGGCCTTGGAAACCTTCATGCTCTGAACATCCTTCGAATCAATGATCTTGACGCAGGCGTCGGTGGTGCGGGAGCTTCGACAGGAGGTCCGCGGCACGGCCGCTGCTCGGGCCGACACACAGGCTGCCCGAGCAGGAAGCTAGAGACGCCACGAGCGGGGAGTCACTAGATCTGAGGAAGATTTGAGGATAACGATCCGGCTCTGCCGGAGATCCTCCGAAGGGACCCCACAACGGCCGAAGATCGTCGATCACGGCCGTCCGGCCTCGGTCTTCACATCCGCAAGTCCGCGACGAGAACGGGAGGCCGGGCGGAGCCCGGAGTGCCGCCACTAACCGGAATGCGGGATTCCCGATCGCGCACGCACCGGAATCCGGACACACCCCAGATGTGGCTCAACCCATAGATGCAGGTATGGGCGATTGGCCGGGATTGCCCTTGACCGCCGCCCGACCCGGGCCGGCTCAAGAACCTCAAGAACCTCAAACAGCTCAAGAGCTTCAAGAGCCTCAGGCGCCTCAGCCCGCAGCCGCCGGCGTGACGAGAACCAGCGGGATCCCCTCGCAGGGCGTCAGCGTCAGCCCGGCGTGGGTGACGGGGTGCGGGGAGGCCAGCGCCCGGGCGAGGTCCGGGCCCTTGAGCAGCGCGCCCGCGAGGTGGCGGGGGTCGGTGGAGGCGGCCACCCGGCCGCGCGCGTTCACCAGGCTCGCCCGGTACGGCAGCCCCTGGAGCAGCGGCATCACCTCGGCCTCGAAGTGCCGCAGGTACACGTCGGCGGCGGCGACCCCCGCGAAGCGCCCGGCCACCCGCACCGGGGCCGCCAGGGTCAGGCTGTACTCCTCCGAGCAGAGGTAGTCGACGTACGGGCCCGCGACCGTGCGCGCCCCGGTGTCGCGGGGCAGGGCGTACCAGTCCCAGTGCGTGTAGTCGGAGTAGGCGGAGGTGCCGGGGTCCAGGTCGAGCAGCAGCGGGCGGACGGCCCCCTCGGGGGCGGACTGCCACCACTCCAGCCACGCCGGTACGTCGGCCAGCAGGCCGGGAGCGGCGACGAAGCCGATGCCCGAGACCAGCCCCGCCTCGCCCAGCCGGCGGTGCAGTGCGGGGCGCAGTGCCGCCAGGTCGGCGGTGACCGGCCCGCGGCTTCCCGGTGACGGGACGGCGGCGGCCAGCAGGCGCGCGGCCTCCTCGGCGGTGCTCGCGACCGCCTCGAAGACGCCCTCCAGCGTGGCTCTGACGCGGGCGGTCACAGCGGCCGTGCCGGCCGTGGCCTCCAGGGTGCGGGGCATCGTGTCTACCTCCGGGCGGCCACCGCCTAGGAGCGGAGGCGGAGTTCGATGAGGGGGTCCATCGAGTCCTGTACGCAGTGCTCGGCCAGGGCTCTGGCGGCCTCGGCGTCCCCCTCCGCCAGGGCGGCGAGGAGCGCGCGGAGCCGTCCGAGGACGCGCTGGCAGTGTGCTTCCTCGGCGAGCGCGAGACACAGTAGCGCTCCGACCTGCGTCTGGAAACCGACCATTTCCCTGGTGAGACGGGCCGATTGGGCGGCGGCCGCGAGTTCCACGTGGAACCTGCCGTGGAGGCGGCTGCGGGCCGCGGGGTCCGCGGTTCCGGCGAGCTCCTCGGCGGAGCGGCGGAGCGGCGCGAGATCGTCCGGTTCCGTGCGGCCGGCGGCCAGACGCGCGGCCGCCCCGGCGATGGCGGCCCAGTGGTCGGCGAGGTCGCGGAGTTCCTCGGGGCTCCAGGCGGTGAGCCGTGCGGTGAGGCGGGCGGCCGGCGGCCCCTCGGGGACGGTGACGAAGCTGCCGCCGCCCCGGCCGCGCCGGGTGGTCACCAGGCCCTGCTGGCGCAGGGCCACCAGGGCTTCCCGCAGGGTCACGGTGGACACGCCGAGCTGGGTGGCGAGGTCGGTCTCGCCGGGCAGCTGCTCGCCGTCGGCCAGCAGGCCGAGCTCGATGGCGTCACCCAGCCGCCGGATGACGGCGTCGACCCGGGCGAGGGTGTCGACGGGAGTGAAGACGGCCGTGCGGGCCCCGTCCCCCGCGCGGCGCACGCCGGTTCGGCTCATGATCACCACCTTGTGCATGACGGAAGCTTTACCTTATCGGGCTCTTGAAGTTTGACCTATGGGTTCATAGGTTTACGCCGCAGCGGAGGCCCGGCACGCCGGAACCGCCCCCGCCCGCACCCCCGTCGGCCCCCCGAAAGGTCCCCTCCATGGCGGCGAACGCCACCGGGGCTCCCCGCCCCCACGCCATCCGGCTGCGCGGCCTGCGCAAGTCCTTCGGCCGGACGGACGCCGTCACCGGCATCGACCTCGACATCGCGGACGGCGAGTTCTTCTCGGTCCTCGGCCCCTCCGGCTCGGGCAAGACCACCGTCCTCCGCATGGTCGCCGGCTTCGAGGCCCCCACCGGCGGCACCATCGAGCTGGCCGGCCGGGACGTCACCCGTGCCGCACCGTACGAGCGCGACGTGCACACCGTGTTCCAGGACTACGCCCTGTTCCCGCACATGACGCTGGAGCAGAACGTCGCCTACGGGCTGAAGGTGCGCGGCGTGCCCCGGGCCGAGCGGCTCGACCGCGCCCGCACCGCCCTCGCCCGGGTCCGCCTGGAGGGGTACGGGGCACGGCGCCCCGCCCAGCTCTCCGGCGGCCAGCGCCAGCGCGTGGCCCTGGCCCGGGCCCTGGTGAACCGGCCCGCCGTCCTGCTGCTCGACGAACCCCTCGGCGCCCTCGACCTCAAGCTCCGCGAGGAGATGCAGGTCGAGCTGAAGGCGCTCCAGCGCGAGGTGGGCATCACCTTCGTCCTGGTCACCCACGACCAGGAGGAAGCCCTGACGCTCAGCGACCGGATCGCGGTGATGAACGGCGGCCGGATCGAGCAGACCGGCACGCCGGCCGAGATCTACGAGCGCCCCGCCACCGCCTTCGTCGCGGGCTTCGTCGGCACCTCGAACCTGCTCACCGGACCGGCCGCCGAACGGCTCACCGGCACCGGGGGCACGTACAGCATCCGGCCCGAGAAGATCCGCGTCCTGCACGGCGACCCGGCCGCCGCGCCCGGTCCGGACGCCGCGGACGGCGCGGACGGCCCGGACGCCGGACGCGGGTTCTGCACCGCCGCGGGCACCGTCGCCGAGGTGGTCTACCTCGGCGGGGCCACCCGCTTCCTGGTGGACCTCGACGCGGGCGGCCGGCTCACCGCCGTCCAGCAGAACCTGGAGACCTCCTCCGCCGACGTCGCCGCCTACCGCGGCGCGCGCGTCCGGCTCCGGTGGGACCGGCGCCACAACTTCCCCGTCGGCGCCCCCGCCTGACCCGGGCCCGTTTCCGGGCGGCTTCCCGCTCCCCCGTCACACCCGACGCTCCCGACCCGTCCTCACCGCCGCACCCCCGTCCCCCTCCCGTCCCGCCATCCCGGCACCTTCCCCTGGAGACACCGTGCGCCTCACCCGTACCCTCGCGGCCGCGGCCGCCCTCGGCACCCTCACCCTCACCACCGCGTGCGGCGGCTCCGCCGACGGCGGCGGGGCCGGGGCACCCGGCGGCAGCGGGTTCACCCCGCCCAAGCTCTCCGCCCTCGAATCCCTCGGCGCCGGCGAGGGCCAGGTCAACCTGATCGCCTGGGCCGGCTACACCGAGGACGGCTCGAACGACCCGAAGACCGACTGGGTCACACCCTTCGAGAAGAAGACCGGCTGCCAGGTCAACACCAAGACCGCCGGGACCTCCGACGAGATGGTCAGCCTGATGAAGACCGGCCAGTACGACGCCGTGTCCGCCTCCGGCGACGCCTCGCTCCGCCTCATCGCCTCCGGCGACGCCGCCCCCGTCAACACCTCACTGGTCCCCAGCTACGCCGACGTGTTCCCGAGCCTGAAGAACCAGCCCTGGAACTCGGTCAAGGGCGTCGCGTACGGCGTCCCCCACGGGCGCGGCGCCAACCTGCTGATGTACCGCACCGACAAGGTCTCCCCCGCCCCCGACTCCTGGTCGGCCGTCTTCGACCAGGGCGCCGCGCACCAGGGCAAGGTGACCGCGTACGACTCCCCGATCTACCTCGCCGACGCGGCGCTCTACCTCGCGGCCACCAAGCCGGACCTCGGCATCAAGAACCCGTACGCACTGGACCGCAGGCAGTTCGACGCGGCCGTGGACCTGCTGAAGCAGCAGAACCGGAACATCGGCGAGTACTGGAGCGACTATCTCAAGGAGATCTCCGCCTTCAAGAGCGGCGACTCGGTGGTCGGCACCACCTGGCAGGTCATCGTGAACGCGGCCAAGGCCGAGAAGGCCCCCGTGGAGGCGGTCCTGCCGAAGGAGGGCGCCACCGGCTGGTCCGACACCTGGATGGTCTCCGCGAAGGCCAAGAACCCCAACTGCGCGTACAAGTGGCTCGACTGGATCATCTCGCCCGAGGTCAACGCCCAGGTCGCCGAGTACTTCGGCGAGGCCCCCTCCAACGCCAAGTCCTGCGACAAGACCGCCGACAAGGGCCACTGCGCCACCTACCACGCCGCCGACGAGCCGTACTGGAAGCGCGTGCACTTCTGGACCACGCCCATCCCGCAGTGCGTGGACGGCCGCACGGACACCACCTGCGTGCCGTACTCGGAGTGGGTGCAGGCCTGGACCGAGATCAAGGGCTGACCTGCCGATGACCTCCGCCCCGCCCGCGCCCGCCGCCGCACCGGCGGCGCGGGCCGCCGCACCGGCCGCCGGACCCGTCCGGCGGCTGGCCGGGGGCCTGCACCGGCGCCCCCGGCTCCGCCTCGCCCTGCTGCTCTCCGCCCCGCTCACCTGGCTCGTGCTGGCCTACCTCGGCTCGCTGGCCGCGCTGTTCCTGTCCGCCTTCTGGTCGACGGACCCCTTCACCTCCGACGTGGTCCGCACCTGGACCGGCCGCAACTTCCGGGCGCTGGTCACCTCCGGGGTGTACGGGCAGGTCGCGCTGCGCAGCGTCGGGGTGGCCCTCGCGGTGACCGTGCTGTGCGCGGTGACCGCCTTCCCCGTGGCCTTCTACACCGCCCGCGTGGCCCGGCCCCGGTGGCGTCCGCTGCTGGTGGTCGGGCTGCTGATGCCGCTGTGGGCCAGTTACCTGGTCAAGGCGTACGCCTGGCGCATCATCCTGGCCGAGGGCGGGCTGCTGGACTCCGTGCTGGCGCCGCTGGGCCTGGACGGCCCCGGGTACGGGCTGCCGGCCGTGGTGATCGTCCTGACGTACCTGTGGCTGCCGTACATGGTGCTGCCGCTGCACGCGGCGCTGGAGCAGCTGCCGGACAACCTGCTCGACGCCTCCGCGGACCTGGGTGCGCGGACCTGGCGCACCTTCCGGTCCGTGGTCCTGCCGATGGTGCTGCCGGCCGTGGCGGCCGGGTCGGTCTTCACCTTCTCCCTGAGCCTGGGCGACTACATCGCCGTACAGATCGTGGGCGGCAAGACCCAGCTGATCGGCAACCTGATCGCCGCGAACATCACGCTGGACCCGCCGCTGGCCGCCGCGCTGGGCACCCTGCCCGTGGCCGCGATCGTGCTGTACCTGCTGGCGGTGCGCCGGACCGGCGCGCTCGGCAGCCTCTAGAGCCATCGACCGGGCGGCCCCGGGGCCGTCCCAGGAGACACGCCATGAACCTCTCACGTCCGGCGCGGATCGCGCTGCGGCTGGCCGCGGTGCTCGGTTTCGCGGTGATCTACGTGCCGCTGCTGCTGGTGCTGGTGAATTCGGTGAACCCGGACCGCAGTGCGGGCTGGCCGCCCAGCGGCTTCACGCTGCGCTGGTGGGCCGACGCCTGGGGCAGCGAGGGGGCCCGGGCAGCGCTGTGGACCTCCGTGAAGGCGGGGCTCGGGGCCACCGTCATCGCGCTCGTCCTCGGCACGCTGACCGCCTTCGCCGTGCACCGGCACCGGTTCTTCGGCCGCGAGACGGTGTCGTTCGTGGTGGTGCTGCCGATCGCGCTGCCGGGCATCGTCACGGGCGTGGCGCTCAACTCCGCGTTCCGTACGGTCCTGGAGCCGCTGGGCGTGGGGCTGGGGCTGTTCACGGTGGTGGTCGGCCACGCCACGTTCTGCGTGGTGGTGGTGTTCAACAACGTGCTGGCCCGGCTGCGGCGGCTGCCGGGTTCGTACGAGGAGGCGGCGATGGACCTGGGCGCGGACGGCTTCCGCGCCTTCCGGGACGTCTCGTTCCCGCTGGTCCGGTCGGCCCTGGCGGCGGGCGGGCTGCTGGCCTTCGCGCTGTCCTTCGACGAGATCGTGGTGACCACCTTCACCGCGGGCCCGGGCGTGCAGACGCTCCCGGTGTGGATCTTCTCGAACATGGCGCGGCCGCAGCAGGCTCCGGTGGTCAGCGTGGTCGCCGCCGTGCTGGTGGTGCTCTCGGTGGTCCCGGTGTTCCTCGCCCAGCGGCTGTCGTCCGGCACCGTTTCGGTCAATCGGGGTGTGGCCGAAAGGAAATGACCCTATTGTGCGCCCGTAGCGCGCCGGGTCCTCCGGCGCGGAGCCGGGTTCTCTGGGGGGTTCATGGACAGGTCGACACGGAGGAGATACCGGGCGCTGGCCGGTGCGCTGGTGCTGGGACTGGCCGGCGCCGGGCTGGCCGGGGCGCTCGTGCCGCAGGCGTCGGCGATCACCCCGCCGGTCGCGTTCACCGCCGACGACCTGCCGACCTGGCAGACCAACGGCGTGGTGTGGTCCCTGGCGGCGGCCGGGAGCACGGTGTTCGCCGGCGGTACGTTCTCGGCCGTGCGGCCGCCCGCCGGCGGTGCGGGCACCGAGCAGCAGGCGGTGAACTTCGTCGCCCTCGACGCCGCGACCGGCGCCCCCACCTCGTGCAAGCTCTCCTTCACCGTGGGATCCGGCACCGCCACCGTGCGGGCACTGGCGCTGTCCGCGGACAAGTCCACGCTGTACGCGGGCGGTTACTTCGGTGCGGTCAACGGGCTCGCGGTGAGCAGCCTGGCCGCGATCGACGTGGCGACCTGCACGCCGAAGAACACCTTCCGGCCCAGCTTCCCCGCGACGGTCCGCGCGCTCGCCGTCACCGGCGACACCGTCTACGTCGGCGGCGACTTCGGGACCGTGGCCGGTCAGACCCGGCAGCGGTTCGCCGCGGTCGACGCCGGCACCGGCGCGCTGAAGCCGTTCACCGCCAACGCCGACGAGCCCGGGCGCGCCCTGGAGGTCACCCCGGACGGCAAGAACGTGATCCTGGGCGGTGACTTCTTCACCGTCAACGGCACCGCCACGCACGCCCTCGCGGTGGTCGACGCGACGACCGGGGCGCTCACCAAGGCGTATCCGGCCGGGTTCATCCAGAACCAGTCGGTGGTCAAGGACCTCACCTCCGACGCCACCGGCTTCTACACGGCCAACGAGGGCACCGGCGGGTTCGACGGCCGGATCGCGCTGAACCTCTCCGACTTCAACCAGAAGTGGCGGGACAGCTGCCTGGGCGCCACCCAGGCCGTCCTGCACCACCAGGGCGTGCTGTACAGCGCCTCGCACGCCCACGACTGCTCCAGCGTGGGCGAGTTCCCCGACGGCCAGCGCCACCACCTGCTGGCGCAGCCGGTCACCGGCACCGGCAAGCTGGGCTGGGCGCCCGACACCAACGACGGCATCGGCGAGGGCATCGGACCGCGCGTGCTGGCCGTGGGCGCCAAGAACGGCGTCGACTACCTGTGGGTCGGCGGCGAGCAGACCACCGTCAACGGACACGCCCAGCAGGGCCTGACCCGCTTCGCGTCCACCGGCGACACCGGCGTGCCCACCACCCCGGTGGCCAGCGCCGGCTCCGTCAGGCCCGGCGAGGTGCAGGTGCGCTGGCGCACCAGCCTGGACCTGGACGACAGCCGGCTGACGTACCGGATCTACCGCAACGGCGGGGCCTCCCCGGTGCACACGACCACCGCGGACTCGCTGTTCTTCCTCCGCCCGCAGGCCTCCTGGACCGACACCGCGGTGACGGCCGGCCAGACGTACACCTACCGGGTGACGGCCACGGACGCGGCCGGCAACACCAGCGCCCTGTCGGCGACGGCGAGCGTGACCGTGCCGACCGCCGTGCAGTCGTACCCGGACCGGGTCCGCTCGGACGGCGCGACGCTGTACTGGCGGTACGACGACCCGGTCCTCCCGTACGTGGCGGACTCCTCGGTGTCCGGGAACACCTCGGGTCTGCACGTCAACGGCCCCGCACTGCGGCAGGGTCCGGGCGCGATCAGCGGCCCGAGCACCGCGATCGGCTTCGACGGCGCCGTCCAGAAGGTGCACAGCGACCGGCGCCAGACGGTGACCCCCAGCTACAGCCTGGAGACCTGGTTCCGCACCTCCACCACCCGCGGCGGCAAGCTGCTGGGCTTCGGCAACAACACCACCCGGAACAGTTCCGCGTTCGACAAGCACCTCTACATGACGAACGACGGCCGGATCGTCTTCGGCATCTACAACGGCGCCACCCGCACCATCACCACCGCGGCCGCGTTCAACGACAACCAGTGGCACCACGTGGTCGCGACCCAGGGCCCGGGCGGCATGGTGCTCTGGGTGGACGGCCAGAACCGCGGCACGCTGCCGCACACCACGAACCAGGCCTACGGCGGCTACTGGCACGTGGGCGGCGACAACCTCAACAACTGGCCCAACCGCCCCACCAGCAACTACTTCGCCGGGCAGATCGACGAGACGGCCGTCTACCCGTCAGTGCTGACCGCGGCCCAGGTCCAGAACCACTTCACCCTGGCCAAGGCACCCTCGGACTCGGTGGCGCTGGTCACCGCGAGCGAGGACACGTACGTCAACCAGGGCGCCCCGGACACCAACTACGGCGCGTCCGGCTCCCTGGCCGTGCGCGGCAGCAGCCTCTACCAGAGCTACCTGCGCTTCAGCCTGCCGGCGGCCCCCGCGGGCACGGTGCTGAAGTCCGCCACCCTCAGCGTCAAGACCAGCACGATGAGCGGGGCGGGCACGGCCGACACGGTCTCGGTGGTGCCGGTCACCGGGGCCTGGACCGAGGCGGGCACGACGTACAACACCCGTCCGGCACTGGGCGGGGCGGTCCTGGGCACGCTGCCGGGCGTCGCGGACGGCTCCGCGGTGGCCTCGGTGCAGCTCGACCGGGCCTCGGTGGCGGCGGCACTGGGCGGCGGCTACAGCCTGGCACTCACCGGGCCCGGTACGGACGCCCTGTGGCTCTGGTCCTCCGAGGCCACGGCCAACGAGGGCACGCCGCAGCTGTCGCTGACCTTCGGCCCGGCCTGAGGAACGGCCTGACGGCCGGCCCGGCCGGCCCGGGAGGGCCTGAAGGTACCCGGGGAAAGGGGGCGCGGACCTGGTCCGCGCCCCCTTTCCCATGCCCCGTGCCCGGACGGAACCTGAAGCCCGGGCGAAGCCGTCTCCGCCCGGGCCCCGTCAGCGCGGTGCCGCGGCGTCGGCCTCGGCCAGCACCCCGGCGTCCGGGATCCAGTCCGCGGTGGCCGCGTTGGCCCGCACCTGCTCGGGGCTGGTCGCCCCGGCGATGACCGAGGCGCAGCCCGGCTGGGCGCCGAGCCAGCCCATGGCCAGCTCCAGCAGGCTCCGGCCGTGCTTCCCGGCCACCGCGGCCAGGGCCTCCACGCGGTCGAGCCGCTCCGCGACGTACGCGTCCCGGCCCGCCAGCCGCGAGCCGGCCGGCACGTCGGCACCGCGCCGCACCTTGCCCGTCAGCAGCCCGTTGGCGAGCGGGAAGTAGGGCAGCACCCCGACGCCGTAGTGCACGGCGGCCGGCACCAGTTCGTACTCGGCGTGGCGGGCCAGCAGCGACCAGTGGTTCTGGGCCGAGACGAAGTGGGCGGTGCCCAGCTCGCGGGCCGTGTGCTCGGCCTCGGCGAGCTGCCAGCCGCTGAGGTTGGAGTGCCCGATGTAGCGGACCTTGCCCTCGGCGACCAGCTCGGTCAGGGCGGCGAGGGTCTCGGCCACCGGGGTGGTGGGGTCGGGGCTGTGCAACTGGTACAGGTCGATGTGGTCGGTGTCCAGGCGGCGCAGCGAGGCCTCGACGGCACGGCGGACGTAGCCGCGCCCGCCGCGGCCGCCGGCGGCGGGCCCGTAGCCCATGTCGACGCCGTCGAAGCCGAACTTGGTGGCGAGCACCACCTGGTCGCGGCGGCCCTTGAGGGCCTTGCCCAGGAACTCCTCGGAACCGCCGCGGTTGCCGTAGATGTCGGCCGTGTCGAACAGGGTGATGCCGGCGTCCAGGGCCGCGTCGACGACAGCCCGGGTCTGCCCGGCGTCGAGCCGGCCCCCGAAGTTGTTGCAGCCGAGGCCGACGGCGGAGACCCGCAGACCGCTGCTGCCGAGGGGGACGTAGCGCATGGACGGGACTCCGTTCGCTCGGGTGTACGGGCCGGAGGGGCCGCGGCCGATCGATCCTACGCGGCCCCTCCGGGACCCTGCGGCTCCGCCCCGGTCACCGGCGGTGGACGCGCAGGTGCGCCACCTCGTACGACATCTCGTCGACGCCCGGCTCCGGCGCCGGGTGGTAACGGCCCGCGCAGACCGACAGGTTCACGATCAGGTACGCGTGCCAGCGGCGGCCCACCCCGGCCCGGTCGGCGAACACCCGGCGGCCGTTGACCCACCAGACCACCGACCGGGAGCCGAACTCCACCGCCAGGTCCACCCAGGCGCCCGGCGCGATGGCCGGGTCCCGGTGGTAGGACTGGGCGCCCTTCACGTGGTTGGTCAGCTCCAGCAGGTCGGGGTTGTCGGGGTGGTACTCGAAGACGTCGATCTCCTGCCCGCCGTCGCGCCAGGTCCAGATCGCGGGCCAGGCGCCGAGTTCGCGCGGCAGCCGCACCCGGGTCTCCAGCACGTCCCCGGTGCGCAGCATGAACCCCTCGTCGCTGCCCTCGGTGGTGAGCAGGCCCGCGTCCCAGTCGCCGTCCGGGCGGCGCGTGGCGCGGAACAGCCCGGTGCGGCTGTAGGCGGGGTCGGCGGTGAGGTGGTCGAGCTTGTTGTCGCGGTGGTTGGTGGGCCCGCCGTCCGGATACGCCCAGGAGCGGCCGGCGACCCATTGGGAGGTCGAGCTGAAGTCGGCGGTGAAGGCGGGGGTGGTGGAGGGCCCGGGACCGGGTGGCGGGGCGGGCGTCGGGCCGGGGACCTGCGGCCCGGGACCGGGCGCGGGGGGTTCGGGGCGGGGGCCCCTGCGGCGGCGCAGCAGGCGGTCCAGCCAGTCGGGGAGGTCGGCGGGGAGTCCGGCGGTGGGGGGCATGGTGACCACTCCTCGGGTGCGGTCGGGCAGGGGTCGCCCTGACCGTGCCCCACCTGCATGCGGCATATGCCGGTTCATCGCGGAGAGTAATCAGTTCGTTACCCCTGGCGATGCCCGCTGGCCCCACGGCGGAACGGTCACCACTCTGGAGGCATGGCAGACGCGGAGCGGCACACGGGCCCCGGCGACTCCCGGGGCGGCACCCCCGGCGCCGGCCCGGCGGACGGTTCCGGCGGAGGCGGGGGTCCCGGCCGCGGCTCCCCCGGCGAAGGCGACGGCGGCGTACGGCTCGCCAGCCCCCGGGGCCGCCGGGTCCTGCTCGTCACCGTCCTCGGCTCGACCATGGCGCTGCTCGACTCGACCGTGGTCAACGTGGCGCTGCCCCGCATCGGCGCCGACCTGGGCACCGACATGGCCGCGCTCCAGTGGACGGTCAACGCCTACCTGCTCACGCTCGCCGGGCTGATCCTGGTCGGCGGGGCGCTCGGCGACCGGTTCGGCCGGCGCCGCGTGTTCGTCCTCGGGGTGGCCTGGTTCGCCGCGGGCTCGCTGCTGTGCGGTCTGGCGCCCAACGCCCCGGTGCTGATCGCCGCCCGGGCCCTCCAGGGGATCGGCGGCGCCCTGTTGACCCCGGGCTCGCTGGCCCTGATCCAGGCCTCCCTGCACCCGGACGACCGGGCGCGGGCGGTGGGCCTGTGGTCGGGCTTCGGCGGCATCGGTGCGGCCGTCGGCCCGTTCCTCGGCGGCTGGCTGGTGGACGGGCCGGGCTGGCGCTGGGTGTTCCTGCTGAACGTGCCGCTCGCCGCGCTCTGCGTGCCGGTCGCGCTGCGCCACGTACCGGAGTCGCGGGACCCGGCGGCGCACGGCCGGTTCGACGTGCTGGGCGCGGTGCTCGGGGCGCTGGCGCTGGCGCTGGTGACGTACGCGCTGATCGAGGCCGGGACGGCGGGCCCCGTGGTGGTGGCGGCCGGGGTCGCGGGCGTGCTGGCGGGGGTGGCGTTCGTGCTGGTGGAGCGGCGGCGCGCCGACCCGATGGTGCCGCCCGAGGTCTTCGCCTCGCGGCAGTTCACGGCCCTGAACGTGGTGACGCTGTTCGTCTACGCGGCGTTCGGCGGGTTCTTCTTCCTGGCCGTGCTGCAGCTCCAGGTCGTCTCCGGGTACTCGGCGCTGGGTGCGGGCGCGGCGATGCTGCCGACCACGGTCGTGATGCTGCTGCTGTCGGCGCGCTCCGGGGAGCTGGGCCAGAAGATCGGCCCCCGGATCCCGCTCACCGTCGGGCCTCTGCTGTGTGCGGCGGGCATGCTGCTGATGCTGCGGGTGGGGCCCGACGCGTCGTACTGGGGTGACGTGCTGCCCGCGATGCTGGTGCTCGGGCTCGGCATGGCCGCGCTGGTGGCGCCGCTGACCTCGGCGGTGCTGGCGTCGGTGGATCCCGGCCGGGCGGGGCTGGCCAGCGGTATCAACAACGCCGCGGCGCGGGTGGCCGGTCTGCTGGCGGTGGCGTCCCTGCCCCTGCTCGCCGGGATGGGCCCGGAGGCGTACCGGTCCCCGGACGAGTTCGACGCCGCGTTCGGCCCGGCCATGGTCTGGTGTGCCGGGCTGCTGGTGGCGGGGGCGGTGCTGGCCTGGACGACGGTGCGGTCGCAGGCGCCGGCCGGCTGCCATCCGCAGTGCCACACCCACTGCGCGGTGTCCGCGCCGCCCCTGGAGCCCCCGGCGGAGGGCCCGTAGGCCACCCCGCCCCCGGGTCAGTGGGTCACCGGCTGGCGGCCCAGCAGGGCGGTCACCTCGCGGTCCGTGGTCTGCTCGAAGTCCTCGTACCAGAGGCCGACGGCGTGGAAGGGCTGCGGCCGGCTCAGGCAGATCACCTCGTCCGTCTCCGCGGAGAGGGCCACCAGGGCCTCGGGCGCGGCGACCGGTACGGCCAGCACGAGCCGTGCGGGATCGCGGCCCCGCAGGTGGCGCAGGGCGGCCCGGGCGGTGACCCCGGTGGCCAGCCCGTCGTCGACCAGGACGACCGTACGGCCGCGCACCTCGGGCGGGACGCGGATGCCACGGTACAGGGCCTCGCGGCGGCGCAGTTCGATGCGCTCGCGGGCGACGTCGAAGGCCAGCTCGTCCTCGGTGAGGCCGAGGTACTCCAGGGAGCGGGGGTCGAAGAGGGGCGGGTCGTCGTCGACGATCGCCCCGATGCCGAGTTCGGAGTGGCCGGGCGCGCCGATCTTGCGGGCCACCAGGACGTCGAGGGGCGCGTGCAGGGCCTCCGCGACCTCGGCGCCCACGGGCACCCCGCCGCGCGGCAGGGCGAGGACCAGGGGCCGCTTCCAGCGCTGCTCCGCCGCGACGGCCGCGACCCTCTCGGCCAGCTGCCGGCCGGCCTGCTGTCGGTTGGTGAAGCGCGTGGCCATCGTCGTTCCTCCTCACGGCGGGCCGTCCACCGCGCGCAGGAACCACGCGCGGGCGGCCTCGGCGACCTGTTCCAGTGCCCCCGGTTCCGGAAAGAGGTGCGTGGCGCCGGGTACGACGGTCAGCTCGCAGGGGGCGGTGAGCCGCTCGGCGGCCTCCCGGTTGAGCCGCAGCACCTCGGTGTCCCGGCCTCCCACGATCAGCAGGACGGGGGCCCGTACGCGGCCCAGTGCGGCCCCGGCCAGGTCCGGGCGCCCGCCCCGCGACACCACGCAGCGCACCCGGTCCGGCCGGTCCGCCGCGGCGACCAGGGCCGCTGCGGCGCCCGTACTGGCCCCGAACAGGCCGACCGGCAGCCCGGCGGTGTCCGCGCGGCCGGCCAGCCAGTCCACGGCCGCGACCAGCCGGGAGCCGAGCAGCGGGACGTCGAAGCGGTGCTCGCCCGTCAGCGTGTCCACGGCCTCCTCACGCGGGGTGAGCAGGTCGAGCAGCAGGGTGCCCAGCGGGCCCTCGCGCAGGTCGCGGGCCACGGCCTGGTTGCGGGTGCTGTGGCGGGAGCTGCCGCTGCCGTGGGCGAAGACGACCACCTGCCGGGCCCCGGACGGCACGGCGAGGTCGCCGTCGACGGCGGAGCCGTCCACGGGGACCTCGACCTGTTCGATGCGATGCGCGGCCACCACGCTCTCCTCGGAACACCCCGCGCCTACCCGGCCCCGGGCGCCCGAAACGGGCGGGTGCAGTCGAGGTCTCGGTTACGGGGCGTCACCGCCGTCGGTCCCGGCGGCCGACCGGGCTTCCGGCCCGCCGTCCGGCCCGGCGGCAGGCTCCGTGTCCGGCTCCGTGTCCGGCTCCGTGTCCGGCCCGCCCTCCTCCGCCGCCGGGTTGAAGTGGCGCAGCTTCTCGGGGTTGGCCTGCAGGCGCACGTTCAGCATCACGCCGTCGAGCACGTCGTAGGTGAGCACCCCCAGGACGTGGTCACCGGCCGAGAAGACCAGGCCCTCCTCGCCGTTGACCACCTCGTGCCGGGCGACGACGCCCGCGTTCTCCGGCTTGGCCAGCACGCCGAGGATCCAGCGCGCCACCTTGTCCGGTCCGTGCAGGGGCCGCAGGGCCGCCCTGACGATGCCGCCGCCGTCGGACCAGGCGGTCACGTCGGGGGCCATCAGCTCCATCACGGCCTTCAGGTCGCCGCCCGCGCAGGCGGCCAGGAAGCGCTCGGTGATCTCGTGGCGGCGCTGGGTGTCCGTGTCGAAGCGGTGGCGGCGGGCCTGGACGTGCGACCGGGCGCGGTGGGCGGTCTGGCGCACGGTGGCCTCGGTGCGGTCGAGCACCGTGGCGATCTCCGCGTACGCGTACCCGAAGACCTCCCTGAGGACGAACACGGCGCGTTCGAGCGGGCTCAGGCTCTCCAGGACCACCAGCATCGCGGTGGACACCGAGTCGGCCCGCTCCGCCTCCTCCGCCACGTCGGGCTGCGTGAGCATCGGCTCCGGCAGCCAGGGGCCGACGTAGGCCTCCCGCTTGGCGCGGGCGGAGGTGAGCCGGTTGAGGGAGAGGTTGGTGACCGTACGGACCAGGTAGGCCTTCGGGTTCTCGACGGAACTCCGGTCGTCCTGCGCCCACTTCAGCCAGGCGTCCTGGAGGACGTCCTCGGCGTCGGCGACACTGCCGAGCATCCGGTAGGCGGTGGCGAAGAGCAGCCGCCGGTGCTCGGCGAACGGACCCAGGACATCGGCTTCGGCAGGAGAGTCGATCACCACAGCACCCTCTCAGCCCCGCCCCCCGCCCGCAAGGGCGGGGGGCGGGGCCTGCCCGCCGGCTGGTGACAGGGCCGCCGGCGCCGCGACGGGACTAGCGGGGGCAGAACTCGGCCGCCAGGATGCCGTTGAGGCTGTACATCTCCCACAGGGGCCAGTCGCCGTTGTAGTTCAGCGCGATGGCGTGCGAGCCGTCCTGGGTGGCGTACAGGTAGCTGAAGGAGCCGAAGGCCGCGCCGTTGTGCCCGTACAGGACCACCGTGCTGTCGTCGGCGCAGGTGAGGGTCCGGCGCGTGAGCCCGAGCCCCACGTCGGCCTGTGCGGACTTCCAGGGCCGGGCGGCGTACCAGTGCCCGGGCGTGGCCGCGTCGCCGGAACTGACCGTGCTGATCGCCGGGTTGACGATGCACTCCGGCCAGGTGAGTGCGGGGTCGCACGGGATGCCCGGCAGGCCCGGGCCCGGGGTGCCGACGCGGTTCGGGTTGAGCTGCGTGCGCATGGCGGTGAGCTGCTCGGCGGGCAGCAGGCGACCTCCGAGGAGGGCCCGGATGAAGGTGATCAGGTCCCCGGTGGTGGAGACGATGGCGCCGGCGGCCCCGCCGATCGAGGGGTTCCAGTCGGCGGCCGGCCGCGAGAGGTGCCCGAACACGCCGCGGGGGCGCAGGTAGTTGGTGTAGAACGCGTCGTGCGGGCCGGGCAGCACCGGGTCCGAGCCGGGGAGCACGGTGTGGGCGAGGCCGAGGGGCCGGATGATGCGCCGGTCGACTTCCTCGGCCCAGGGGCGTCCGGTCACCTTCTCGATGATCATCCCGAGCAGGATGAGGTTGGTGTTGCCGTACGCCATGCTCGTGCCCGGCGCGAACTGCGGCCCGTGGTTGGCGCCTTCGTCGACCAGCTGCTGCGCCGAGTGGTCGGGCAGGCCCGGGAAGCTCGCGCCGGCCGTGGCCAGGAAGCTCAGGTCGGCCAGGTAGTTGAAGACGCCGCTGGAGTGGGACAGCAGGTCCTTGACGGTGATGGGCGGCTTCCCGGGGCCGGGCGGGTCGAAGCAGGTCCAGGTGGCGGGGTTGCACCCCTGCGTGGCGTTGGTCTTCAGCACCGGCCCGAGCAGCCCGAACACGTCGTCGGTGAGCCGCAGCCGGCCCTCGCCGACCAGCTGGAGCGTGGTGGTGGCGACGAAGAGCTTGGTGATGGACCCGGCCCGGTAGGGCCGGTCGGGATCCCGGTCGGGCACCCCGGTGTCGCTGCGGGCCGTGCCGGTCCAGTCGGTGCCGTCGCGGTGCACGCGGGCGATGATCCCGGGGATGCCGTCCCCGCCGGCGGCCGTGCCGGCCTCCGCCCGCATCGCCGCGAGCAGCGCCTCGTGGGCGGCCGCGGTACCGGTGGCCGTGCCGGTCACGGTGCCCGTTCCGGCCTCCGTCTGTGCCACCGCCGCCGTGCCGGGCAGCCCCAGTGCCAGCACCAGCGCGGCGGTTCCGCCCGCCAGCAGCCGCCGCAGGCCGCTCCCCCGTACCGTCCCCGTGGTCCTCACGCGTCCCCCTCGTGGTCACCCCCGCACCCGGTGCACGGCGGCGCGCGCAATGTACGGAGTGGACGGGCAGAGGGGAAGGGGGCGTCTAGGCGGCCGGGCGGGGGCGGTGGCGGCCCTGGTGCGAGACCATACGGCGCAGGACCCTGCGGTACGAGCGCCGCAGCAGGCGCAGCGGGTGCGGGCGGCCCGTCGGCCGGGCCCCACCCGGCGCGACGAGGGGCACGCGCGGCATCAGGAAGCGGTCGCCCTCGACGTCCAGCTCGCAGAGGAAGTCGCCGCCCAGGTTGCCGAGGGTCACGGCGACCGGCCGGGGCGGCTGCCCGGGCAGCTCGGCCCGCAGGACGGTCACGCCCTGCTTGGGCACCCGTCCCTGCCGTACGACCTTCCCGTCGACCAGCACCTCGACGTGCCCGCCCGCGCGCCCCAGCACGACGCTGACCGAATGTCCGTCCTGGTCCAGGTGGAAGCGCGTACGCGGGGTCCTGCCCATGCCTCCAGCGTAAGCGGGGACGGCGGCGGCCGCCGTCCCCGCGGGCCCGCTAGCCCTCGAAGCCGTACGGGCGGGTGATGATCTCCATCCCGTGCCCGGCGGGGTCCTTGAAGTACAGGCCGCGGCCACCGTGGTGGTGGTTGATCTCGCCGGGCTGCTTCAGGAAGGGGTCGGCGTAGTACGTGATCTCCCGCTCGCGGATCCGGGCGAAGGCCGCGTCGAACTCGTCGTCGGAGACGAGGAAGGCGTAGTGCTGCGGCACGATCGACCCGGCGGGGATGGCGGCGAAGTCGAGGGTGACGCCGTTCGCGGTGTCGACGGGTACGAACGGCCCCCAGGCGGTGCCCACTTCGAGTCCGAGGACGTGGGCGAGGAACTCGGCGGACGCGCGGTTGTCCAGCGCGTGGACGATGGTGTGGTTCAGCTCGACTGACATGTGTGGAGTGCTCCGTAGGGCATTCTCACGGGCACCTCCATGCCTCACCCGGTCGGTGACCGACACGCGATGCCGTCCTTCGACCCTAGGCGCTCGCCCCGGCGGGGGCGAGCGCTTTTGCGCCCCCGGCGCACGCACCGGGCCGGCTCGGCGCCGGTGCCGTGTCACACGTCGCGCCGCATGAAGACGCGCGGCCACCTGTCCAGGCCGTGCTCCGCCTCCCGCGCCAGGACGTCCCGCTGCCCGGGGCCGAGCGCGGCGGCGTCCACCGGCCGGAAGCCGCAGCGGGCGTAGTAGGGGGCGTTCCACGGCACGTCGGCGAAGGTCGTGAGGGTCAGGGCGGGCACGCCGTCCGCCGCCGCCCGCCCGGCCAGGTGCTCCAGCAGGGACCTCCCGATGCCGCGGCGTGCGCTGTCGGGGTGCACCGACACCTGCTCGACGTGCAGGTTGCCGTCGACGCGGTCGGCGATCAGGTACGCCACGGGCGCGCCGGGCCCGTCGACGGCCACCCAGGCCAGCCCGGCCCGCCGGTACCGGTCGAGTTCGCCGAGCGGCAGCGGCTCGTCGTCCGCTATCTCGGGCATGCCGACGTCACGGAAGCACCGTCCCGCCGCCCTCTCGATGTCCTGGAGCAGGGGCAGTTCGCCGGCCCGGGCCTCTCGGATGCGCATGGCTCCATTGTCCCGGGCCGGCGGGACGGCCGCGAAGGATTTCCGGTCCTCGCGGCCGCCCGCCGGGGCGTCAGGTCAGGGGCGCCTTGCCGCGCAGCACGGTGAGGAACTCCCGCATCCAGACCGGGTGGTCGGGCCAGGCTCGGGAGGAGACGAGGGTGCCGTCGACGATCGCCGCACCGTCCTCGAAGACGGCGCCCGCCGCGCTCATGTCCAGCTCCAGCGCGGGGTACGCGGTGACCCGCCGCCCGTCGAGGGCGCCGCTCGCGGCGCTGATCAGCGGGCCGTGGCAGATCTGGGCCACGGGCTTGTCGCCGGTGGCGAACGCGGACACGATCCGCCGGACTTCGGGGTCGTTGCGCAGGTACTCGGGTGCGCGGCCGCCGGGCAGCACGAGCGCGACGTACTGCGCCGGGTCGACCTCGGCGAAGGCCAGGTCGGCGGGCCAGGTGTAGCCGGGCTTCTCGGTGTAGGTGTCGAAGCCGTCCTCGAAGTCGTGCACGACGAAGCGGAGCTTCTTGCGCGACGGTGCCGCGATGTGGACCTCGTACCCCTCCTCCAGCAGCCGCTGGTAGGGGTAGAGGACCTCGAGCGACTCCGCCGCGTCGCCGGTCACGATGAGGATCTTCGCTGCCATGGGCTGCTCCCGCTGCTGGGGCGACGACGAGGGACCGCCCCCACGGTGCCCCCACCCGGAACCTTTGCCAAGAGGGCCTCTGACTGGGCCCGGCACGACCGCCGGGGGTCGTGCCGGGCAGGGTGGGTCAGGAGGAGGGGGCGAGCAGCTTCTTCATGCGGGCGATCTCGGCGGACTGGGTGGTGATGACGGCCTCGGCGAGCTTCTTCGCCTCGGGGTGCCTGCCCTGGGCCTTCTCCGTCCGGGCCATCTCGACCGCGCCCTCGTGGTGCTTGACCATCAGCTCCAGGAAGGCCTTGTCGAAGGCGGCGCCGGAGGACTTCTCCAGGTTCGCCATCTCCCCGGGGGTCATCATCCCGGCCATGCCGTGGCCGGCGTGCTCCATGGCGGCGCCCTCCTGCGGCACCGGCTCGCCCCAGGCCCGCAGCCAGCCGGTCATGGTGGCGATCTCCGGGTCCTGGGCCTTCTTGATCTCTCCGGCGAGGGTCTTGACCTCCGGGGAGGCGGCGCGCGTCCCGGCGAGTTCCGCCATCACGACGGCCTGGCGGTGGTGCGGGATCATGCCGGCCGCGAAGACGGCGTCGGCGTCGTTGTGCTGCCCGGTGGCCGCCGGAGCGGCCGGGGCGGAGGCGGAGGGGGTGGTGCTGCCGTGGCCCGTGTGGCCCCCGGCGGTGGAGCCGTCGCTGCCGCAGGCGGCGAGGAGCAGGGCGGCCGCGGTGGTGGCGGCGGCCAGGGCGGTGCGGCGGACGGTGGAACGGTTGCTGGTCATGGTGGTACGGCTCCTGTGCGTGTGCGCGGGCCCGGGCGTGCCGGGGCGGCCCCGCGCGTGGGTGATGGGCGTCGGAGCGGGCGCCGACGCCGGGGTTCGGGGTGCCGGGCGCGCCGCGGGGACGCCTATATGCGCAGGAGCTGTAGTTCGCTGAGGGAGGGCGGGGCCCGTCCGCCGCGGTCGGCGCACGCCCCGCCGAGGGGCCCGCCGCCGGGTCCGGCGCCGGTGGGCGCGAGGCGTACGGGCACGAGTGCCGGCAGCGCGGGGCCGTGGCTGGTCCCGGCCGCCGCACAGGTGGCGTCGGCGTGCGCCATGTGGCTCCCGCCGTGCCCGTGCCCGGCCCGGGCACACGCCTCGCCCCCACGAGTTGCGTCGGCCCGGTGGCCGCGCGGCGCGGCGGCGGCCGGTACGGCACGGTCGCCGTCCGTCGCAGCCACCCCGTGCCCGGAAGACCGGACCGCCGCGCCGTTGTCCGCGTGGTCCGCCGCGGCAGCGGATACGCCGCCGCCGGACGGGCCCTGGGCCTGGGCCCGCACCGCACTCCCTGCGACACCCGCGGCAGCGTGGGCGGACTTCCCGTACGAGGCGGCGGCAGGCACGACGGGCGGGCCCGGGGCCCCGACCGCCGGCCCGTGCCCGGCCTCGGCATACGAGGTGGCGGTCGGCAGGAGGGCCCGGACCGCGAAGGCGACCGCACGCCGGGGAACACCTGGGGCGGCGGGAGCGGCCTCCCCGTGAGACGTGGTGACGGACACATCGGACGGTCCCGGGGGCCGGACCGATGTGCCCGCGGCGACGTGGGCGGCTTCCCCGTGCGTCGCCGCAGGAACGGCGCCGACGAGATCGCCGGTGCGCTCCTGCCCTCCCGCGAGCGGGCCGCCGGGGACTGAGGAAGCGGCTCTGCCGGCCTCCGCACCCGTGACTCCGGTGACGTGACCGCACGGGGGCACCGCGCCGAACGACCGGCCCGCGCCACCGGAACCGGTGGCGACGGGAGCATGGACAGTGGCCGCAGCGGTGGCGGGGTGGGCGTGCGCCCGGACCGGCACCTGCGGCAGGGCGTGCATCGCGAAGACCCCGGCGAGCACCGCCAGCACGAGCAGCACGACGCGGGACCCAACGGGGGTCCTGGTCGGGCGGCTCGGCGCGATGATCACGTCGGCCATCGTAGGCGGCCTCCCGGATCGCCGCGTGACCGGCACCGCCGTACGTCACGTCGCCCCGCCGGGACCTCCGCCCCGGCCCGGACGCACGACGCGTGCGGACGTCGCCGCAGGGGGTCCGAGCGTGCCGGACAGCCCCCGGCTCCGGCACTGGGGCAGCACCCGGCGGCCGGTGGGCGCCATACGGGCGGCCGTGCCCGGTGCCGCCGGCCGGAGCCGGTGGCGCGGCGCCCGGGAAGGGGCGCGGAGCCGAGGCCGGGGCCGGGGCCAACCCGAAGCCGGGGCCGGCGCGGAGGCAGCGCGGAGCCGAGGCCGGGGCCAACCCGAAGCCGGGGCCGGGGGGCCAGTCCGGAACCGGGGCCAGCCCGAAGCCGGGGCCGGGGCGTGCGCGGAGCCGGGGCCGGGGCCAGCCCGGGGCCGGGGGGCCAGTCCGGAACCGGGGCCGGCGCGGAGCCGGCGCTGGCGCGGAGCCGGCGCTGGTCAGGAGACGGCTGCCCTCCCCGTGGCCGTCAGCGCACGGCCGCCACCCTCACACCGCGCGTTCCATGCAGACGAGCCGGTCCCGCTCGTCCCACGACTCGGTGACGGTGAATCCGAGCCGCTCGTACAGGGCGATCGCGCCCGTCCGCCACTGCCAGACCGACAGCCGCACCGCGCTGACGCCGCTTTCCGCGGCGTGCTCCAGCGCGGCGCCGACCAGGCCCGCCGCGACGCCCCGTCCCCGGAAGGCCGGGTCCGTCCAGAGCCTCTTGACCTCGGCCCGCCCGTCGGCGGAGGCGGTGACGACCAGGCAGCCCACGGCGGTGTCCCCGGTCAGCGCCAGCAGCACCACGTCGTCGGCGAACGCGGCCCGCGGATCCGCGATCTCCGCCCGGTAGCGGTCCGGCAGGCCGTCCACGCCGGCGACGGTCTCGCCCTTCTCCGCCTGCGTCTGCAGGTGGTAGGCCGCCAGCAGCTCCGCCGGACCGTCCTGGCCCGAAGGTGCCCGGTCCGGCCAGCGGACGATGGAAACCTCGCGTTGATCCGTCATGGCGTGAGCATCGCACGGCGCGTCCGGTCGACCGCCACGACGGTCAGCGGGCGCCCAGGCGCGAGCGGCGGGGGTTGCTGACGCTGCGGCGGGGGGCCGGGAGGGCTTCGGTGCCGGAGAGGAGTTCCGGCGTCCGCAGGCCCAGGCGGCGGCGGAGTTCGCCGAGCGCCGCGTGGAGCGGGGCCAGCACCGCCTCGGCGTCGGGGTGCGCGGAGCCCAGCGCGAGGGCGGTGGTCTCGACGGCCTCGATGGCGTCCTCGGCCGCTTCGCCGCCCCACGCCGCCGCACCCACCGCGTCGTGCAGGTGGCACGCCGCCTCGGCCAGCACTCCGGCCCATTCCCCGGTCCCGGCACCGGTCCGTCTCGCCAGCACGTCCATACCGGTGTCAACGACCGACACCCGCCCGGGGAACGGCCGGCGGGTCACCCCTCCTCGGCCCGCTCCCCCCGTTCCCCGCCGCGCAGGGCGCCCAGGTAGACGCCCAGGAGGATCAGCGGGGTGCCGAGGAGCAGGGAGGCGCTCAGCGGCTCGTCGTCCAGCCAGGCGGAGGCCAGGATCGTGACGGGCGGGATGACGACGAACACGTACGCGGCGCGGGACGGGCCCCAGTGGTCGATCACGATCAGGTAGCAGACGAAGGTCAGCACGGAGCCCGCCAGCACCATGTAGGCGATGGCCCACCAGGTCGCGGCCCGCTCGGGCAGCACCCAGTTCTCGTCCGCGGCCAGCGAGCCGGCGAACAGCAGCAGCGCGCCCGCCGACATGCCCACGGCGTTCATGGTCACGGGGTGCACCCGGGGCACCCGGTTGACGAGCACCGCCGCCTCGGCGAACGACAGCACGGACCCGAAGACGGCGAGCAGGGAGAGCACCGGTACGGACGCCTGGAGCGGCGCCCGGGAGATCACCGCCACCCCGACGGCGGCCAGGACGGTGCCGACGCCGGCCGCCACCCGGAAGCGTTCCTGCCGCTGCACCACGGCGAGCAGCAGCGTCACGAGCGGCACCAGGGCGAGGATGGTCTGGCCCAGGCCGGCGTGGATGTGGACGAGGGCGTAGTAGGCGAGGGCGAAGGTGACCCCGAAGTTCAGCGCGCCGAACAGCGCCGCCCCTGCGAGGGCCCGCCCGCGCGGGAACCCCAGCCGCATCACCGCCATCGCGGCGACGAGGACCAGGGCGGCGGCACCGAAACGCAGAGCCGCGCCCCAGAGGGGGTCGAGCTCACGATTGCTGAAGCGCACGCCGACCGCGTTCCCGCCGCCCAGCAGGCAGCACCCGGCGAACGCGGCGAGCGCCACCCGGTCTCCGCCACGCAGCACCCGGTCACGGTAGACGGCCCGCGGGCACGGTCACATGTGACACTCCGCAGTGACATGTGACCGTGCACCACACGGGCGCTCCCCCGCCTACCCGCGCCGGCCGGACGTGAGCGCGACGATGAAGAACGCGGAGGAGGCCAGGGAGGCCAGGGTGCGGACGTGGTTTCCCGCGGTCCAGACGCTCAGGTAGTCCCGCCAGGCCGCCGCGCTGGCGGGGGCGTCGGGGTCGAGCAGGGCGAGGGCGTCGTTGCGCGGGATGTGGAAGGCGACGGTCCAGACGAACGAGCCGATCAGGTAGACGAGAGCGCCCGCGAGGAGCCAGCCGGAACCGGCGGCCTTCCAGTGCGTGACGGCGTAGATCCCGGAAGCGACCGAGAGCCCGGCGGCGCCCATGAAGGCGCCGAGGAACCAGGGGTTGATGACCGCGACGTTGACCGACTGCATCGCGGCGATCCCCTGGTTCGGCGGCAGGGCGCCGAGGGCGCGCATCACGCCGGTGGAGAAGGCGTAGAAGACTCCGGCGACGACGCCCGACGCCAGGGCCGAGGCGAGTACCAGCGAGAACGAGAACCTGTTGTCCATGGGGTCCATGACATCGGGCGGGACACGCGGAAGAAATGGTTCAGACACTCGGATCCGTACGCGAGGCGCTCTCCCCGGGAAGGCCCGGCCCTCCGGGAGGCCGTCCCCTGCCCCGGCCGGTCAGGCCCGGGTGTACGACAGGCGCACCACGCCGTTGCCGAAGGTCTGGGTGTCCACCAGCCGCAGCGCGGTGAGCGTGTCCGTGTCGGGGAACGGCGACCGGCCGCGGCCGATCAGCACGGGGTGGACGTAGATGTCGTACGCGTCGATCAGCCCGAGCCGGGAGAAGGTGGCGGCCACGTCCGCTCCGCCGAGGACCAGGTCGCCGTCCGCCCGGGCCTTGAGCTCCGCCACCTCGGCGGGCACCACGTCCCGCCTCACGGTGGTGTTCCAGTCGGCCCGTTCCAGCGTCCGCGAGTACACCGTCTTGGGCATGTCCCGCCAGATGCCGGCGAATTCCGCGACCGTCGCGGGTGCGTCCGGATCGGCGTCGGCGGCCGGCCAGAAGTCGGCCATCAGCTCGTACGTGACGCGTCCGCTGAGGAATCCGCCCATGCCGCGCAGCCGTTGGTTGAAGTAGCCGTGCAGCTCCTCGTCGACGCGGTGCCAGTCGATCTCGCGGTTCGGGCCCTCGAAGTAGCCGTCGAGCGATACCGACATCATCATGATGATCTTCCGCATGGGGACCTCCCGGGAATCCCCCCGCCGCTGCCGTGGCCGCACACGATACCCGTGGCACCCGGGTGAGAATGGGAAGGTCCGGGCGAGGGAGGCGGGGTCGGATGCCGAGGAAGGACCTGCGGCCGCACCAGCGGGAGGCCGTCGACGCGGTGCTGCGGGCCCTGGAGCCCGGGCCCGGCGCCCGGCTGCCCGCGCGGGGGCTGCGCACCCAGGTGGTGATGGCCACCGGTTCCGGCAAGACCCTGGTGGCCGCGCGTGCCGCGGAGGAACTCCGGGCGCGCCGCACCCTGGTGCTCGTGCCCTCGCTCGACCTGCTGACGCAGACGGCCGCGGCGTGGCGCGAGGCGGGGCGGCGCGGTCCGGTGCTCGGCGTGTCGTCGCTGCGCGAGCGGGAGGTGGGGTTCCGGAACACCACCTCCGCCGAGGAACTGGCCGCCTGGGCGGTGCGGCACGAGAAGGCCACCGTGTTCGCCACGTACGCGTCGCTGGGGCTGGGCACGATCGAGCGCGCCCACCGGGCCGGGCTGCCGGCGTGGGACCTGGTCGTGGTCGACGAGGCGCACCGTACGTCGGGGCGGATCGGCAAGGCCTGGGCCGTGGTGCACGACAACGCGCGCGTCCCGGCCGCGCGCCGGCTGTACATGACGGCGACCCCGCGGCTGTGGCAGGCCGGGGAGGACGAGGGCGGCGCTGGGGAGACGCCTCCGGAAGGGCCACCGCACCGGGGCGAGTTGGTCGCGTCGATGGCCGACGACCCCGAGGGGCCGTTCGGCGCGGTGTGCCACCGGCTGACGCTCTCGGAGGCGATCGACCGCGGGATCGTGGCCCCGTACCAGGTGGTGTGCGTGGACGTCACCGATCCGGCGTTCCAGGCGGCGTTGCTGCTGGGGGCGGACGCGCGGTCGGACGCGGTGCGCGGGGCGCGGCTCGCCGCGCTGCAGACGGCGGCGGTGAAGGCCGCCGCGGAGGAGGGACTGAGCCGGACGCTGGTCTTCCACCACCTGACCAAGGAGGCGGAGGCGTTCGCCGCCGGGCTCCCCCGGGTCGCGGGACGGCTGCGCGCCGCGGGCGGCGGCGAGGAGGCGCGCGGCGGACGGAAGGGGCGCGGCGGGCGGGCTGCGGCCGGCCGTCGGGCGGCCGCCGGGCCGTCGTACCCGCGGGAGGTGTGGGCGGACTGGCTGTGCGGCGAGCACAGGCCGCTGCACCGGCAGCGGGTGCTGCGCGAGTTCTCGGGTGCGGGGAACGCCTTCCTCAGTTCCGTGCGCGTCCTCGGCGAGGGCGTCGACACGCGGGCGTGCGACTCGGTGTTCTGGGCGGACCTGCGCGGCTCGATGCCGGACCTGGTCCAGGCGGTGGGCCGGGCGCTGCGGATCCGGCCGGGCGAGGGCAAGGTCGCCTCGCTGGTCGTGCCGGTGCTGCTGGGTCCCGGTGAAACCCCGGACACGATGCTGACCTCGAAGGCGTACGGGGACCTCGCGCGGCTGCTGGAGGCGCTGCGGGCCCATGACGCGCGGGTGGTGGAGGGACTGGCGCAGCCCCAGGCGCCGGGGGCGTACCAGCCGACCGGGCGCGGGGCGGGCGAGGGCGGCCGCGGTGGGGTGAGCGGTCCGGCGCGGGAGCTGCTGAGGTTTTCGACCCCGCGGGATCCGGCGGCGCTGGCCGCGTTCATCAGCCTGCGCGTCCTGAGCCCGGAGCGTTCGCACTGGACGCGCGGGATGGAGGCGGCCGGGTGGTACGCCCGGCTGGCCGGCGACCTGCGGGTGCCGTTCGGCTTCCGGGTGCCGGGGCGGGTTGAGGAGCGGGGCGTTCAGGAGCGGGGGGTCCGGGAGCGGGCGGGGGCGACGGGTGCGGCCGGTGTCGCACCGGTCGGCGCGGAGGGTCGGGGTGTGCCCGGGGAAGGGAGCGGCGCGGCCGCGGTGACCGGGGTGGCCGGGGTGGCCGGGGCGAGCGCGGTGGCCGGGGCGGGCGCAGTGGCCGGTGTGACCGGCCTGGCCGGCGTGGCCGAAGCGGCCTCGGCGACCGGCGCGACCCCGAGGGCCGAGGATGCCGACGCGGCCTCGGTGTACGACGCTTCCGCGTGGCCCGCCCCGCTGGCCGGGTTCCCGTTGGGCCAGTGGATCGCCGACGCCCGGCGGGCCCGTAAGAAGGGGGCGCTGTCCGCGGACCGGGCCGCCCGGCTCGACGCGCTGGGCATGGTGTGGTCGCACTTCGACGTGGCCTTCGAGGAGGGCCTATCGGCCGCGCGGGGCTGGGCGGCCGAGCACGGGCACCTCCTCGCACCGGCGGACGCCACCTGGCAGGGCCACCCCCTCGGCGTGTGGCTCAAGAACAACAGGGCGGCGGCGCGCCGGGCGCCCGGGTCCCCCGGGGCGCTGCCGGAGGAGCGCGTCGAGGCGCTGGAGGAGATCGACCCGGCCTGGTGCCCGGCGTGGTCGGTGGCGTGGCAGCGGTGCTTCCGGCTGGCCCGGCTGCACGTGGAGGCGGGCGGTGAACTCCCGGCGGAACCGGGCGCGCTGGTGGTCCAGGGCGAGGACCTGGGCGCCTGGCTGCGGTCGCAGCGGCTGGCCTGGGAGCGGCTGTCGATGGCGCAGCGGTGGATGCTGGAGCACGTGCTGGGGGCCGGGCCCCTGCGGCCGGAGGAGCGGCCCCGTGAGCGGACGCCGCAGGCCCTGAAGTGGGCCGCGAACCTCGCCGCCGCCCGGCAGTTCCACCACCGTGAGCGGCACCTGAACGTCCCGCGGGGCCATGTGGAGACCGTCGCCGGGGTCCCGTACCGGCTGGGGGCGTGGGTGGCGAACGCCCGGAGCCGTGCGGCGCGGCTGACGCCGGAGCGGGTGGCCCAGCTGGAGTCCCTCGGCATGCGGTGGGCCGGGGAGCCGGCCGGGACGCCGGTGCGCCGCGGCTGACAGCGGCCGCGTGGCCGGGCCCGAGTGGCCGTGCCTGCCGGGGCTCCGGGAACCGTGCCCGCCAGGGCTCTGGGAGCCGTGCGTGCCGGGGGTCAGGGAGCCCTGCGTGCCGGGGGTCAGGAGGCCATGCGCATCCGGAGGGGGACGTCGTCCGCCAGCCGGAAGGCGCCGTCCTCGCGGTGCACGTAGCCCTCGTGGGAGAGGGTGCGCAGCAGGTGGTAGGTGGTCGGGAGCGGGATGCCGGTCATCCGGGACAGGCGTTTGGCGGTGGCTGACCCCTCGGTGTGCATGGCCTCGACGAGGCGCAGGGCGCGCTGGACGGAACCGATGAGGGTGCCGTCCTTCGGGGTGTGGGCGGTGTCCATGTGTGCTCCCCCAGATCGTGTGCGAAGCGGACCCGGGGTCCTCCGGGCACCACATGCGTCTCTGTGCGGTCAAGGCGGGTCATATGGCGGCCGACCCGCCGTAAATAGGACCCTACGATCATCGGGCACCCGATCCTCCGGAAGCCCAGCCGTCTTGGCGGGGATCATGCCGCGTCAGAACCGTCCGAAACCCGAACCCCGTCGCCCAAAGTGACGGTCTGATACACGACCGATACACACCGTGTCCATTCATGGCCATGGCTTCACGGTCTGTTGACCATGGCCGGAAAGGGCACCCGGCGTGGAATCGGACACGTTTTTGACAGGTCCCCCCATGCGCGAGGCCGGTCCCGGCCTGCGGGACCGGCCACGGGCGCGGTCGGGGTGCCCTGGGCGGCGCGGACTCAGTCCACCGTGAGCAGCCGGGCCACCATGGTGTCGATCAGCTGCTCCGAGGGGAACTCGGCGAGGATGTCGGGGGCGGTGAGGTCGTCCACGATCAGGCCGAGCATGGCCAGGTAGAGCAGGACGACGCCGATCCGGTCGCCGGGCAGTCCGGAGTCCAGGTGGAAGCCGATGTTGCCCTGGAGCTGGGCGCCGAGGAACCGGGTGAGTTCGGTCCCGAGTTCGGGACGCCGGGTGGCCTCCAGACGCAGTTCGAGCATGGCGATGTGCACGCTCCGCTCGCGCCGCATGCGGGCGAGGAGCTGACGGAGCAGCACCCCGGTGTCGAGCGGGCCCTGGAGGTCGGCCTCCTCGGGGAGGAGTCGTTCGTGCGTGCGGACCAGCACCTGGCCCAGCAGCTGGGCGCGGTTGGCGAAGTAGTTGGACGCGGTGCCGACCGGTACGCCCGCCTCGGCGTCCACGGCGCGCAGGGTCAGGCCGCGCGAGCCCTCCCGGGCGAGGACCTCGATGGCTCCGTCGAGCAGCGCGGCACGGCGGGCCGGGTTCTGGCGCATGGTTCCTCACGGCGGGGTCGGGCGAGCGGGGCGGTGCCGGGCCGGGCGGCCCGTAGCACTGCATGTGCAGTGATCAGCCGACACGGTAACCCATGCGCTCCCCGGGCGCCGCCCCGCCCCTCCCGCTCCCCCGCCGGCCGTGACACGCTGCGCGGATGGAAAGGATCATCGAGGAGATACGCGGTGAACTGGCGGGCCGGGTGGCCAGGACCGCCGACGAGCTCGCCGCCCGGCTGCTCGCCGAGGACCCCGCGTACGCCGCGCTGCTGGACCACGAGGAGCTGTTCGAGCGGATCCACCGCAACCTCCGCCAGGCCCTGGAGGGCATGGAGCTGGTGGCGCGCGGGCTGCCGCCGGTGGTGTCCGACGCGGCGGCCACCGGCACCCTCCGGGCCCGGCAGGGGCTGCCGCTGGCCTCGTTGCTCAACAGTTACCGGCGGGGCGGCCGGATGCTGTGGGGTGCCCTCACCGAGACGGTGGCCGCGCACGACCCGGCGGCGCTGCCGCGGCTGCTGCCGGCCGCGGCGATCCTGTGGGACGTGCTGGAGCGGATGACGGACGCGGTCACCGCCTCGTACCGGCTGATCGAGGCCGACCGCGCGGCGCGGGACCAGGAACGGCGCCACGCGCTGCTGGACGCCCTGCTCGACGGCACGGGCACCGCCACCGGACTGGTCTCCGAGGCCGCGGCGGGGCTGGGCCTGCCGGAGCGCGGGCGGTTCGCGGTGGTGGTGCTGGCCACGGACGGTACGGGCCCGGGGCGGCCGGTGCCGGAGGCGGGGGCGGCCGGGCCTCGGGTGCTGTGGCGGCTGCGGGCCGACCGGGAGGTGGGACTGGTCGAGCTGGGCGCGTACGGGCCGGCAGCGGTACGGGAGTTGCTGGCGCCGCTCGGGGTACGGGCCGGGGTGAGCCCCGTGGTCGGCTCGGCCGGGGAACTCGCGCGGGCGCGCTGGCTGGCCGAGCTGGCGCTGCGCACCACCGCGGGGGCGGGCGTGCCGGAGACCGCGGTGCTGGACGAGCGGCTGCCCGCCGCGCTGGTGGCCGCGCAGGGCGAACTCGCGGACCGGCTGCGGGCCGTGGTGCTGGGGCCGGTGCTGGCCCTGGCACCGGAGGACGGGCGGGTGCTGCTGTCGACGCTGGGCGCCTGGCTGGCCGCCGGGGGCTCGGCGGCGGAGGCGGCGCGGCGGCTGTTCTGCCACCGCAACACGGTCTCCAACCGGCTGCGCAGGCTGGAGACCCTGACGGGCCGTTCCCTGGCGGATCCTGCGCAGGTGGTCGAACTGGCCCTGGCCCATGCGGCGGTGACCCTGCGCGGCACCGGCGGCGGCCCGGAGGCGGGAGAGGGCGGGAGCGGGAGCGGGTTGCGGGGAGGGGACCGGGCCTGACGCCCGGCCCCCTGTCACATGTCACACGTCACCCACCCGCGTCACCTGTCACATCGCACCCGCATCGCCCTCCCCCGGGCGGGCCGTGAGGGGTGCGGACGGGTCCAGGCACCAGGCCAGCACCGCCGGCCAGGACCCGTACCCCTCCGTCATGCTGATGTGCCCCGCTCCCGGCAGCACGACGGCCGGGATGCCGAGCGGCTCCGCGTACTCGGCCACCGCGCCCTCCGGGCAGTACGGGTCCACGTCGCCGCAGACCAGCCGGGTGGACCGGGCCGCCGCGGCCGGCAGCCCCGGACCCAGCTCCGGCGGGGCGAAGCCCGCGATCTCGGGGTGCTCCGCCAGCAGCGAGGCGGACGGCGGGGCCACCAGCAGCACCCGGTCCACCGGCCGGGACACCACGCCCCGGGCCGCCGCGTGCAGCCACAGCAGCACGCCCAGGCTGTGGCAGACGACGGTCCGCTCGGTGCCGTCGAGGGCCGCCAGTTCGCGGTCCAGGGTGGCGAGCCAGGCGTCCAGCCGCGGCTCGTCGGGGTCGGGCAGCTGGGGGTGGCGGACCTGGTGGCCACGGGCGGTCAGCCCGTCGGCCAGCACGCGCTGCCAGTGTCCCTCGGGCCGGCGGTTCTGCCAGCCGTGCAGCAGCAGGACGGAACGGCCGCCCTCGGGGGTGCCGTGTGCGGTGTGGGCCACGTCCGTCGTCCTCATCCTCGTCGTCGCTGGAGGATCCGCGCCGTCGAGGATCTGCCGTCGGCCGTGATTGTCGCCTCCGCACCGCCCAGCACGCCAGTGGCTTTCAGCCGCAGGGCCAGTGCGCAGGACGCCCCCGTCAGGACCAGCACCAGCCACGGCAGGGCGGCCAGGCCGGCCGCGCGGGCGGCGTCGAGCGCGACGCCCGTGAGCAGGTTGCCGGCGGTGATCCCAATGCCGCAGATGGTGTTGTACAGGCCGTAGTGCGTGGCCACCAGCCGCTCGCGGGAGAGCCGGACGACGGCGTCCATCTCGAAGGGGAAGGCGATCATCTGACCGGCCGCGAGCAGGAGGGCTGAGAGCGTCGGGGGCACCGCGGCAAGCACCCACCGCCAGGGACCGGGTTCCGGCACGGGCACCGCGGAGGCCGCGAGCATCGGCAGGAACGCCCCGCTCATCACCAGCACGCCCCGCACCACGGCCCGGGCCGGGTCGAGGTGCGCCTTGCACCAGGCGGTGACCTTCCGCTGGCACAGGACGGTCGCGAGGCCGGACACGGCGAACAGCAGGCTGACGGCGACCGTGCCGGCGGGCCCGTCACCGCCCACCCGGCGGGCCTCCAGCGGCAGGGCCAGGTAGACCTGGAAGGTCATGACGTACGAGCCGGTCATCACGGCGGCGAAGAGCAGGAACTTCCGGTTGGCCAGGATGGCGCGCCACTCCGTCAGCGTCCCGCGGCGCGGCTCCTGACCGGGCCGGTCGCCGTACCGGGGCGGCAGGGCCCGCAGTTGCACCAGGCTCAGCAGGGCGAAGACGGCGGCCGCGGTCAGGCAGGTGAGGCGGAAGCTGACGGCGGTGAGGGCGAGGCCGAGCAGCGGGCCGAGCAGGATCCCCGCCTGGTAGAAGACGCTGAACAGGGCGAACGCCTCCACCCGGCGCTCCTCCCCCGCCTCCAGGGCGAGGTACGCGCGCACGGCGGGGGCGAAGAGCGCGCCGGCGAAGCCGGTGAGGGCGGTGGCGACGATGAGCGCCGGCACCGAGTCGACCAGGCCGAGCATCCCGAAACCGGCGGTGCGCAGCAGGCAGCCGGCGACGATGAGGGGCTTGTAGCCGAAGCGGTCGGCGAGGGCGCCCCCGACGACGTACATGCCCTGCTGGGTGAAGTTGCGGAAGCCGAGGACCAGTCCGACGACCCAGCCGGCCAGGCCGAGGCCGGTGGAGAGGTGCTGGGCCAGGTACGGCATCAGCATGTAGAAGCCGAGATTGATGCTCAGCTGGTTGACGAGGAGCAGGCGGACGCTGGGCGGGTAGGCGCGGACCTGGGCGAGTGTCTTGTTCACCGGGTGGCTCCCGTGGCGGTGCCGGGGGTGGTGGCCGTCGCCGGGGTGGCGACCGTCGCCGGGGTGGTGGCCGTGCCGGGGGGGAGGGGGTCGACGACCCGGGCGCACCGGGTCCAGCGGGTGACCTCGCGTTCGTCGGGCCGGGCGAGTTCGTCGGGGTCGTCGGCGGGGGTGGTGCCGAGCAGTCCGTGTGCGGCGCAGTACGTGTCGTCGTACACGGTGTCCAGGTAGCGCTGCGGGCCGTCGGGGAAGACGGCCGCGATGCGGGTGCTACGGGGCAGGGTGCGGGCGAGCCAGCCGGCGACCAGCGCGACGGCGCCGACGCTCCAGCCGCCGGTGGCGTAGTGGGAGGAGGCCAGCCGTCGGCAGGCCCAGACGGCTTCGGGCGGGGCGACCCAGTGCACCTCGTCGAAGTGCCCGTACGCGACGTTGCGCGGGTGGATGCTGGAGCCGAGGCCGCGCATCAGGCGGGGGCGGGCCGGCTGGCCGAAGATGGTGGAGCCGACGGTGTCGACGCCGACCAGCCGGAGGCCCGGGTGGAGCTGGCGGAGTACGCGGGAGATGCCGGCGGAGTGGCCGCCGGTGCCGACGCTGCACACCAGGACGTCGATGTGGCCCAGCTGGGCCGCGAGTTCGAGGGCGAGCGGGGCGTAGGCGGCGGCGTTGTCGGGGTTGCCGTACTGGTCGGGGCACCAGGAGCCGGGGGTGGCCGCGAGGAGTTCGGCGACCCGGTCGCGGCGGGCCTGCTGCCAGCCTCCGGCGGGGTGGGGCTCGGCGACGGTGTCGACGGTGGCGCCGTGTGCGGTGAGCAGGCGGACCATGGCGGGTTCGAGGCCGGGGTCGGTGACCAGGGTGACGGGGTGGCCGTGGACGAGTCCGGCGAGCGCCAGGCCGAGGCCGAGGGTGCCGCTGGTGGACTCGACCACGGTGCGGCCGGGGCGCAGGTCGCCGCGGGCGCGGGCGCGTTCGACCATGTGGAGGGCGGGGCGGTCCTTGATGCCGCCGGGGTTGAAGCCTTCGAGTTTGGCCCAGAAGCCGCGGTCGGCGGGGCTGAAGGGCCGGGAGACACGGAGGACGGGCGTGTTGCCGACGAGCCCCGCGAGGCCGGTGGCGGGGGTGTGGCCCTGGCCGTAGAGGTGGGTCGGGGTCAGAGAGTGCATCGTGTTCGCTCTCGGTTCGGTGGGCGGGTACGCGTGCGCTGTGCTCTGAGGGAGGGGCGTGGTCCGGGTGCGGGCCGGGGGCGGGCAGGGCGTGCTGCCGCGCCCGTGCCGGGTACGGCGTGCTGCCGCGCCCGCTGCGGGTCCTGTCGCCGGCGGGCGCCGGCCCGGCTGCGGCCGCAGCGGCTGCCGCTGCCGGTGTCCCGTGCGCCCGGTGCCGCCGCTGCGGCCCGCCGGCGCAGTCGCCCGCGGCCCCGGGGCCGGGGGCGACCGACAGGAACGCGGCCTGCCGTGACGGGTGCGCAGGACGCCGGCCGACCGGTGACCGCCGGCCACACGACCGGACGCCCGGTGCGGTGCTGTCCGGTGACCGCACCGCGCACGGCTCGCGCGGGCGGCGCCTGACGGCCTGCGCGGGCGGCGCCTGACGGCCCGGTGGCCGTCGGCCACACGGCGAACGGCCGCCGTGGCCGCCGGGGGCTGCCGGCACGGCGTGACCCGTACCGGCGACACCCGGTGACCGGCCGTCCGGCCGACCACGGGCGCAGCCGCCGCCGTGGCCGCCCGTACGCAACGGGCGCGGACCCGCCGGCCACCGCACGACCGCGGCCGGACCGTCCGGAGGCCGGACCTCCCGTGGCTCGGGCGGACGGCGCCCCGGCAGCCCGGTGGCCGAGGGCCACGCGACCGGTACCGCCGGGTTCCCTGGCCGCCGTCGCCGCCGCCGGTGTGCGGCGCCGGCAGCCCGACGGGCTCGCCGGGGTCCGGGCGGCCCGTGCTGCGGCTGCCTGGCGGCCCGTACGGCCGGAACCGCCTGCCCGGCAGGGCGTGGCGCGAAGACGGCGGCCGGCCGGCTCGGACGGGCACGGCCCCGGGGGCGGTGGCAGGTGGTGACCCGGGTGTTGCCGGCGCCGGCCGCACATCGGGGTGCGGCGGGCGGCCCCTCCATGGGGCGGGCCTACTGACGCAGGACCGCGGACTGCGCCGCGTGCGGTATCGGGACCACGAAGCCGCCGATCGCCGCGGGCACGAGGGAACGGGGCGCCGCTGCGGGCACGGTGGCGCCGCCCCGGCATTCGGAGGGCAGGACGGACAGCGGGGGCAGGCCGGGACCGGGGGCCGGCTGGGGCTGCCCGAGCGCGCAGGACGCGTGCGGGTGACCGTCGCCGTGACCCGGGCCGCCGGGCCGGTCGTGGTGGGCGGCGTGTCCGCCCGTCGGAGCCCCGCCCGGGGATGCCGCCTGGTGTCCGCCGGCCGCCGCGGCCGACGACGCCGGTGTCAGGGACATGTGGGCGGCGGTGGATTCCGGGCCCGCATGGGTGAGGAGCAGTCCGCACAGGGCCAGCAGGACGTACCACGGGGCCGCGAGGCGGCGGTTCCGGGGCGTGCCGGCCTGCGACCGGGGCGTGACCATGCGGTGATCCTAACCCCGGCTGCGGGCGGGGCGGTTGGGGCGGCGGGCCGGGTGTGGCGGGAATGCGGCGGCCCGGTCAGCCCTCCGCACGGGCCGATTCCAGCAGGTACGGGACGTCGATGACGGTGACACCTGGGGTGAAGAGCAGCCGGGCCTTGAGGCGGAGGGCGTTCTGGTTGTGCAGGGGCTGTTCCCACCAATGGCCGACGATGTACTCGGGGATGACCACGGAGACGACCGAGCCGGGGTCGTCGGCGGCCGTGGCCTGCACGTGGGCGACGATCGGGCCGACGACCTCGCGGTAGGGCGAGTGGAGGATGCGCAGGGGGATGCCGAGGTCGTGCCGTTCCCACTCCTCGCGCAGCCGGTCGGCGTCCTCGTCGGCGGCCGCGGTGAGGGCGGTGAGGGTGCTGGGGCGCAGGCCCTGGGCGAAGCCGAGCGCCTTGAGGGTGGGGGCGTGGACGTTGGCGACGAGGACGACGACGTGGTGGCGGGCGGGCATCCGGGGCCGGGTGTCGGGGGCGACGGCGACCTGCCGGGCGACCTGGTCGTAGTGGCGGCGTACGCCCTTCATGCCGAGGAAGAGGAGCGGCATGGCGATGACGACCAGCCAGGCGCCGTGCGTGAACTTGGTGATGAGGACGATGACGAGCACGAGGGCGGTCATGGCGGCGCCGACGGCGTTGATGGCGCGGCGGCGGTGGATGTGGACGCGTTCGGCGGCCGGGGTGGCCGGGTTGGCGAGTTCCCTGCGCCAGTGGCGGACCATGCCGGCCTGGGAGAGCGTGAAGGAGACGAACACGCCGATGATGTAGAGCTGGATGAGGCGGGTGAGCTGGGCGTCGAAGGCGACGATCAGGCCGATGGCGGCGAGGGCGAGCAGGATGACGCCGTTGGAGTACACGAGCCGGTCGCCGCGGTTGTAGAGCTGGACGGGAGCGTACCGGTCCTTGGCGAGGATCGAGGCCAGCATCGGGAAGCCGTTGAAGGCGGTGTTGGCGGCGAGGATCAGCACGCCGGCGGTGACGGCCTGGAGCAGGTAGAAGAGGAAGTGCCAGTCGCCGAAGGTGGCCCGGCCGATCTGGGCGAGGGCGGTGGACGTCGGCGTGCCGGGGGCGAGGCCGAGTTCGGTGGGGTCCTCGGCGACGTGCACCTCGTAGACCAGGGCGAGGACGGTGATGCCCACGAACATGGTGACGGACAGCAGGCCCATCATCGCGAGGGTGGTGGCGGCGTTCCTGCTCTTGGGCTTGCGGAAGGCGGGGACGCCGTTGCTGATGGCCTCGACTCCGGTCAGGGCCGTGCAGCCGGAGGCGAAGGCGCGCAGGGCGAGGAAGACCAGGGCCAGGCCGGTGTAGGTGGCGGTGGCGTGGATGGGCAGGTCGGCGGACTCGGCGCGGATGGTCTCGCCGGACAGGAGCCGGACGGCGGCGATGGCGAACATCACGTAGATGACGAGCACGAAGCCGTAGGTGGGGATGGCGAAGATGCGGCCGGACTCGCGGACGCCGCGCAGGTTCAAGACGGTCAGCAGGACGACGAAGCCGACGGAGAGCGCCACTTCGTGGTCGGAGAGGGAGGGGATGGCGGAGGTGATGGCGGAGACGCCGGACACGACGGACACGGCGACGGTGAGGACGTAGTCGACCAGGAGTGCGCTGGCGGCGGTGAGGGCGGCGGTCTGGCCGAGGTTCTCGGAGCTGACGACGTACGCGCCGCCGCCTCCGGGGTAGGCGTGGCAGGTCTGGCGGTAGGAGGCGATGACGACGACGAGGAGGAAGACGATGGCGGCGGCCGCGTACCAGGCGAGGTGGAGCAGCGTGACGCCGCCGAGGGCGAGGATGAGCAGGATCTCCTCGGTGGCGTAGGCGACGGAGGAGAGGGGGTCACTGCAGAAGATCGGCAGCGCGAGCCGTTTGGGGAGCAGGGTCTCGCCCAGGCGTGCGGTGTCGAGCGGCTCACCGACCAGCACCCTCTTCGGATTGATTCGCCTCATTCGGGCATGATCTGCGGTTTCTGCCCGGATGGGCCGGTGTGACACGGCAGCGTGACACGTGACGTTGCACGGTCGGCGATCGCCGGGAGCCGCGCAGTCAGGGGGTGGTGGCCAGGGATTCGGCGCGGTGGGCCAGCCAGAGGTCGTGGCGGGCGCTGGGCGACTGGAGGAGCGAGCGCTCGAAGAGGGCTTCCAGGCGGGTCAGGCGTTTGCGTGCGCCGGGTACGGAGATTCCGAGAGCGGCGGCGGTGGGGACGAGCTGGGCGTCGTGCCGGAGCCAGGCGCGGAGGGTGTCGCGGGCGCCGGGCGGGGCGGCCGGGCCGGTCAGCGGGGCGAGGTGGTCGGCGGCCCAGCGGGTGAGGGCCTCGTCGGCGAGGACCCGGTCCAGTGTGGGGGCGGGTGCGGCGTCGGCGGGGGCGGCTGGGGTGGGGGCGGGGTGGGCGCCGGGGGTGAGGCGCAGGGCCAGGGAGAGGGCCGCCTGGCCGGGGAGCGTGCCGAGGTCCAGGCCGAGGATCTGTTCCACCAGGCGGACCCGGGTGGCGAGGGTGTTGCGGTGGATCTTCAGCAGGCGGGTGGCGTGGGAGGCGAAGTTGAGCCAGGCGTGGGCGGTGGCGCGCAGTTCCTGGGCGCCGGGGTCCTGGGGGCGGCGGGGCGCGTACGTGTGGAGGGGCGCCAGCAGCGCTTCGGCCCAGGCCGCGCCGGGTCCGTGGGCGGCGAGGGCGAGTTCGGGTCCGGCGCCGAAGCGGGCGTGCCGGCCGGTGCGGCCGCGGGCCACGGCGAGGGCGTGGAAGGCCTGGGTGTAGGCGGCGGGGCAGTCGCGCAGCCGGGTCTCCTCGCTGACGCCGACCACGCAGTCGCGGGCGGCGGCGGTGAGGGCCTCGGCGAGGGGGTCGCGGCCGGCGGAGGTGGCGGCCCCGTCGGTGGGGACGAGGACGATGAGGTGGCGGACGTAGACGGGACAGCGCACGATCCAGGCGCTGGCGTCGGTGAGTTCCTCGCACAGCCGGCTGACGGCTTCGCGCTGGCCGGTGCGGCACTCCACGACGTACATGCGGAAGGGGTCCGGCAGGGAGGGGGTGAGGGCCTCGGCTATCTGGTGGGCGGTGGAGAGGCGGCCGTTCATCAGGAGGTGCAGGACGGCCTCGCGGGAGCGGGACTCGGCCAGGGCGGCGCGCTGGTGGCGTTCCTCGGCGTCCTCGGCGCGCAGGGTCAGGGCGAGCGGTACGGCGGCGTCGGCGAGCAGGGCCGGGACGCCCGCGGGGTAGGGGCGGGGCAGTACGGCGGCCAGGGCGCGGCCGGTACCGGTGCTGCGGCCCGCGGCGGGCTCGTCCAGGGCGTAGAGGAGCGCGGCGCGGTCGGTGTCGTCGAGTACGGCCGACCGCACGCCGCGGGAGTGCATCTCGGCGGCGCCGCGGGCGGCCAGGCCTGCGGCGGTGGGGTCGGGGGGACCGGGCCGGGATGCGAGGACGCGGCCGTCGGCGCGGACCAGTCCGGTCCAGGCGTCCAGGCGGAGCGAGAGCCAGCGCAGCAGGGCCCGGGAGCCGCCGGTGTGGGCGAGGCGGTGGGCCTTGAGCACGTCGTCGGCGCGGCTGCGCAGGGTGGAGGCGGTGGAGGCTGCGGCGACGGCGGGCGGGGCGGCCGGGTCGGGGGACCCGTCGGCGGGCTGGTGCTGGATCGGTCGTCCCCCTCGTTCCCAACGGCCGGGCGCTCGCTCCCGTTCGGCCCCGCTCGCGGGTGACGGACCGCCGCTCGGGGTGGGGCATTCAACCATCCGGCGCTGACTGTGCGCTGTGATACCGGTCTCTCCACGCCACTGGGCAGATCGAACCCTCCCCCGCGCCCCGGGCGGATCTACGTTGTGTGCACCGGCGGGGTACGGAGGTAACGGCCGCCCCTACGGGGTGCCCCCGGCGTACTTCTCCGGGGGCATGAGCGGTGGGGTCCCGGCGCGAACAGGGGAGCGCCGGGCCCTTGCCGGCCGCCGTGGCGGGGATGCCGGCCGGTGGGCCGGGGGGACGGTCGTGAGGGCGTACGGTCACCTGTGACACGGCACGGTGACATGTCACACCGTCACTTCATGCGGGCCGCCGCGCTCCTGATCGCCTCGCGGATCCTGAAGTACGTCCCGCAGCGGCAGATGTTGGCGATGGCGTCGAGGTCCTCGTCGGTCGGTTCGCTGGTGCGTCGCAGCAAAGCGACCGCGGCCATGATCTGGCCGGGCTGGCAGAACCCGCACTGCGCCACGTCCTGTTCGAGCCAGGCCTCCTGGACCGGGTGCAGGGTGTCGCCGTCGGCGAGCCCCTCGATGGTGGTCACCTCGCGCCCGGCGGCCGCCGCCACGGGCACCACGCAGGGCCGGATCTCCGCGCCGTCCAGGTGGCTCGTACAGGCCTTGCACACGTCCACGCCGCAGCCGTACTTGGGTCCGCGGATGCCCAGCAGGTCGCGCAGCGCCCACAGCAGGGGCAGGTCGTCGGGTGCGTCGACGCTGACGCTGCGCCCGTTGACGGTGAAGGTGTGCGTGGGCACGGCGGACTCCTGGGCTGGTCGCGGGGACGGTTCGTGGGGGTACGGGAGGCGGGGACGCCGGGGCCGGCGGGCGGGACGCCCCCGAACTAGCGCGGGTACGGGGTGAAGTCCACGTCGAAGTCGAGCGGGAAGCTGCGCGGCCGGGTGCCGGTGGCCCTGGCGTAGGCGTTGGCGATGGCCCCCACCGCGGCGGGCACGCCCAGTTCGCCGGCGCCGCCCGGCTCCCCGGTGGCGGGCATGATGTGGACGCGCACGTCCCGTGGGGTGTCGCGCTGGCGGGCGTAGTGGAACTGGCTGTAACTGCCCTCCAGCGGCAGCCCCTTGTCGAGGTGCAGGCCGGCCCGCAGGGTGGTGGAGATCGCGTCGGTGAGGCCGCCGAGCAGCTGGGCCTCCAGCCCCTTGGGGTTGACCGGGCGGCCCACGTCGGCGGCGATGACGGCCTTGGTGACCCGGACGTGTTCGGGGTCGCGGGTGTCGATCTCGACGAGGCAGGCGGTGCGGGAGCCGTACTCCTCGTGGAAGGCGATGCCCTGGGCGCAGCCGGGCGGCATGGTCCTGCCCCACTGGCCTTCCGTCGCGGCCTTGTCGAGTACGGCGCGCTGGGCGGCGTCCTTGAGGAAGGTGCGCCGGAACTGCACGGGGTCCTTGCCGAGCCGGGCGGCGATCTCGTCGACGACGACCTCCTCGGCTCCGCGGGTGTTGGCGGAGTAGACCGACCGCCAGGAGCCGGTGGGGATGCCGGTGGGGACTTCGGTGAGGGTCTGGGTGGTGAGGCCGAAGTGGTAGGGCGACTTGACGGTGGTGAGGAAGAGGGTCTGGGCGAAGCCGGCGTTGCCGATGCCGGCGGGCAGGCTGGCGGCGGTGGCGGTGAGGATCTCGCCGAGGCCGTGCCGGAAGTCCGTCTCGACGGCGGCGACCCGGTGTTCAAAGGACAGCACCTCGCCGAGTGCCCAGGTGGCGCGGATGCGGTGGTGGGTGGCGGGCCGCATCCGGCCGTGCCGGGTGTCGTCCACGCGGGTCCACATGAGCCGGACCGGACGGCCGCAGGCGCGGGAGACGAGGGCGGCTTCCAGGGCGGCGTCGAAGAACAGCCGGCGTCCGAAGGAGCCGCCGGCCTGGACGACGTGGACGGTGACCTTGTCGAGGGGCAGGCCGAGGGCGGCGGCGATGGTCTGCTGGGCGATGATCGGCGACTTGAGTCCGGACCAGATCTCGGCGCGGTCGGGTCGTACGTCGGCAACGGCGGAGTTGGTCTCCATCGGGGCGTGGCTGACGAAGGCGAAGTCGAACTCGGCGTCGAGGTACGGGGTGAGCAGCGGCGGGACCAGGAGCGGCGGGGTGGCGGCGCGCAGCCGGGTGCGGATCTGCGCGTCGGAGAGCGCGTCGGCGGGGCCGGGTCCCCAGCTGACCTGGAGGGCGGCGCGGGCGTCGAGGGCCTGGCCGAACGTCTCGGCGACGACGGCGACCCCGGTGGGCACCGTGACGACGTCGAGGACGCCGGGCATGGCGCGTACGGCGTCGCGGTTGGCGACGGCGGTGACGGTGCCGCCGAGGGTGGGCGGGCGGCGCAGTACGCAGGGCTTGGCGCCGGGTACGTCGAGGTCGAGGGTGTAGCGCTGGCGGCCGGTGACCATGGCGCGGGCGTCGACGCGGCCGGTGGGGCGGCCCACGAGGGTGTGGGCGGACTCGGGCTTGGGGGTGGCGGCGAGGACCGTGAGGGCGGGGTCGGCGGCCGCGGTGGCGAGGTCTCCGTAGGGGGCGGTCCGGCCGTCGGGGGCGTGGACGGCGCCGTCACGGGTCGTCAGGTTGCGTACGGGCAGGGCCCATTGGCGGGCGGCCGCGGCGAGGAGCCGGGCGCGGGCGGCGGCCGCGGTGTGGCGGACGGGGCCGTAGAGGGAGCGGATGCTGTTGGAGCTGCCCGTGAGCTGGTTGAAGAGCAGCTCGGGCCGGGCGTCGTCGAGTTCGACGCGTACGTGGTCCAGGGGGGCGTCGAGCTCCTCGGCCACCAGCATGGCGACGGCGGTGGTGAGGCCCTGGCCGACCTCTTCGCGGGGCAGCCGGAAGACGATGGTGCCGTCGGTGTCGACGCGGAGCACGAGGAGGTGCGCGGTGGGCGCGCCGGCCAGGATGAACAGCTCGCCCAGGTCCACGAGGTCGGCCGGCGCGGGCAGGGACGGGATCACGGCGGGCGCGGCGTGGGCGGTGGCGGGCGCCAGGGCGTCGGATGCGGCGCGGGTGGCGAGGGCCAGTGTCGGTGCGGCGACCAACTGGGTGAGGAAGGCGCGTCTGCCCTGTTCCGCCACGTTTCCCCTGCCTCGCCGATGCCGGCTCTCTCCGAACGGTTACCGGCACGTAGGGTAGCCACCGCTCCGCTCTGGCGGAACCCCCGGAGCCGGACGGTCCGGTCCCCACCGGTAGGGCCGCGGCGGATTGGGGGGCCGTGACACCGGCGGCCGCGCGCCCCGCCCGGGCATCGCCCCGGCATAGCCCCGCGGGTACGCCGCACGCGTACGCGCCGGGGGCGGGCATCAACACCGGTACGCGCCGGAGGCGGGGCGTCAGCATCGGTACGCCCGGCCCGCGCCCACGCACGGGCAGTTGCCACGGAGCACCCGCGAGCGGCGCCCGGGACGCCGCTGCCGCCCGGGCGGCACGGGGGCGGCGGAAGCGCGCGGGCGGCCCGGGCAGCCGCGCGGGACGTGCTCGGCGGAGGCGCTCGGGCGGAACCTGGGACGTGCGCGGGAGGTGCGGGAACCCTGCCGGGGCTGCTGCGGGGCCGGCGTTGGTGTTTCGGGCGGTCCCTCGGGGGTCCTGGCGACGCCCCGGAACGCGCGCAGCCACCCGGGCGACCACCGCGGCGGCGGGGTGGTGTCCGGGCGGGGCCGTGCGGCAGCGCGGCGAGTGCTCGCGGAAGTGCTCGGGCAGGGCCCTGGCGGCTGGTCCCGGGGCGTGCGGGAACCTCGTCGGGACTGCGAACCTCGGAGCCTGCTCGGCGGCGCCCGGGAAGGTGCGCTCCCGCCCGGGCCGGCATCGGGCGGCGACGGAAGTGCCCGGGCGGGCCTCGGCGTAGCGGCGCGGCGAGTGGTCGGGAACCCCGCCGGGGACTGCGGGCTGCGGACCGCGGGGCCGCTCGGGCGGCGGGGTGGGCCGCGTCGTGGCCGCCGGCCCGCCACGGCGCGGGTCGTGGGCCCGCCCCGCGGCGCCTGGGGCTGCCCTCGGCGGCGCCGGACCGCCCAGGCGCTTCGCGGCTCGGCCGGCCCCGCGGGGTGACGGGGCGGCCCGGGGGCCAGGGCCGCCTCCGTCTTCCCGCGGACGCGTCACCCCGGGCCCGGGACCCCTCAGGCACCTGGAAGCCGGGGCCCCGGCGGCGCAAGGGCAGGGCGGCCCCGGTGGAGGGCGCTTCGGCTCCGCCCGGCGGCGCGGGGGCACGATCGTGTCGTTCCCGCGCCTCTCCGGGTACGGCGAAAGGGTGGTTCCTCACGGGTCGGGCGCGTGATCGAAAACCGGGTTTCCAGGGGCCGGTTTCGGCCGCCCGTTCCGGCCCCCACGCGGGACTCCCGCTCTGCCGTCGGCGCCCTTCGCCCCGGGCTCCGGCCGGGCGCCGTCCCGGTCGACGCGGCGGCCCGTCGGGTCCAGGATGGAGGGGAACCCACCTTGTCGAGGAGGTGTGCGGACATGCCGCAGTTCATGGATGTCCACCGCGGGATGATGGGGATCACCGCGGCCCAGCTCTCCGCCGCGCACCAGGCGGACCTGGCAGTCGAGGCCGAGGCCGGCGTGCACTTCGAGCGCGCCTGGGCGGACCCGGAGTCCGGGGTCGTGTACTGCCTGTCCGAGGCGCCGTCGGCGGATGCCGTGCAGAGCGTCCACACCCGGACCGGGCACCCGTACGACGAGATCCACCCGGTGCCGCTGAGCGTCTCCTGACCCGCGCGGAACGGATCCCTCCGGGGTACGCGGCAGTAGCTTCTGACCGGAAACATTCGCACAAGAATCAGGACAAGCGAGGCCCTTGGCATATGCCCCATGCAACCCCGTAACGGATGTTGCCAAATCCCTTACGGGCCGTCGCGGCCTGTGCAACAGTCGTAACCGGTCCTTCCATCAGACTTGGCCGTGCCGCGCCTGTATCGGAGTTCTCCATGCCGTCCCACACCTACGCGGACCGTCCCTCACAGCCACCCGAGCCAGGGTCGGTGGACGCGCTGATCTCACAGACCCGGCGCCTCCGAGGAGACGTGGACGCGGTACGACGGGACACCGTCGTGGACGACGACGACGCCCAGGGCCGCTGGCAGCGCGCTCTGTGCGACCTGGCGGTCCACCAGCTCGACGACCTCGGCGAGCACTTGGGCCAGCTCAAGGAAGGGATGCCGCCGGCACCCGAGGAACTCGACCTCCCGGCGCCCGCCCCCGAGGCCGGGCCCGAGGCCCAGCAGACCCGGGTGGGCAGCGCCGAGTGGAACCTGCTCACCGACGAGGTGACCTGGTCCGAGGAGCTCTTCCAGATCTTCGGGCGCTCGCCCGAGAGCGGCCCGCTCCCCCTCGACGAGTTCGGCTCCACCCTCTTCGCCGAGGACCAGCCCCTGCTGACCTCGATGGTCACCGACTGCCTCGTCGACGGCAAGGCCATTGACGGCGAGTTCCGCATCGTGCGCGTCGACGGCTGCGTGCGCACCCTCCATATGCGCGGCGAACCCGTCCTCGACCCCGACGGCTGCACGGCCTCCATGTGGGCCGTGCTCCGGGACGTCAGCGAACTGCGGCGCAGCGAGCGGGCCGTCCGCGAGACCCGCGACTCCCTCCAGCGCCAGCGCCAGATCGCGCAGACCGAGCACCGCCTCGCGGTCGAGCTCCAGGAAGCGGTGCTGCCCTCGTGGCGCGGCTCCCTGCGGTTCCCGCACGGCAGCACCGGCGCGCTCGACCTCGCCGCCCACTACCTGCCCTCCGCCACCAGCGCCCTGATCGGCGGCGACTGGTACGACGCGCTCGAACTCCCCGACGGCACCTCGATGCTGACGGTCGGCGACCTCACCGGCCACGGCGTCACCGCCACCTCGGGCATGGCGATGATGCTGGGCGCCCTGCGCGGCATGGCGATGGCCGGCATCGAGCCCGGCCCCCTGATGGGCTGGCTCAACCAGCTGCTGGAGACCTCCGTGCAGCCCGCCCTCGGCAGCGCCGTGTGCTGCCGCTTCGACCCCGCCACCCGCACCCTGTCCTGGGCACAGGCCGGCCACCCCGCCCCCCTGCTGTTCCGCGGCGGCTCCGGCCGGGCCCTCCAGCCGCCGGAGGGCGTGTTGCTGGGCGCCACCTCCGGAGCGGCGTACGGGCAGGCCGAGGAACGCCTGGAGGTGGGCGACGTCCTGGTCCTGCACACCGACGGACTCTCCCCGCGCAGCATCGAGTTCAGCCGCACCGACGGCGCCGAGCGCCTCCTCGGGCTGGCGCCGCGCTTCACCGCCGCCCGCTCCGCGCAGGACTGCGTGCGGCTGGTGCTGGAGGAGTTCGGCGAGACCGGACGCGAGGACGACGCCTGCGTGCTGGTCGCCAGGATCGGCGCCTGACGGGCCCACAGGCCCCAGGCCCACCGGACAGGGAACTCAGGGAACGGCCAGGAGGGGCCGCGCCGACAGGCGCGGCCCCTCCGCCGTGTCCGGGTACGCCGACCAGGCCCCGGCGCTCCCCGGCGGTTCCCGGGGCCGGTCCGCCGTGTCCGGGGCCCCGTGGTGTCCTGCCGGGCGGTGCGGCCGGGTCAGACCTCCGACGTGCGCGGCGCGCGCGAGGGGCCGCGCGGCAGCGCCAGCTCGATCTCCTCGCGCAGGTCCTCGATCCGCGCGTACCCGGCGTACTGGCCCGTCAGCCGGTACATCTCCCGCAGCCGGTCCCAGGTGCGGTGCGAGGAGGTCTCGCCGATCGACACCAGCGCCAGCCGCGCGTACCGGTCCGCCTGCTCGGGGTCGTCGGCGATGAAGCAGGCCGAGGCCATCGAGATGTAGTCGAAGATCTGCGACCGCTGGTAGCCGGCGCCCCGCAGCCGCAGGGCCTCCTTGGCGTGCCGCTGGGCGATCGGCGCCGCCGACGGGTCGTGGTCGGCCAGCGTGCGGTAGGCCAGCGCCTGCATGCCGTGCATGTCGGCCTCGTCGAAGTGCTGCATCCAGCTCGGCGGCGTCACGTCGTCCTTGTCCGACACGAACAGCTCCTCGGCCTCGCCGAGGGTCCGTCGCATCGCCTGGCCCCGCCCCATCGCCGCCTGTGCCCAGGCCTCGATGGTGTGGAGCATGGCGCGGGTGCGCGGCAGGGTCTGCTCGCCCGCGCCGGACTGTGCCAGCTTCATCAGGTCGAGGGCCTCGTGCGGCTTGCCCAGGTGCACCATCTGGCGGGCGGCCCGGGACAGCGCCTCCCCGGCGCGGGGCCGGTCGCCGCCCTCGCGGGCCGCGTGCGCGGCGATGACGAAGTACTTCTGCGCGGTGGGTTCCAGGCCCACGTCGTGCGACATCCAGCCGGCGAGCACCGCCAGGTTGGCGGCCACGCCCCACAGCCGGCGCTGGAGGTGGTCGGGGTGGCGGTAGGCGAGCATGCCGCCCACCTCGTTCAACTGGCCCACGACGGCCTTGCGCTGGAGTCCTCCGCCCCGGGAGGCGTCCCAGGCGCGGAACACCTCCACGGAGCGTTCCAGCGCCTCGATCTCCTGGGAGCCGATGGGGGCGGCCTCGTACCGGTCGAATCCGGCGGGTTCGGCGTGGAGGGGGTCGGTGAAGCGGGGGGCGTCCGCCGTCAGGGCCGGGTCCCGGTGCAGCCAGTCGTACATGTGGCTGCTGAGGGCGGAGCCGGCGGTGAGTGCGGCGCCCGCGCCCATCAGTCCGCGTCGGTTGAGCATGAGGTCCATTCCCGTGAATTCGGTGAGGACCGCCGCTGTCCGCTCCGGCGCCCACGGGAGCCCGTCGGGGTTGTCCTTCGCCCCGCCCGGCTGCCGTCTGTTCGTACGCCCTGGTCTTGCGAACCCGAGGTCCTCGATGGTCACGACACGACCGAGTCGCTCGGTGAACAGGGCGGCCAGCACCGTCGGCACCGGTTCTCGCGGGGTCTCCCCCATGTCGATCCAGCGCCTCACCCGCGAGGTGTCGGTGGCAAGCTGGTGGTGGCCCATGGCCGCCGCCTGCCGGTTGACCATCCTCGCGAGTTCGCCCTTGGACCAGCCGGCCAGGCCGAACAGGTCGCTCAGGCGGGTGTTGGGTCCTCTGCTCACGTCAAGCCCCCAGGTTCTCGGCTGACTTGACACTAACCCCCGGTCAGGTGCCGAGCGACTATTCGCCAGGGTTCGCCAGGGTGCGCCAGATGGTACGCAACACCCGCGCGGGTGTCAGGTAAGAAGGCGCCTCCCCGACCCGGCCCGCAGCTACGGATCGGGTGGCACTCCCCAGGGTGCCGGCCGGTCCGTCAGGACCGGGGCGGGAAGGCGTACGCAACTCGTCGGCGCACGAAGGGATACGTATCCGTCATGTACGCAGCATCGTCCTCCGTGTCCGCCCCGACCCGGCCGCACCGCGCCTTCCAGGCGGGCGGCGGCCCCTACCTCGCCCCCGGCCGCCCCGCGGCCCCGGCGCAGGGCGCCGCCCCTCTGCGGCGGATGCCGGGGACCGTGACGCAGCCGCTCAGCGGGAGAATCGACCTGTCCGGTCCCCAGGGGGCCCAACTGCGGGCCGCGCTGGCCTCGGTGCAGCGGATCTGTCCGGAGTTCGCGCCGGTCCAGGTGCTGCGCCGCAGCGCGCGGTCGGTCCTGCTGGTGGGCACGACCGGGCGGACGACCGCGGTCGCCAAGGTTTTACTGGACCACTCGCCGGAGTGGACCGAGCGGTACCGGCACGAAATAGCTGCGTACCGCGCGTTCGTCCGGCATCGTCCGCCGGTACGGGTGCCGCGTCTGATCGCCGCCGACCCGGAGAACTGCACCCTGGTCGTGGAACGGATGCCCGGGCGCGTGGCGGCCCTGCAGCGGCATCCGGTGGAGGCCCCGCCGCGGGCCGACGTACGGGCCGCGCTGGGCGCGGTGGTCCGGGTGAACCAGTGGCGGCCGCCGGCCGAGCTGTTCGGGCGTCCGCTGGACTACGCCTCCCGGATCGCCCGGTACCACGAGCTGGGGCTGCTGACCGACCGCGATCTGGGTGATCTGCAGAAGCTGCTGCACGGGCTGGCGCTGGCCGGGCCGGGCGGGCGGCTGCCGCGCCAGTTCAACCACGGCGACGCGCTGCTGTCGAACCTGCTGCTGTCGCCCGCGGGGCCGGTGCTGCTCGACTGGGAGCACGCGGGCTGGTACCTGCCCGGGTACGACCTGGCGACGCTGTGGACGGTGCTCGGGGACGCTCCGGCGGCCCGGCGGCAGATCAGCCAGCTGGCGCAGTCGGCGGGGCCGCTGTCGCGGGACGCGTTCCTGGTGAACCTGATGCTGGTGCTGACCCGGGAGATCCGTACGTACGAGCTGGCGGTGCAGCGGTCGATGGCGGGGGTGCCCGGCGGGACGGGGGCACTGTCCTCCGGTGAGGAGCAGCGGCTGCTGCTGCGCAGGCTGCACGACGACTGCGGGATGGCCCGCAGGGCGGTGAGGGCGGCGGTCGGCACGCGCTGACGCCGGCTCGTCCGCGGGCGGCGGGGAGGGCCGTACGGGCCGCGGGCGGTTGCACGAGCGAAATCCCGTGGTGTGTCCACCGAGTGGGCGCGCCACGGGATTTCGCGTTGTGCGGAGGGTGGCGGGGCGGGTGCGGGGGTGGCGTGCGGGTGGGTGCCGTGACGGCGTATGCCTTGACATCACATGACCCCGCGAGCACCTTTCTGACGCCGCATCAGCACCGAACTCCCCCCGCCCGTCCTCGTCTTCGGAGCTGCCCATGTCTGCACGTGCCTCCCGTCCCTCCCGCCGTGCCGTGCTCGCCGGTACGGGTGCCGGGGTCCTCGCGGCCGGGTTGCCGGCGGCCGCCGCCCATGCGGACGACGCTCCGGTGCTCGGCGAGTACGACGTGGTGGTGGTCGGTTCCGGGGCGGCCGGGATGACGGCCGCGCTGACCGCCGCGAAGCGCGGCCTGAGCTGCGTGGTGGTCGAGAAGGCGGCGACCTTCGGCGGTTCCGCGGCCCGGTCGGGCGCGGGCATCTGGCTGCCGAACAACAGCGTGATCCTGGCGGCCGGGGTGCCGGACACGCCGGCGAAGGCGGCGACGTACCTGGCGGCCGTGGTGGGTCCCGACGTGCCGGCGGACCGGCAGCGGGCGTTCCTCGACCACGGGCCGCGGATGCTGGACTTCGTGATGGCCAACAGCCCGCTGAAGTTCCGGTACATGGAGGGGTACAGCGACTACTACCCGAACCTGCCGGGCGGTCTGCCGGGCGGCCGGTCCATCGAGCCGGACCAGCTCGACGGGAACGTCCTGGGGGCCGAACTGGCGCGGCTGAACCCGGCGTACATGCCGGTGCCCGCCGGGATGGTGGTGTTCAGCGCCGACTACAAGTGGCTGACGCTGGCCGCGGTGAACGCGAAGGGCCTGGCGGTGTCCACGGAGTGCCTGGCGCGCGGCACGAAGGCCGCGCTGTGCGGGGAGAAGCCGCTCACCATGGGGCAGGCGCTGGCCGCGGGGCTGCGGGCCGGGCTCCAGCGGGCGGGGGTGCCGGTGTGGCTGGAGACCCCGCTGACCGACCTGGTGAAGGACGCCTCCGGGACGGTGACGGGCGTGGTGGTCGAGCGGAACGGCGCGCGCGGGGTCGTACGGGCCCGGCGGGGCGTGGTGGTCGGCTCGGGAGGCTTCGAGCACAACGCGGCGATGCGCGCCCAGTACCAGCAGCAGCCGATCGGCACGGCGTGGACGGTGGGCGCGAAGGAGAACACCGGTGACGGGATCCGGGCCGGGGAGCGGGCGGGGGCGGCGCTGGGTCTGATGGAGGACGCCTGGTGGGGGCCGGCGATCCCGCTGCCGGGCGAGCCGTACTTCTGTCTGGCCGAGCGGACGCTGCCCGGGGGCCTGATCGTGAACCAGGCGGGGGCGCGGTTCGTGAACGAGGCGGCGCCGTACAGCGACGTGGTGCACGTGATGTACGAGAAGGACCGCACGTCGCGGCACATTCCGGCGTGGCTGATCGTGGATCAGAACTACCGGAACAAGTACCTGTTCAAGGACGTGGCGCCGACGTTCGTGTTCCCCGACGCGTGGTACGAGTCGGGGGCGGTGGCGAAGGCGTGGACCTTCGACGCGCTGGCGGAGAGGATCGGGGTGCCGGCGGGGGCGCTGCGTTCCACGGTCAACCGGTTCAACGGGCAGGCGTGGACGGGTACGGACACGGACTACCGCCGGGGCGACACGGCGTACGACCACTACTACACGGACCCGGGGGTGCACCCGAACTCGTGTCTGGCGCCGCTGTGGGCGCCGCCGTTCTACGCGTTCAAGATCGTGCCGGGTGACCTGGGCACCAAGGGCGGGATGGTGACGGACGCGCGGGCGCGGGTGCTGCGGGCGGACGGCTCGGTGATCCGGGGGCTGTACGCGGCGGGCAACGCGAGCGCGGCGGTGATGGGGCACAGCTACGCGGGGGCGGGTTCGACGATCGGTCCCGCGATGACCTTCGGCTACATCGCGGCGAACGACCTCGCGGGGGCGTAGCCGGTACGGGTTCCGGCGGGGCGGGGCCCGGGGTGCGGCGGGGGCTGTGCGGCGTCCCCGCCGGACCCTTGTGCGGCCGGGCTCAGCCCTGCTGGAACAGTTCCGCGGGGAGCGGCTTGAGCAGCGCGTACAGGTCGTCGGTGATCGGCCGGTCCCAGCTGGCGATGGTGACGAGGACGTTGTCGCTGCGGTCGAACTGGACGCAGGAGATGCGGCTCTCGGAGAGCTTGATGCGGCGGACGATCAGGAGGTTGTCGCCCTGCATGACGGGGACGTCCTCGGTGCCGGTGACCTCGACGTCCTCGTCGTTCTCCAGGGCGGCCAGGAGCTGGGTCACCTCGAAGGGGACCTGGCGGTCGGCGAGCTCGCGGGCGGGTGATCCCTCGGGGAGGTTGCCGATGATCATCGCGGGGCCGCGGCCGCCGAAGAGGTCGTAGCGGAGGAAGACACCCTGGCAGCTGCCGTCGGCCGCCGGCAGCAGGCCGGCTCCGAGGTTGCCAGGCCAGTCCCCCGGGTCCATGGCCAGGACGTCGAAGTCCGGGCCCGCGGGTGTGGCGGCGCTGCGGCGGCGGAGGAAGGACATGCGGCCATGGTACGTGCCGGAAGGTGCTTTCCGGGTGCCGGGTGAGGTTCCGGGGCCGCCGTGGGCCGGGGCGGGCGGCGGGGGTGGCGCGGGGGGCCGCTCAGAGGGTGTCGTGGAGGGCTTCGGCGAGGCCGGCGCGGTCGGTGCCGAGCTTGCGGTAGACGGCGGAGAGCAGGCGGGCCACGGTGGCCTCGTCGGCATCCAGGGCGGCGGTCAGCTCGGCCGTGGTGGCGCCGCGGGCGGCGAGGCGGGCGGCCCGGTCCTCGCGGACGGTGAGCTCGGGTACGGCGCGGGCGGCCGGCAGGGGGCTCTGTCCGGCGGCGGTGAGCGCGGCGCGGGCCCGGTCGGCGAGGCCGTCGGCACCGCATTCGACGGCGGTCTCCAGTCCTTCGGCCAGGAGGCGTACGGCCCCGGGGTCCTGGCCGGTGCTGCGGAGCTCGGCGCCGAGGGCCACCTGGGCGCAGGCGAGCTCGTATCCGGCGGGTGAGGCGGCCAGCCACTGGACGGCCTCTTCCAGGAGCTTCACCCGCTCGGTGCCGGTGGTGACCTCGGCGGCCATGCGCAGGGCCTGGCCGACGGCGGAGGGGGCGCCGAAGCCGCGGGCGCGGCGGACGGCCTCGGCGGCGAGTTCGGCGGCCCGGTCGGGTTCGCGGTCGGCGAGGGCACGGGCGAGGTGCAGCTGCCAGGGGCACCAGGAGGGGTTCTGGATGCCGCGGGGGGTGAGGCGGCGGCCGACGGCCTCCAGCTCGGCGGCCGCGGCGGTGCCGTCGCCGGCAGCGAGGAGCAGCTCGGCGTGGACCGTCTGGGTGTCGGGGAAGACCACGGCGGCGGGGAAGGGTGCCCCGAAGGAGTGGCGGGCGGCGAGGTCGCGGGCCTCGTCGAGGCGGCCGCGGGCGAGCAGGACCTCGATGAGGATGGTCACGCCGTACCACATGACGGGGGTGCCGGGGCCGACGCGTTCGGCGAGGCGGAGGCCGGCGCGGCCGTACTCCTCGGCGTCGACGAGGCGGCCGCGGCGGTAGCGGATGTAGGCGAGGAGGCTGTACGCGAAGGAGAGGTGGGCGCCGCGCCAGCCCTGGCGCTCGAACTCGGCGGTGCCGGCGGCGAACAGTTCCTCGGCGCGGCCGGGCCGGTCGGCGTACATGTGGGTGAGGGCGGTGAGGACGGGCACTTCGAAGCCGCGGTCCGCGTAGGCCCAGCTGAACTCGGTGCCCAGCGCCCGCTGGGCGTGGTGCAGGACGGTCTCGGCGGGTTCGCCGCGGAGGGTGGCGTCCCAGGCGCGGAGTCCGATGACGTAGCGCTCGGTGAGGTCGCGGCCGGTGAGGCGGTCGGCGAGCCGGGCGAGTCGGCGGGAGCGGGCGGGCGAGTCGGGTTCGTCGGCGCGGAAGGCGTCCCACATGAACTGCTCGGACTGGAGGCGCAGCCGGGTGCGGGGGTCGGTGGTGTGCCGGATCTCGTGGCCGAGGGTCTCGGAGGCCTCGGCGAGGCGGTCGCTGTGGGCGAGGACCTGGGCGAGGCGGATGACGATGCCCTGGCGGAGCGCGGGGTTCTCGACGGGTTCGGCGAGGGCGGCGCGCAGGTGGTTGACGGTGGTGGCGGGTTCGGTGAGGAGGGAGGCGCAGCCGAGTTCGAAGAGGACGGCGGCGCGGTCGTCGAAGGAGGGGGGTTCGCGCAGGGCGCGGGCGAGCTGGCGGCGGGCGGCGTCGGGGGCTCCGGCGCGGAGGTTCTCCCGGGCGGCCTCGCGGAGCAGGGCGACGACGCGGTCGTCGCCTTCGGGGTGGGTCTCCAGGAGGTGGCGGGCGGCGGCGGTGGCGCCGAGGCCGCCGTCGGCGACGGCGGTGGCGGCCTGGCCGTGGAGGGCGACGCGGACGGCGTCGGGGATGGCGCGGTAGAGGGCGGTGGCGATGAGGGGGTGGACGAATTCGAGGCGGTCGTCGCCGGTGGTGGCGCCGGAGAGGATACGGGCGTCCCGGAGCCGGTCGGTGGCGTCGGCGGCCTCCTCGGTGCCGAGCCCGGCGACGCGGGCGGCGAGGTCCTGGGGGATGGCGATGCCGAGGACGGCGCAGGCCCAGGCGAAGCGGACGGTGGAGGGGCCGAGGCGTTCGAGGCGGGCGACGAGGCCGCTGCCGCGCTGGGCGGCGGCGAGGTCGCGCAGGAGGGGGGCGCTGGAGCCGGTGGGGGCGAGTTTGCGGTCGTGGACCTTGGCGACGAGTTCGACGGCCTCGAAGGGGTTGCCCTCGGTGACGGCCCAGGCCTCCTGGCAGAAGGCGTCGTCGGCGTCGGGGCCGACGGTCTGGCGGACGAGGGCGCCGACGGCTTCGGGGCTGAGGGGTTCGAGGCCGAGGGCGCGCTGTCCGGAGCGGCCGGGCAGGGTGCGGAAAGTGTCGGCGTCCGGGGGGAGTTCGTCGGGCCGGTAGGCGACGACGAGGAGGAGCGGGAGGTGTTCGGTGCGGGGGGCGAACGCGGCGAGCCAGCCGAGGGATTCGGGGTCGGCCCAGTGGGCGTCGTCGAAGACGAGGACCATGGGGGCGCGCTGGACGGCGAGGTGGGTGAGGACCCAGTCCAGGCCGTCGCGGAGGCCCTGGGGGTCGGGGGGTGCGCCGTGTTCGGGGGCGCAGAGGCCGAGGGCGGGGCCGACGATGGTGTACCAGCTGCCGAGGGTGGCGCGGAGTTCGGCTTCGGTCCGGCCGGCGAGCTGGGGCTGGATGAGCTGGCGGGCGACGTGGAAGGCGCTGCCCTGTTCCTGTTCGCCGCCGCGGGCGGAGAGGACGGTGCAGCCGTGGGCGTGGGCGCGGCGGCGCACTTCCGCGAGGAGGGTGGTCTTGCCGAGTCCGGCGGGCGCGGCGAAGGCGAGGAGGGCGCCGGTGGGTGCGCCGTCGGTGCCGAGGAGCTGGTCCAGCGCCTCGTCCACGGTGGCCAGTTCGGCCTCGCGTTCGAAGAGTGCCCGTCGGAAGCGGCTCGTGTGCTGCGTCATCGTGGTACCCCCCACGCCGGGTCGTGCGCCGGTGCGCCCGACACGCGGGCTGTTCAGGTGGTTCAGCGTACGCGCGTGGGGGCTCGGGGGGAGCCCACTGTCGCGGAATGATCTGATCTTCTTCCGGGCGGGTCGTCCGCGGGTCGTTCGTGGAGCGTTCGCGGGCGTCCGCCGGGGTGTTCGCCGGGCTGTCCGCCGCGGTGTGCGCAGTCCGTCGGCCGGCGGGAGCCGGGGGGCTACGGGGTGGAGCGTGCCGCGAGGGCTTCGAGGACGCGGACGGCCTCGGGGGCGCGGTCGTCGGGTACGAACAGGTGGTCGTGGTGGTAACCGGCGATGACGTTGCAGCTGATTCCGGCGGTGGCGAGTTCGCGGGCGAAGGCGCCGGTGAGGCCGACGGCGTCGAGGGCGGAGTGGACGCGCAGGGTGATCCAGCCGGCCACGTAGTCGTAGGGGAGGTTCTCCTCGTCGGCCTCGGCCCGGGGCAGGACGAGGGTGAGGCCCTCGGCCTCGCGGACGGTGGCCACGGGGTGCGTGCCGGGGGGTACGGCCCTGCCGGGGATGGTGCAGAAGACGTACTGGCCGGGGTTGAGTTCGGGGCGCATGCCGCCGAGGAGGGTGGTCAGGTCGCGTTCGCCGCTCATGGCGGGCAGCTTACGTGCGGGCGGGGTGTTCGGTGAGGAGGCGGGCGTAGCGGTCGAGGTCGACGTTGCCGCCGGAGACGATGACGCCGACGCGGGCGCCGCGGAGTCCGTCGGCCATGGTGCGCAGGGCGGCGAGGCCGAGGCAGCCGGTGGGCTCGACGACCAGCTTGAGGTAGGTGGCGAACAGCCGCATGCACTCGACGAGTTGGTCGTCGGTGGCGGTGACGACCTCGGGCCGCTCGCGGGACAGGATCGCGAAGGGGAGTTCGCCGAGGTGCTGGGTCTGGGCGCCGTCGGCGATGGTCTTCGGGGTGTCGATGTGGACGATGCGGCCCTCGGCGAGGGAGCGCTGCGCGTCGTTGCCGGCTTCGGGTTCGACGCCGACGAGCCGGCAGGCGGGGGCCAGGGCGCGGGCGGCGAGGGTGGTGCCGGAGAACAGGCCGCCGCCGCCGAGGGGCACGAAGAGGGCGTCCAGGGGGCCGGTCTCTTCCAGGAGTTCCTTCGCGGCGGTGCCCTGGCCGGCGATGATGTCGGGGTGGTCGTACGGGGGGATGAGGGTGAGTCCCTGCTCCTCGGCGAGGGCACGGCCGATCTCCTCGCGGTCCTCGGTGTAGCGGTCGTACGTGACGATCCGTCCGCCGTAGCCGCGGGTGGCGGCCACCTTGGCGGCCGGGGCGTCGTGGGGCATCACGATGGTGGCCGGTACGGACAGCAGGCGGGCGGCGAGGGCGATGGCCTGGGCGTGGTTGCCGGAGGAGTAGGCGACGACGCCGGCTGCGCGCCGGTCGGGGGTGAGGCGGGAGAGGGCGTTGAAGGCGCCGCGGAACTTGAAGGCGCCCATGCGCTGGAGGTTCTCGCACTTGAACACGACGTCGAGGCCCAGCTGTTCGTCGATGAGCCGGGAGCGGAGCACGGGGGTGCGGTGGGCGTGTCCCGCGATGCGGTCGGCGGCGGCCGCCACGTCGTCGTAGGTGGGAACCGCGGCCATGGGGAGCCCCTTCCGTCACCGGCCCGCCGGGGCCTGTCCGGCGGTGCCTCGTCCTCGTCCTGGTCCTGTGGTCGGTGCTCGCACCGGTTCTGCGTGGTGTTCACCGGTCCTCGTGGGCGAGTCTAGGCTGCGCCCGGCGGGTGGCGGGGTGCTTAGGATCCGTGTGTGCCCCTTCCTCCGCGTGTGCCCGATCTGGCCGCCCTCGATCTGCTGCTCTCCGTCATCGAGCTGGGGAGTCTGGGGCGGGCCGCCGAGGCCCACGGCATCAGCCAGCCGTCGGCCAGTTCCCGGATCCGCTACCTGGAACGGCTGGTCGGGGTGCCGGTGCTGGAGCGCAGCACGCTGGGGTCCCGGCCGACTGCGGCCGGGGCGCTGGTCGCCGAGTGGGCCGGGCCGGTGGTGGAGTCGGCGCGGCGGCTGGGCGCGGGGATCGAGTCGCTGCGGGAGCAGCGGGACGCGCGGCTGCACGTGGCGGCCAGTCAGACGGTGGCCGAGTACCTGTTCCCCAAGTGGCTGGTGGCGCTGCGGGCCGCCGCGCCCGGAACGTCGGTGACGCTGGAGTCGGGCAACTCGGCCGCGGTGGCCGGGGCGGTGCTGGAGGGGCGGGCGGCGATCGGGTTCGTCGAGAGCCCGCGGGCGCCGCGGGGCCTGGAGAGCCGGGCGGTCGCGGCGGACCGGCTGGTCGTGGTGGTGGCACCGGGACACCCCTGGGCGCGGCGGACCGTGATCTCGCCGGCCGAGCTGGCGGAGACCCCGCTGGTCCAGCGCGAGCCGGGGTCGGGCACCCGTACGTCCTTCGAGCGGGCGGTGCGCGCGGTGCTGCCGGACTGGCGGCCGGAGCCCCTGCTGGAGCTGTCCTCGACGACGGCCATCAAGACCGCCGCGGCGGCGGGGGTGGGGCCGGCGGTGCTGAGTTCCCTGGCGGTCTCCGCGGAGCTGGCGGCCGGAGCGCTGAAGTCCCCCGAGGTCGCGGAGCTGGACCTGACGCGGTCGCTGCGGGCGGTGTGGCCCGCGGGCCGACGGCCCGTGGGGGCCGCCCGGGACCTGTACGGGATCGCCCGGCGGGGCGGTGCGGGAGGTGGGGCGGCCGGGCGGGGCGGGGGCGCCGGGTCATAGAACGGTTCTATGGATCCATCGACGCATTGCCGCTACCGGGGCGGAACTCCCGGGCGGAGGGTGGGGGTGTCAACAGATCCTTCCGATGAAGCAGGGACTCATGTACACCCTCCTCTTCCTCCTCATCCTCTTGTGCGTGCTGGCGTTGCTGCGGCACTGGCCCGACCGGGTGCGGATGCCGCTGTGGGCGGGGACCCTGGCCTGCGCCGTGCTGGCCTTCCTGCCCCACGTCGTGGGCCGTGCCTTCCACATCGCCCTCTGAGCCGTCCGGTCGCCGGAGGAGGAGACCTCTCATGAACACCACCATCCACACCACCACCACCGCCGCCACCGCCCCCGAGGGCGCCGGGCCCGGCCGGGCCGGGCTGACCCACCGGCTGGGTCTCTGGTTCGCCCACGCCTACGTGATCGGGATGTGCGGCACCCTCGCCGGTGCCTACTTCTTCCAGTTCGGGCTCGGCGAGTACCCCTGCCCCATGTGCCTGCTCCAGCGGATGTTCTTCCTGCTGAGCGCCCTCGGCCCGGCCTGGATCGCGGTCCGCTCGCGGTACGGCGCCGTGACCGCGCGGGAGTGGGCCGGCGGCTGGGGCTGGGCCGTCGTGGCCGCGCTGAGCGGCGCAGCAGTCTCGGCCTCGCAGACGCTGATGCACATCGTGCCCCCGGACCCCGGCTACGCGGGTGCCCTGTTCGGCCTGCACCTCTACACCTGGGCGCTGATCGCCTTCGTCGCCGCCGCGCTGGCCGCCGGTGCCGCCCTGTTCCTGACCCCCTGGTCGGAGCCCCTGGACGCCGGGACCGCCTCCCCCGCCCTGCACCGGGCCGCCGCGCTGACCCCCTGGGTGCTGGCCGCCTTCGCCGCCAGCAACCTCGTCGCCTGCTTCCTGCTCCAGGGGTTCCACTGGCAGATGCCCGGCGACCCCACCTCCTACCGGCTGTTCTCGGACCTCTGACCGTCCGGGGCCGCAGCCGCCGGCGTGCCGGGCGGGCCGGTCACTGGCCCACCCGGCCGTCGACGCGTTCGCGCAGCAGGTCGGCGTGGCCGCAGTGGCGCGCGTACTCCCCGATCTGCGCGACGAGGATGTCGCGCAACTGTGCGTCGTCGGCGCCGCTGCGGGTGCCGAGGTCGGCGAAACCGGCGATGAACGCGTCGGTCAGCTCGGCCTCGGCGCGCCACTGCCGCCAGGCGTCGTCCACCACGGCGGGGTCGGCGGTCGCGCCGTTCCAGTCGGCGTCGCGGTCGTCGGCCGTGCGGTAGATGCGCGGCAGGTCCTGGCCGGCCATGCGGCGGAAGTGGCGTTCGTCCTCGGCCATGTGGCGCACCAGCCCGAGCAGCGACATCGTGGAGGGCGGGGCCGAGCGCCGGGCCATCTGCTCGGCGTCCAGGCCGGCGCACTTCATCTCCAGGGTGAGGCGGAAGTGACGCAGGCTGTCGAGCAGCGTGCTGCGTTCGTCGAAGGTGCGGGTGCCGTGCTCGCGCGGGTCGTCGGCCGCGTCGGTCCACATGTCGGTGTGGACGGTGGAGGTGGTCCAGCGGGTGACCGCCGCGGTCTCGTCGGGCTCGTGCCGATCGGTGAGGTCCATGGAGCCATGATCACGTAGCGTCTGGGGCGGCCGCCATGGGATGAAGGCCCGGGTCCGGCCGGGCCCTGCCGCACCGGGGCTCGCTTTTGGACGGCGGCCGGACCTAGCATCCGATCATGATCAACGACAGCGTCCTGCCGTTTCGGGTCGACGTCCCACAGGCCGATCTGGACGACCTCCACAAGCGCCTCGACCTGACCCGGTGGCCGGACGAACTCCCCGATGTGGGCTGGGAGTACGGGGTGCCGCGGGAGCACCTGCGGTCGCTCGTCTCGTACTGGCGGCACGAGTACGACTGGCGGGCGGCGGAGACGCTGCTCAACTCCTGGCCGCAGTACACCACGGTCGTCGACGGGACCCGTGTGCACTTCGCGCACATACGCTCCCCCGAGCCGGACGCGCTGCCGCTGCTGATGACGCACGGCTGGCCGGGCTCGGTCGTCGAGTTCCTCGAGGTGGCCGGGCCGTTGACGGATCCCCGGGCGCACGGGGGCGATCCGGCGCAGGCGTTCCACCTGGTGCTGCCGAGCATCCCCGGCTTCGGGTTCTCCGGCCCGACCACCGAGCCCGGCTGGGAGTTCAAGCGGGTGGCGGCCGCGTTCGGCGAGCTGATGCGGCGGCTGGGGTACGGCCGGTACGGCGTCCAGGGCGGGGACTGGGGGGCCGCGATCTCCCGCGAGCTGGGCCGGATCCGGCCGGACGAGGTGGTGGGCGTCCACCTCAACCTGCTGCCGGGCGGGGCGGCGACCGCCGAGCCCACCCTGACGGAGCTGGCCGCCCTGGTGCCCGGCGAACGGGCCCGCACCCTGGCCTCCTGGGAGCGCACCCGGGGCTGGCTGCGCGACCGCCAGGGCTACGCCGACCTCCAGTCGACCCGGCCGCAGACGCTGGCGTACGCGCTGACCGACTCGCCGGTCGGCCAACTCGGCTGGATCGCTGAGAAGTTCGCGGAATGGACGGATCCGCGCACGCCGGTCGGCCGGGACCTGCTGCTGACGAACGTGATGCTGTACTGGCTGACCGGCACCGCGGGCTCCTCCGCCCGCCTGTACTACGAACGGGCGCACGCCGCGTACTGGGGCGAGCCGCCGGAGCCGTCCGCGGCGCCGACGGGGCTCGCGGTCTTCCCGTACGACAACTTCATCCCGCTGCGTCACATCGCGGAGCGGACCAACCGCATCGTCCGGTGGACGGAGTACGACCGGGGCGGCCACTTCGCCGCGCTGGAGGTCCCGGACCTGCTGGTCGCGGACGTCCGGGCGTTCTTCGCCGGCCTGGACGCCGGCCCCGCGGGGCCCCGGTGACCGCCGGGGCGCCCGCCGGGCCGTTCGACGCGGTGCTGTGCGACCTCGACGGCGTGATCCGCTTCTACGAGGAGGACGGCATCGGCGCGCTGGAGCGGGCCGCCGGGCTCCCCGAGGGCACCACCGCCTCCGTGGCGTTCTCGCCCGAGGTCGACCTGCCACTGCTGCTGGGCAGGATCACGCGGGAGGAATGGGCCGACGCCATCGCGCGGCAGGTGCCGGGGGAACTGGCGCGGGCCTTCGCGTACGCGCCCTCCCGGGTCGACCCCGAGGTCGTGGCGCTGCTGCGGGCCTCGCGTGCGGTGCGCCCGCTGGTGCTGGTCACGAACGCCACGCCCTGGCTGCGCGAGGACCTGGCCGCACTGGGCATCGACGACCTGGCGCACGCGGTGGTCAGCAGCGCGGAGGTGGGCGTGGCCAAGCCGGATCCGGAGATCTACGCCATCGCCCTGGAGCGGGCCGGCGTACCGGCCGGGCGGTGCCTGTTCGTGGACGACCGCGAGGAGAACGTCGAGGCGGCCGTGCGGACGGGGATGACCGGGCTGCACTACCGCGGGGTGGCAGACCTGGCCGGGCTGCTGAGGTGACGGACGCCGCGCCGGTGGCGCGGACGGCGGGCGCGGCGCGGCGGCTCCCCTCGGCGGGGAGCCGCCGGTGGCGCGCCCGGGCCCGCGGGCCGGGGCTTGGACATCTGCGGCCGGGCCCTCCGGGGCCGGCCCGATGGGGGCCGGCCCTCGGAGACGGAGCCGGACGGAACCGGCCGAGGGCGGAACCGGCCGGTCAGGCCCCCGCCACGGCCTCCAGGGGCCGCAGGCGCGCGGCGCGGCGGGCCGGGACGGCTGCGGCGAGCGCGCCGATCACCAGGGAGGCCAGACACACCAGGAGCAGGGTCCCCCAGGGCAGGGACGGCGTGTAGTGCTCCAGCGCGCCGCTCGCCAGGGGCGCGACCGCCCAGGCGCACACCAGGCCGCCCGCCAGTCCGAGGAGGGTGCCGTACGCGGCGACGGTGACCGCCTCCAGCCTGATCATGCGGCGGACGCCGGCCCGGTCCATGCCGAGGGCGCGCAGGGCGCCGATCTCGCGGGTGCGTTCCGCGACCGAGACGGCCAGGGTGTTGACGATGCCGAGGGCGGAGATCACGAGGCCGATGCCGAGCATCCCGTACATGACGTCCAGGAGGTCGCCCATGCTGCCGGCGGCCTCGTCGACGAGGGCCTGGCGGTCCTGCACCTTCAGGAGCGGGCTGTCGCCCACCGCGGCGCGCAGCCGGTCCTCGGTGGCGGCCGGGACGGCGCCGGCGTCGGTGCGTACGAGGAGCCGTTGGACGGAGCCGGGCATGAAGGCCTGGCGCGCGACCTCGGAGCGGGCTCCGAGCGCGTCCTGGGCGACCGGGTTGTCCTGGTAGACGCCGACGACCGTGTACGTCCTGGCCTCCTGGCGGAAGCCGATGCTCGCGCGGAGGGTGCCGCCGGTGGTCAGGCCGTTGGCGCGGGCGAGGCTCTCGGAGACCGCGATGCGGCCGGGTCCGAGGCCGTCGGCCGAGCCGCTGCGGAAGCGGAGCTCCATGACCTGCCCGACGGTGCCGGGGTCGACGCCGGAGATCTGCCGGACGAGGCCGCCGACGACCAGGTTCGAGTCGCTGACGGGGCTCGCGGTGCGTACGCCGGGTACGCCGGCCACCCGCCCGACGGCTGCCGGGTCCACGCCGGTGGTGGGGGTGCGGGAGCCGATCACGTAGTCGGCGGCCAGACCTGCCGCGGCCTGGCGGTCGAGGGCCTGGCCGGCCGAGTGGCCGATGACCGCGAGCCCGGCGACGAGGGCGGTGCTGGTCAGGAGGGTGGCGGCGGTGGCCGCCGTACGGCGCGGGTCGCGCAGCGCGTTCTCCCGGGCGAGCCGGCCGGTGATCCCGAAGCGGCCGGTCAGGCGACCGGCGAGGCGGATCACGGGGGTCGCGAGCGTCGGCGCGAGGACGATCAGGCCGGCCGTGAAGAGGCCGCAGCCGAGCATCGCGGCGTCCAGGTTGCCGGCGGAGGCGTCCTCGGCTCCGGAGAGGGAGACCAGCCGGGCGCCGCCGAGCACGAGGAGCGCGAGGCCGGTCGCGGCCCGGACCCGGGAGCGGGCGGCGGAGGGCGGCTGTCCGGCGGTGCGCAGCGCCTCGACGGGCGCGATCCGTGCCGCGCGGCGGGACGGCAGCCACGCGGCGAGGAGCGTGACGCCGACCCCCACCCCGAGGGCGCCGGCGACGGGGGCGGGGCCGATCACCAGCGGGCCGTCGGGCAGGGTGTTGCCGGCCGTGCTCAGGACGGTGGGCAGGGCGGCGGCGATGCCGAGGCCGAGCACGAATCCGGCGGCCGAGGCGACGAGTCCGACGAGGAGTGCTTCGAGGAGGACGGTGCGGGCGACCTGGCGGCGGGACGCTCCGACGGCCCGCAGCAGCGCGATCTCGCGGGTGCGCCGGGCCACGACCATGGTGAAGGTGTTGACGATCAGGAACGAGGCGATGAAGAGCGAGACGCCGGCGAAGAGCAGCGGCACCTTCTCGTAGCCGCGGGTGAGGGTGTCGACGAGGACGGCCTGCTGCCGGGCCTGCGCGGTGCCGGTGGTGGCCTCGGCCCGGCCGGCCGGAAGCACTTCGGCGACCCGGCGGGCGAGTTCGTACTGGTCGGTGCCGGGCGCGGCGGTCAGGTCGACGGCGGTGTAGCGGCCCGGGGCGGCGAACAGCGCCTGGGCGGTGGCCTTGTCGAACAGGGCCAGGGTGCCGCCGGCCGTGACCCGGGGTTCGGTGGTGGTGACGATGCCGACGAGCCGTTTGTGCAGGACCGGGCCGTCGACGGCGAGCGTGACGGTGTCGCCGGTCCTGAGCCCGCCGGCGGCCGCGGTGGCGCGGTCCAGGGCCACTTCGCCGGAGTTCCGCGGGGCGCGGCCCTCGACGAGGGGGTAGCGGTCGTCGGTGCCGTCCTGGCCGGGTACGTGGCCGGCGGCCAGGTTGGCTCCGGTGCGGACCCGCAGCGGGGCGCGGTCGGCGCCGTTCAGGACGGCGGTGCCGTCGGCGGAGGGGCGTACCGCGGCGACTCCGGGTACGGCGGCGAGCTTCCGGACGAGCGCGTCGTCCAGGGCGCTGCCCCTCGGGTCCGCGGGGGCGCCGGGCTCGGGGTCCTTCGCGGTGACGGTCACGTCGATGCCGGCGAAATTCCGGGACTCCGCGGCGCGGTGGGCCTGGGCCGTGGTGTCGGCGAACACGAGGGTGCCGCTGACCAGCGCGACGCCGAGGCACACCGCGAGGACGGTCATGAACTGGCGCGCCTTGTGCGCGAGCAGGTTGCGCAGGGCTGTTTTCAGCATGGGGAGCTTTCCTGGGATTCAGCCGCGTTCGGCCGTGCGGGGGTCGATGTTCTTCATCAGGTCCAGCACCCGGTCGGGGGTGGGGTGGGACATCTCGTCGACGAGGCGGCCGTCGGAGAGGAACACGACGCGGTCGGCGTACCCGGCGGAGACGGGGTCGTGGGTGACCATGACGACGGTCTGGCCGAGTTCGCGCACGGAGTCGCGGAGGAAGCCCAGCACCTCGGCGCCGGAGCGGGAGTCGAGGTTGCCGGTGGGCTCGTCGCCGAAGACGATCGCGGGCCGGGAAACCAGGGCGCGGGCCACGGCGACGCGCTGCTGCTGGCCGCCGGACAGCTGGGCGGGGCGGTGGTCCAGGCGCTGGGACAGGCCGACCATGGCGACGACCCGGTCCAGCCACCGCCGGTCGGGCGTGCGGCCGGCGAGGTCCAGGGGGAGCGTGATGTTCTCCAGGGCGGTCAGGGTGGGCATCAGGTTGAACGCCTGGAAGACGAAGCCGATCCGGTCGCGGCGCAGCCGGGTGAGCCTGCGGTCGTCGAGGGTGGCGAGTTCGGTGGTGCCGATGCGGACGGAGCCGGAAGTCGCCTGGTCGAGGCCGGCGGCGCAGTGCAGCAGGGTGGACTTGCCGCAGCCGGAGGGCCCCATGATCGCGGTGAACTCGCCCTCCCTGAAGGAGATGCTGACGCGGTCCAGGGCGACGACACGGGTGTCCCCGGTGCCGTAGACCTTCGACAGGTCGGTGGTGGCGGCGGCGATCCCGGGTGTCGGGTGCGGGGCGAAGGCGCCAGCGGTCACGGGGACTCCTCTTCGGATGTGCGGTGGGTGCACGTCGAAGGGTGTCGGGGGTACGTATCCGGCCCTGGTCAGCCGCGTATCGACGGGCGCTCAGCCGCGTATCGGGCGGCGCCCGGCCGCGTATCGCCTCCGCGGAGACGCGCCTGGCGGCGAAGGCGCCCGGCGGCGAAGGCGGCCAGCGCTGAAGGCGGCCGGGGGTGAAGGCGCCCGGCGGTGAAGTCATACGGGCTACGAACCTCGCCACCGCCGCCGCCTCGTGGTGCGTGGGGGAGGTGCTTGACGGGGCATGGCAGGCTGGTCCGGAGGCAGGCCCGGGCCTGGGGTGGCCGAAGGCCAGGGCGAAGCCCCTTGCCCCAGGGGTGGGCCTGCCGCAGGGCCTGCAGGCCATGCCCCGTCAAGCACCGAGGGGACCCATGCACCACGAGGCGGCCCCACAGGGCATCAGACCGGCAGCGTCAGGCAGGCCACGGCGCCACCGTCCCCGGCGTTTTCCAGGCGCAGTTCGGCACCGAGCACCGCGGCCTGGCCAAGGGCGATGGTGAGACCCAGGCCGTGACCGGTGCCCCGCTCCTCGGCGCCGGTGTGGAAGCGGCGCGGGCCGTCGCGCAGCAGCTGCTCCGGGTAGCCGGGGCCGTGGTCGCGCACGACGACGGTGCGGCCCTCGACGGTGACCCGCACCGGGGTGCCGCCGTGCCGGTGGGCGTTGACGACGAGGTTGCCGACGATCCGCTCCAGGCGGCGCGGGTCGGTCTCGACGGTCTCGCCGTCCACGCCGCCGGACCACCCCTCCCCCATCTCCCCCATCTCCCGCACACCCCCGGCCCCGCCCGGTCCCGTCACGGTGACCTCGGTGGGAAGTCCGGTACGGGCCACGGTTTCGGCGACCACGGCGCCGAGCGGCACCCGGGCGCGGACGGGCCGCTCGGCGCCGGCGTCCAGGCGGGAGATCTCCAGCAGGTCCTCGACCAGGCCGCGCAGGTCCCGTACCCGGGCCCGCAGGAGGTCCTCGGTCTCGCCGGGCGGCAGCAGGTCGGCGGCGGCGAGCAGGCCGCCGACGGGGGTGCGCAGTTCGTGGGCGACGTCGGCGGTGAAGCGGCGCTCGGTGCGCAGCCGCCGGCTGAGGCTGTCGGCCATGAGGTCGACGGTTGCGGCGATCTCGGCCACCTCGTCGCCGCCCTTGACGGGTCCGGTCCTGGCGTCGAGGTCGCCGGCGGAGATCCGGCCCGCCGTCTCGGAGACCGCCCGCAGCCGGCGGGCGAGCAGGCCGGCCCCGTACGCCGAGAGGGGGACGGCGGCGGCGAGCGCGACGAGGGAGGCCACCGTCATGGTGAGGTCGAGGCGGCGCAAGGTGTGGAGGTCCGGGTTCATGTTGACCTGGACGGCGAGCACCGGGCTGCCCGGGCCGCCGGTCCGCTGCGCGGCCCAGACGGTCGGCCCGCTGTTCCCGTCGACGGTCTCGTCGACGGCGGTGTGCCGCTCCGCGTCGGCGGGCCGGCGCAGGGCGGCGGGGAGGTCGTCCGGGTCGAGTCCGGCGCCGTCGGGGAGGGTCCCGGTGCGCCGGTAGACGTCCATGGCCGAGTAGACGGTGTTGAAGGCCTCCCGCTCCGCACGCTGCCGGACGTCCTGCGCGGTCCACAGGTGCACCAGGACGCCGACGGCGGCCGCGACCAGGCAGGCCGTGGCCGTGGCGAGTGCGGCGATCTTCCAGCGGAGGGAGGCGCGGCGCCGCCGCGGTCCGTACGCGCGCACGGCGGTCAGCGCCTGAGCTTGTAGCCGAAGCCGCGGACCGTCTCGATGCGGTCCCGGCCGAGTTTCCTGCGCAGCCGCTGTACGCACAGGTCCACCACCCGGCTGTCGCCGTCCCAGCCGTACTCCCACACGTTGCGCAGCAGGGTGTGGCGCTCCAAGACGACGCCGGGGTGGGCTGCGAACTCCAGCAGCAGCTTCAGTTCGGTCGGGGTCAGCGCCACGGGCTGCCCGGCGACGGACACCTCCATGCCCGCGGTGTCGACGGTGAGGTCCCCGAACTCCAGCAGGTCGCCCTCGGGCGGGGCCGCGTCGCCCGGGGGCCGTCCGGGTGCGGGGGCGGGGGCGTAGGTGGCACGCCTGAGGAGCGAGCGGATGCGGGCCACGAGGACGTACGTGTCCACGGGTTTGACCACGTAGTCGTCGGCGCCGGACTCCAGGCCGGCGACGACGTCGAGGCCGTCGCCGCGGGCGGACATCATCAGCACCGGCACCAGGCTGGTCTCGCGGACCCGGCGGCACAGGCCGATGCCGTCCAGGCCGGGCAGCATCACGTCCAGGACCAGCAGGTCGAAGGGGTGCTCGCGGAAGAGTTCCAGCCCGGTGAGCCCGTCGGCCGCGGCCTGCACCTCGTACCCGTAGCGCTCCAGCGCGACGCCGAAGGACCGGCGCATCAGGTCGTCGTCCTCGACCAGCAGTACGCGTACGGGAGGGGCCGGGGCCGGGGTGGGTGAGGACATGGAAGGAACGATAGGGCAGGTCCCGGGCGTGCTCCGCCCGTCATGGGGCGGGGCGGTACGGGCTGATGGGCGACCGAGCGCCCACTGATACACGACGGATACGAAGGCCCGGCACCGGATGCCCCGGGGCACGCCGGGGCACGCCGAGGCCCGCCGGGGCCCGCCGGGGCCCGCCGAGGCCAGCCCACCGGGCGGTGCACCGTGGCGTGCTCCACGGGCGGCCCGCCGCCTCGCCGCGCGTGACCGCGTGACGGTGCCTACGCTTGTCGGGTCACCGCCGGGCACAAGAGGGGGGGACCCCGCGAAGCGGGTGGCGGTCCGACTTCCCACGGCAACGGATCCGGAAGGCAGCCCCGTCATGGCCACTGCACCTGAGTTCGACACACCCGTCCTCGACACGATCGCCGCGATGACGATCGACTCGATCGAGCACTGCCGCATGGACCAGCACACGCTGATCCTCAGCCGCATCGCGGCGCTCGTGGCCATGGACGCACCCGCGATCTCCTACCTGGCGCACATCGACCCCGCGGCGAAGGCGGGCTTCACCGTCGAGCAGCTCCAGGACCTGCTGGTCGCGATCGCGCCCGTCGTGGGCACCGCACGCGTGATGTCCGCGGCCGGCCACATCGCCCAGGCCTTCGGCGTCGCCCTCGCACTCGCCGAGAGCGACGCCGAGGCCATCGCCCAGGCGGAGGCCGCACGCCGCGCGACCTGAGGGCTGCCGGGCGCCTCGCGTCAGGCCAGGCCAGGCCCCGTCACAACAGTCGAATCACGTCGGATCACATCGGATCGCGTGAATCACGTCGGATCACATCGGATCGCGTGGATCACGTCGGATCACGTCGGACCGCGTGGATCACGTCGGATCGCATCGGACCGCGTGGATCACGTCGGATCCATCGGATCCATCGGATCACGTCAGGTCGAACTCGCCCTCCTGGGCGCCCCGGACGAAGGCACGCCATTCGTCCGGGGCGAAGATCAGCGACGGGCTCTCGGGCCGCTCGCTGTTGCGGAGGGCGATGAAGCCCTCGACGAACGCGATCTGGACGTCGCCGGCGCCCTGACTGCCCGATTGCCAGCGCGCGTTGCTCAGGTCCAGCTCCGGCTTGTCCCACCCGGTCAGCGGCTGCGTGGTCATGCTGGCTCCCTCCGGTCGCGTCGTCCCGGGGGTCAGGGTAGCGAGCGGGTCCGGCGGCGGACAGGCCGCCGCCGGACACCGCACGCGCCCCGGCCGGTCTCAGCTCGTGGGCTGCTCCGAGCCCACCAGCCACATCGAGAAGAACTGCGCGCCGCCGCCGTACGCGTGGCCCATCGCCCGCCGCGCCCCGTCCACCTGGTGTTCGCCGGCCCGGCCGCGGACCTGGAGGGCGGCCTCGGCGAAGCGGATCATGCCGGAGGCGCCGATCGGGTTGGTGGAGAGCACGCCGCCGGACGGGTTGACCGGCAGGTCGCCGTCGAGTTCCGTGACCCCGGACTCGGTGAGCTTCCAGCCCTCGCCCTCCTCGGCGAAGCCGAGGTTCTCCAGCCACATCGGCTCGTACCAGGAGAACGGCACGTACATCTCGACCGCGTCGATCTGGCGGCGCGGGTCGGTGATGCCGGCCTGCCGGTAGACGTCCGCGGCGCAGTCCTTGCCGGCCTGCGGGGAGACGAAGTCCTTGCCGGCGAAGAGGGTGGGCTCGCTGCGCATGGCGCCGCCGTGCATCCAGGCCGGCGGGTGCGGGGCGCGGGCGGCGCCCTCGCGGTCGGTGAGGACCATGGCGCAGGCGCCGTCGGAGGAGGGGCAGGTCTCCGAGTAGCGGATGGGGTCCCACAGCATCGGGGAGGCCTGCACCTTCTCCAGCGTGATGTCGTGCTCGTGGAGGTGGGCGTAGGGGTTCTTGAGGGCGTTGCGGCGGTCCTTGTACGCGACGAGGGAGCCGACGCTGTCGGGGGCGCCGGTGCGGCGCATGTAGGCGCGGACGTGCGGGGCGAAGAAGCCCCCGGCGCCGGCGAGGAGGGGCTGCTGGAAGGGCACGGGCAGGGACAGGCCCCACATCGCGTTGGACTCGGACTGCTTCTCGAAGGCGAGGGTGAGGACGGTACGGTGCACGCGCGCGGCCACGAGGTTGGCGGCGACCAGGGCGGTGGAGCCGCCGACGGAGCCGGCGGTGTGGACGCGGAGCATGGGCTTGCCGACCGCGCCGAGGGCGTCGGCGAGGTACAGCTCCGGCATCATCACGCCCTCGAAGAAGTCGGGGGCCTTGCCGATGACGACGGCGTCGATGTCCGCCCAGGTCAGCTCGGCGTCGTCGAGGGCCCGCTGGGCGGCCTCGCGGACCAGGCCGGCGATGGAGACGTCGTGCCGGGCGGCGACGTGCTTGGTCTGGCCGATCCCGACGACGGCCACTGGTTCTTTACTCACCGGGGTCTCCTTCGAGGACCGCGACCAGGTTCTGCTGGAGGCAGGGGCCGGAGGTCGCGTGGGCGAGGGCGCGGTGGGACTCGCCGCGCTGGATGCGGGCGGCCGCCTCGCCGATCCGGATCAGGCCGGCGGCCATCATCGGGTTGGCGGCGAGGGCGCCGCCGGAGGGGTTGACGGTCACCGAGCCGTCCAGCCGGAGCGCCTTGCGCAGGACGACCTCCTGCGAGGTGAAGGGCGCGTGGAGTTCGGCGGTGTCGACGGGGCGGTCGAAGGCGCCGGCGCGTTCGGCGGCGAGGCGGGTGGACGGCGAGTCGGTGAGGTCGCGCACGCCGAGGGAGTGGGCCTCGATGCGGTGGTCGATGCCGCGGATCCAGGCGGGGCGGGCGCACAGCCGGCGGGCCGTGTCGCCGGCGGCGAGGACGACCGCGGCGGCGCCGTCGCCGATGGGCGGGCAGTCGGCGGTGCGCAGCGGGCCGGCCTGCCGGTCGCCGGCGGGGCGGGGGCCGCGGAGCTGGGCGTGCGGGTTGGCCTGGGCGGCGGTGCGGCTGCGGGTGGCGATGGCGGCGAGGGCCTGCTCGTCGGTGTCGCCGGTGTCGATGAGGGCCTGGGCCTGGAGGGCGGCGAGGGCCACCGAGTCGGGCCAGAGCGGGGCGACGTAGTAGGGGTCGAGCTGGCGGGTGAGGACGTCGCGCACGGAGCCGGGCGAGGACTTGCCGTAGGAGTAGACGAGGGCGGTGTCGGCCTCGCCGGTGAGGAGTTTGACCCAGGCTTCGTAGAGGGCCCAGGCGCCGTCCGTCTCGACGTGGGACTCGGAGATGGGCGGCCAGGCCCCGACGCCGTCGAGGGTCATGGTGAAGGAGAAGGCGCGGCCGGCGAGGTAGTCGCTGGAGCCGGAGCAGGTGAAGCCGATCTCGCCGGCGGTGAGGCCGGTCTGGGCGAGCACGTCGTGGAGGACGGGCATCACCATCTCGACCTCGCTGAGGTCGTCGGTGCGGCGCCGGTGGTCGCTCTGGGCGAAGGCCACTATTGCAATGTCACGTGTGGCGTTGGGCATCACAACAGCTCCTTGTAGGCGTCGTAGTCGGCGTCGGGTTCGCCGGTGGGGCGGTAGTGGTCGGGGTAGCGGCCGCCGTCGGTCCACACGGGTTCCACCCGCAGGCCCATGCGGACCTGGTCGTACGGGATCCCGCCGATCCGGCCGTGCAGGGCGAGGCCGGCGCCGTCGAGGGCGATGTGCGCGTAGACGTACGGCACTTCGATGTCGAGGTTCTTGGCCTTGATGTTGACGATGCAGTAGGTGGTGACGGTGCCGCGGGGGCCGACCTCGACGCGGTCGGTGGTGGCGACCCCGCAGGTGGGACAGGCGCCGCGGGGCGGCACGTACACCTTGGTGCAGGAGGGGCAGCGCTCGCCGACGGTGCGGCGCTCGGAGAGTGCGGCGAGGTAGGCGGTCTGGGCGCGGCCGGGGCTGTAGGTGTAGTCGAGGCGGGCCTCGGCGACGATGCCGGTGACGGGGTCGTCGAAGACGCCGGTGTGGGGTGTGGCCGCCGCGGTGGTGCCGGCGGCCGTGCCCGGACCGGTGCCCGCTTCCGGGTCCGCCGCCCCGTCCTCGTACGGCTCGAAGCAGGCGATGTCGGTGATGGCGCCGGCGCGGTCGGCGGCCCAGCGGACGCGGACCCGCATGCCGGTGGCGACGGACTCGGGTCCGGGCGCGTCGAGGGCGTGCAGCAGGGCGGTGTCTGCGCCGTCGAGGCGGACCAGCACCCAGGCGAAGGGGGTGGCGAGGGGCTGGTTGGGCCGGGGCGCGGGGTTCCAGGCCCAGGTGGTGACGGTGCCGGTGGTGCCGACCTCGACCAGCTCGCGCAACTCGGCGGCGGTGGCGGGGTCGTACTCCACGGGCGGGACGAGCACGGTGCCGTCGGAGGCCTTCACGCCGAGCACGGTCCGCTCGCGCAGTCCGGTGAGGAAGGCGCTCTGGACGGGCCCGAGGGAGCGGGTGAAGGGGAATTCGACTACGAGCGGTGCGCTGAGTATCTCGGTCACGGTGGCGGGGCTCCTTCTGGGGGACGGCCGGATCCGAGGGAGAGGCCCTGGGCCGTGTCTTTCGGATCAGGCCGGGCTCGCGGGGCCTGATCCGAAAGACACGGCCTAGGCGCGGCGGTAGACCGGGGGGCGCTTCTCGGCGAAGGCGCGGGCGCCCTCCTTCGCGTCGGCGGTGTCGAAGACGGGCCAGCCGCGGGTGAGTTCGCTGGCCAGGCCCTCGGTCTCGGTCAGCTCGGCGGTCTCGTACACGGAGGCCTTGACGGCCTCGACGGCGAGCGGGCCGCACGCGTTGATCTGCTCGGCGATCTCCAGGGCCTTGTCCAGGGCGGTGCCGTCGGGGACGACGTGTCCGACCAGTCCGACGGCGGCGGCCTCGGCGGCGCTGTAGGGACGGCCGGTGAGGAGCATCTCCAGGGCGTGGGTGCGGGGGATCTGGCGCTGGAGGCGGACGGTGGAGCCGCCGATGGGGAAGAGGCCCCGCTTGACCTCGAAGAGTCCGAAGGTCGCGGAGGCGGCGGCGACGCGGATGTCGGTGCCCTGGAGGATCTCGGTGCCGCCGGCCACGCAGTAGCCCTCGACGGCCGCGATGACCGGTTTGCGGGGCCGGTGGTGGCGGAGCATCGCCTTCCAGTGCAGGTCCGGGTCGGCCTTGAGGCGGTCGCGGTAGTGGTCTCCCGCCATGCCCCTGCCCGCGAGGGCCTTGAGGTCCATCCCCGCGCAGAAGTCACCGCCCGCGCCGGTGAGGACGACCGAGCGGACCTCGTCGTCCGCGTCGGCCTCCAGCCAGCCGTCGTAGAGCCCGACCAGCAGCGGCAGCGAGAGCGCGTTCTTCGCCTCCGGCCGGTTCATCGTGAGCACCAGCGTCGCGCCGTGCCGCTCCACGGTGAGGTGTTCCGTCCCACCCATTGCCGTCCTCCCGTCTCAAGACCTAGAACAGGTTGCAGGAGGGCGGGGTCGGGGGCAAGAGTTTTCTGACAGACAGTCAGATTTCTTGTCCGGCGCCCTTCCCACTTGGGGTGACCGGCGCTCTAATGTCCGCCGAGCAGCCCACAGACAGCACCGCCCACGCCATTTCCGGGGTCAGGAGGAACGGTGGAGTACAACCTTGCCGACCTGTTCGAGTCGGTCGTCGACGTGGTCCCGGACCGCGAGGCGCTCGTGTACGTCGACCACCCCGGCACCGGCGCCGAGCGCCGCCTCACCTACCGCGAGCTGGACACGGCGGCCAACCGCCTCGCCCACCACCTGATCGACAGCGGCCTGCGGCCGGGCGAGCACCTGGGCCTGCACCTCTACAACGGCGTCGAGTACCTCCAGACCGTGCTGGCCTGCCTCAAGGCCCGCCTGGTACCGGTGAACGTCAACTACCGGTACGTGGAGGAGGAGCTGGTCTACCTCTACAAGGACGCCGACCTCGCCGCGCTCGTCTTCGACGGGGAGTTCACCGAGCGGGTGGCGGCCGCGCTGCCGCAGACCACCAGGCTCCGGCACCTGATCCGCGTGGGCGACGCCCCCGAGGGCGCCCCGGAGCCCGCCGTCGCGCCCGTGGCGTACCCGGACGCGGAGGCGGCCGGCGCGCCCGGCCGGGGCTTCCCGCCCCGCTCCCCCGACGACCTGTTCATCATCTACACCGGCGGGACCACCGGCATGCCCAAGGGCGTGATGTGGCGCCAGGAGGACCTGTTCTTCGCGGGGCTGTTCGGCGGCGAGCCCTCGGGCGAGCCGGTCAAGCGCCCGGAGGAACTGGCCGAGCGGGTCGCCGCCAAGGGCGCCGGACTCACCTTCTTCCCGGCTCCCCCGCTGATGCACGGCACCTCCACCCTCACCTCCTTCGTGGCGTTCAACTACGGGCAGCGGATCGTCATCCACCGCAAGTACGCGCCCGAGGAGGTGCTCCGCACCATCGAGAAGGAGAAGGTGTCCAGCGTCTCCCTGGTGGGCGACGCGATGCTGCGCCCGCTGATCGACGCCCTGAACGGCCCGCTCAAGGGCACCGACCTGTCCTCGCTGTTCAGCGTCTCCTCGTCCGGCGCGATCATGTCGGACTCGGTGCGGGCCGAGTTCCAGCGGCTCGTCCCGAACGTGCTGCTGCTCAACAACTTCGGGTCCTCCGAGTCCGGCTCCAACGGCCGCGCGACGGACGACTCCAGCCCGGAGAAGGGCTTCCGGCTGGAGGTCAACGAACGGACCATGGTGGTCGACCCGGTCAGCCACGAGCCGGTGGCGGTGGGCGAGGTCGGCCGGCTGGCGCAGCGCGGCCACGTACCGCTCGGGTACTACAACGACCCGGCCAAGACCGCCGAGACCTTCTTCCGGCGCGGCGAGGAGCGGTGGGTGCTGCTGGGCGACATGGCCACGGTCGACGAGGACGGCATCGTCACCGTCCTGGGCCGCGGCTCGCAGTGCATCAACACCGGGGGCGAGAAGGTGTACCCCGAGGAGGTCGAGCAGGCGCTGAAGTCCCACCCGGACGTGTACGACGCACTGGTCGCCGGGGTGCCCGACCCGAAGTGGGGCAGCCACGTGGCCGCGGTGGTACAGGTACGGACGGGCACCCCGGCACCCTCCCTCGACGAGATCCAGGCCCACTGCCGCACCCGGCTGGCCGGCTACAAGATCCCCCGCCAGCTGGTGGTGACCGAGACCATCCAGCGCTCCCCCAGCGGCAAGGCCGACTACCGCTGGGCGCGCGAGGTGGCGACCACGGCGGACGCCGCGGAGTGACTCCCGCCTCCTGACTCCTGCCTGCCGGCTGCCGGCTGCCGGCTGCCGTGACGCCGAGGGGCCCCCGGCCGGTGCCGGGGCCCCTCGTCCGTACGAGTCCATCGGGGCGCGGGGCAGCCCGCAGGCGCCTCGTGTCGGCTCCCGCGGCTCCGGGTCAGCCCGCGAGGAAGGCCCCGACCCGGCCGGCGAACCCCTCCGGGTCGTCCAGCCACGGGAAGTGCCCCGCCCCCGGCTGCACCTCGCAGCGCCCCGCGGGGAACAGCGCGGCCAGTTCCCGGGCCACGGCGGGGCGCGGTGCGCCGTCGCACTCCCCCGCCAGCACCAGCACCTCCGCGCCGGTCCGGCCGAGCGCGGCGCGTACCGCCGCCGGGTCGTACGCGGCGTCGTCGCGGTAGACCTCCGCGGCCTCCTCGTTGAACTGCTCCTCCTCGCGCGCCGCGTGGGCGCGCGCGGCCGCGTCCCAGCGCCCGTAGAAGAACGGCAGCACCAGGTCCGACCACTCCCCGTCGGCCCAGAGCCGCTCGAAGGCCGGGTACGCCTCCTCGAACCACGGCTCCCCCTGCCGCTCCCGCGCCGCCTCCAGTCGCTGCTCCGGCGTGGCGCCGAGGCCCGCGGCCCATGCGTTGGGGGTGACGAGGACCAGGCGGCGGATCCGCTGCGGGTGCGCGGCGGCGTACAGCAGGGCCAGGTTGCCGGCCGCCGAGTGCGCCAGCAGGTCCATCCGCTCCAGGCCGAGGTGGACCCGGAGCGCCTCCACGTCGGCCACCTGGCGGTCGACCCGGTACGTGCCCCGGTCGGCCGGCACGGCCGAGCGGCCGGTGCCGCGGGCGTCCGGCAGGACCAGCCGCCGGTGCGCGGTGAGCCCGCCCAGGTCCCCGAGGTACTCGGCGGCCCGCATGGGGCCGCCCGGCAGGCAGACCAGCGGCCGGCCGGGGTCGCCCGTGCCCGCCGTGCGGTACGCGATCCGCGTCCCGTCGTAGGAGGCGTACGAGGCGTGGGCGTCGTCGGCGTCGTCGGAGTCGTGGGAGGTCCGGGAAACGTCGGAGGCCCGGGGATCGTGGGAGGCGGAGACCGTCATGCCGATCATCCTGTCCGGGCCCGCGGGCGGCCCGCAACGTTCTTTCGCGGCCGTGCGGCCACGGGCCCGGCCGCCTGCGGACCCCTCAGCCGGCTGCCGAGGTCCCGGCGTGACCGACAGCCCTCCGCACCGCGGCCCGCAGCTCGTCGCGGTCGAGGCCGTTCGTCTCCGCGTGGTAGGTCAGGGCGTCCTCCAGCTCCTCCCAGGGCACGCGCGCGTCCTCCCACACGTCCCGCCACGCGCGGTTCTGCTCATCGGTCAGGTTCGGCAGCGTGCGGAGTGCCCCGTGGACGCGGTCCACCTCGGCCTGCGTCTCGTCGGCCACCTCCTGAAGCACGATCAGCTCTTCCAGTTCGCCCGTCAGTTCGATGGTCATGGGGGAAATCCTAGAGCCGCCCCGACGTCCCGCCCGTCGGGCGGCTCTCACGGCCAGGACTTCAAGAACCCCCGGTCCACCCCTTGCCAGGGCCGGCGACGGCTGGATTACTGGGCGTCCACGACCCGTACCGAATGATCGGTCGTCCGTTTTCGATGGGAGACGTCGTCCATGACGGATCTGCTGGACCCGGCGGAGCGGCTCGGCCGCGAGGAGCTGGAGGCCCTCCAGCTGACGCGCCTGCGGGAGACGCTGCGCCACGCGTACGCCCACGTGCCGCACTACCGCGAGTCCTTCGACAAGGCCGGGGTGCGTCCCGAGGACCTGGGCTCCCTGGCGGACCTGGCACGCTTCCCCTTCACCACCAAGGACGACCTGCGGGCGAACTACCCGTTCGGGATGTTCGCCGTCCCGGAGTCGGAGGTGCGGCGGATCCACGCGTCCAGCGGCACGACCGGGCAGCCGACCGTCGTCGGGTACACCGAGCGCGACCTGGACATGTGGGCCGACGTGGTGGCCCGCTCGATCCGGGCGGCGGGCGGCCGCCCGGGCCACAAGGTGCACGTGGCCTACGGGTACGGGCTCTTCACCGGCGGCATCGGCGCCCACTACGGCGCCGAGCGGCTGGGCTGCACCGTGATCCCCGCCTCGGGCGGCATGACGGAACGCCAGGTCCGGCTGATCCAGGACTTCCGGCCCGAGATCATCATGGTCACCCCCTCCTACATGCTGACCCTGCTCGACGAGATGGAGCGCCAGGGCGTCGACCCGCGCTCCACCTCCCTGCGGACCGGCATCTTCGGGGCCGAGCCGTGGACCGAGGAGATGCGCCGGGAGATCGAGGACCGCCTCGCCATCGACGCCGTGGACATCTACGGGCTGTCCGAGGTGATCGGCCCCGGCGTGGCGCAGGAGTGCGTCGAGACCAAGGACGGGCTGCACGTCTGGGAGGACCACTTCCTGCCCGAGGTGGTCGATCCGGTCACCGGCGAGGTGCTGCCGGACGGCGAGCACGGGGAGCTGGTGTTCACCTCGCTGACCAAGGAGGCCATGCCGGTGGTCCGGTACCGCACCCGGGACCTGACCCGGCTGCTGCCGGGCACGGCGCGGCCGGCGTTCCGCCGGATGGAGAAGATCACCGGGCGCAGCGACGACATGATCATCCTGCGCGGGGTGAACCTCTACCCGGCCCAGATCGAGGAGATCCTGCTCCGCACCCCGGGTGTCGCCCCGCACTTCCAGCTGCGGCTGACCAGGGAGGGCCGGATGGACGCGCTGACCGTGCGGGCGGAGGCGCGGCGCGACGCGACGGCCGCCGAGCGGGAGGCCGCCGCGGCCTCGGTGGTGCACGCGGTGAAGGAGGGTGTGGGCGTCTCGGTCGCGGTGGAGATCGTGGACCCGGAGACGCTGGAGCGGTCGGTCGGGAAGATCAAGCGGCTGGTGGACCTGCGCCCCAAGGGCTGAGCGCGGGCGATGCCGGGAGCGGGCGGCGGCCGTCGGCGCCCGGCCACCCTGCCCGGCCACCGGCCGCCCCGCCCGGCCGCCCCGCCCCGCCCGGCGCGGCGGCGCGCCGCCTGCCGCCGGGATCCACCCGTACGGCTGCGCGTTCGGCCAGGTATGGGGCGGTTTGGGGTAGTCAGGTGTCGTGACTTCGAAGACGTCGGGCGCCGCGGACCACCCGCACCGGCTCCGGCGCCTCCACGACAAGGTGGTGGCCTCTCCCGCCGGGCTGGCCTGGAGCCGGGGCCGCGAGATGGAGCTGATGCACCGGGCCATGGGGTTCGCGGCGCTCGGGTTCCTCACGCTCATCCCGCTGCTCATCGTCGTGGCGGCCGCCGCGCCCGACAGCTTCCAGGGGTTCGGGCGCTGGCTCGCCCAGGCCCTGGGCGTCTCGGAGGGGTCGCGCCGGCAGGTGGAGCTCCTCTTCGGGGCGGGCGGCCAGGCCCTGGAGCGGACCACCGCCTTCGGTCTGGCGGCGCTGACGGTCTTCGGCCTCACCTTCGGCTCGGCCGTCCAGACGGGGTACGAGAAGGTGTGGGACCTGCCGACCGCCCGCTGGCACACCATGTGGCGGCACGTGGTGTGGCTGGCACTGCTGATCGCCTTCCTGGGGGTGCTGATCGCGGTGTCCTCGCCGACCCAGGGGCTCGCCGGCACCCTGCTGGCCGGGACGGCCGACACGGTGAGCACCTGTCTGTTCTTCTGGGCCTCGCAGCGGCTGCTGCTCGGCGGGCGGGTGAAGTGGCGGGCCCTGCTGCCGGGTGCGGTGGCCACCACCCTCGGGATGCTGGGGCTGCGGGTCTTCTCGCAGCTGGTGTTCTCCCCCCTGATCGCGTCGAACGCCGTCACGTACGGAGCCTTCGGCACCCTGCTGGTGGTGCAGTCCTGGCTGGTCGGCGTCGGATTCGTGGTCTACGGGGGCGCGCTCGTGGGACGGCTGGTCCACGAGCACCGCACGCTGAACCGGCTCCGGGCCGCCGGGGTGCTGGCCGACGGCGAGGACCACCACGACCGTTGACAGTGCGCGCGGGCCGCTGCGATCTTGATCGTCCGGTCTTCGAACGAAGGTTGCGCGCCATGCCCTTTGGCCCTCTGATCGACACCGACTGGCTCTCCGCCCGCCTGGGCGACCCGGACCTCGTCATCCTCGACGCCTCGGTGGGCGCCCACCGGGGCGCCGGCCGCCGGGTGCCCGGCGCCCGGCCCTTCGACATCGACGGCGCCCTGTCCGACCCCACGAGCCCGGTGCCGCACTCGATGCCGGGCGCGGACGCCTTCACGGAGGAGCTGCGGGCCCTCGGGGTGGACGACGCCAGTTCCGTGGTGGTCTACGACGCGGCGGGCGTGTACTCCAGCGCCCGGGCCCGCTGGATGCTGCGCGCGATGGGCTTCGACCGGGCGGCGGTGCTGGACGGCGGGCTGCCCGCGTGGGAGGCGGCCGGGCTGCCGCTGGAGACCGGGGTGCCGGCGCCCGCTCCGCGGCGGGGCGACTTCACGGCGCGGCCGCGGCCCGGGGTGCTGGTGGGCGCCGCGGAGGTGCGGGCCGCGCTCGCCGACCCGGGCTCGGCCGTCTTCGACGCGCGGACCCGGGAGCGGTTCGCCGGCACGGCGCCGGAGCCTCGGCCCGGGCTGCGCGGCGGGCACATGCCGGGGGCGCTGAACCTGCCGTTCGGCGAGGTGCAGGACGCGGGCCGGATGCTGCCGGCGGCGCGGCTGCGCGAGGCGTTCGCGGAGCTGGCCGGGGAGCGGGAGAAGCTCTACTTCAGCTGCGGGTCCGGGGTGACGGCCTGCGTGCTGGCGCTGGGCGCGGAACTCGCCGGGTACGGGGAGCTGGCGGTGTACGACGGCTCGTGGAGCGAGTGGGGGCTGCCCTCGGACCTGCCGGTGGCGACGGGGGCGTAGGCCGTGTCCGCCGGGCCGGCCGCGGCCGGTTCGCGGCGGGGCGTCCCGGAATCTCCGTACCGAACGGGATGTTGACAGGTGCTCATCAATTCTGACTGAGTTCGGGGGGTCTGCCGGCACCCCACTCGGGAGGAACCTTGCACCTCCGCACGCGCCCGCACCGCACCGGCCCCCACCCGCACCCCGACACCCGCCCGCGCGTCGGCGCCCGCCTGCTCCTGGGCGCCCGCCTGCGCCGCCTCGCCCTGTCCGGCGCCGCGCTCCTCGCGGCCGGCGCCTTGGTGCCGCCCGCGGCCGCCGCCCAGTCCGGCCCGGCCGGACACCCCTCGGCCGGCGGGCTGTCCGCGGTCATCCGGTACACCGAGTACGGCATCCCCCACATCCTGGCCGGGAGCTACGCCGACCTCGGCTTCGGCACCGGCTGGGCCCAGGCCGCCGACCAGGTGTGCGTCCTGGCCGACGGCTTCCTGACGGTCCGCGGGGACCGCTCGCGCTGGTTCGGGCCGGACGCCGCGCCCGACGGCTCGCTGTCCTCCGCCGCCGGCAACCTCTCCAGCGACCTGTACTTCCGGGGCGTCCGCGAGGCCGGGACGGTCGAGCGGCTGCTGGCCACGCCGGCCCCCGCCGGGCCGAGCCGGCAGCTCAAGGAGCTGATGCGGGGCTGGGCCGCCGGCTATAATGCCTGGCTGGCCCGCCACGAGATCACCGACCCGGCCTGCGCCGGTGCCGCCTGGGTGACGCCGGTGACGGCGTCCGACGTGGCCGCCCGCGGGTACGCGGTCTCCGTGCTGGCCGGACAGGGCCGCGGGATCGACGGGATCACGGCGGCGCAGCCGCCGGGCGAGGCGGCCCGTACCGCCGGCGCGCCCGGGCCGGCCGCCGCCCCCGACCCCACCGGGGCGGCCGAGGCGGCCCGGGACCTGTTCGACACCGCGCGGGCCGACATGGGGTCCAACGCGGTGGCCTTCGGCACCCCACCACGGCGAACGGCCGGGGCCTGCTGCTCGGCAACCCGCACTACCCCTGGCACGGCGGCCGCCGCTTCTGGCAGTCCCAGCAGACGATCCCGGGCGAGCTGAACGTCTCGGGCGCCTCCCTGCTCGGCACGACGACGGTCTCGATCGGCTTCACGGAGAAGGTGGCGTGGAGCCACACCGTGGCCACCGGGGTGCCGATGAACCTGCACCAGCTGACGCTCGACCCGGCCGACCCGACCGCGTACCTGGTCGACGGCGTGCCCGAGCGGATGACCCGGCGGACCGTGACCGTGCCGGTCAGGGGCGGCGAGCCGGTCACGCGCAGCCAGTGGTGGACGCGGTACGGGCCGGTCGTGACCGGTCTCGGGGCCTCGCTGCCGCTGCCCTGGACGCGCGGCACGGCGTACGCGCTGAACGACCCGAACGCGGTCAACCTGCGCGGCTCCGACACCGCCCTGGGCCTGGCGCGCGCCCGCTCCGTGGACGGCGTCCGGGAGGCCCTGCGGCGGACCCAGGGGCTGCCCTGGGTGAACACGGTGGCCGCCGACTCCGCCGGCGGCACCTACTTCGGGCAGGCGCAGGTGCTGCCCCGGGTCACCGACGAGCTGGCGGCGGCCTGTCTGACGCCGCTCGGGCGGGCGACGTACCCGGCGTCCGGGCTGGCGGTGCTGGACGGCGCACGGTCGGCGTGCGCGCTCGGGTCGGACGCCGACGCGGTCCAGCCGGGGGTGTTCGGGCCGGGCCGGGCGCCGGCGCTGGTGGACGCGCCGTACGCGGAGAACTCCAACGACAGCGCGTGGCTGACCAACGCGGACCGGCCGCTGACGGGGTACGAGCGGATCTGGGGCACGGTCGGCACGCCCCGCTCGCTGCGCACCCGCGGGGCGGTCGAGGACGTGGCGGCGATGGCGGCGCGCGGCTCGCTGACGGTGGCCGACCTGACGCGGCAGCAGTTCGCGAACCGGGTGCCGGCCGGGGACCTGGCCGCCGGCGAGGCGGCGAAGGCGTGCGCGGAACTGCCGGGCGGTACGGCCGTGGGCAGCGACGGGGCGGTCGTGGACGTGTCGGCGGCGTGCGGGGTGCTGGGGGCGTGGGACCGGACGGCGGACACCGGGAGCCAGGGGGCGCTGCTGTTCGACCGGTTCTGGCGGCGGCTCACGGCGGCGGTGCCGGCGAAGGACCTGTGGCGGGTGCCGTTCTCCGCGGCGGACCCGGTCCGTACGCCGCGGGAGCCGAACACGGCGGTGCCGGGGTTCGGGCGGGCGCTGGCGGACGCGGTCGCGGAGCTGCGGGCGGCGGGGATCGCGCTGGACGCCCCGCTGGGCGACCACCAGTTCGTGGTGCGGAACGGGCGGCGGATCCCCGTGCCCGGCGGCACGGAGGCGCTGGGCGTGTGGAACAAGATCGAGGCGCCCTGGCAGGCCGCTGCCGGCGGGTATGCCGAGGTGGTGCACGGGTCCAGTCACATCCAGGCGGTGGGCTGGGACGGCGGGCGGTGCCCGGTGGCCCGCACGCTGCTGACGTACGCGCAGTCCTCGAACCCGACGTCCCCTCACTACGGCGACCAGACGCGGCTGTTCTCCGGGGAGCGGTGGGTGACGGCGCGGTTCTGCGAGCGGGACGTCCTGCGGTCGCCGGCGCTGCGGGTGGTGTGGGCGCGGGAGCGGCGGTGAGCGGGCCCGGTCCGCGGCGGGGCCCGGAGGCTGCCCGGTGACATTGCCCTGTGACGTGTGACGGTGCCGTGGCACCCCTCGGCGGGGGCCGCGGCACCGTCGCGTGCGGGGCGGGGCCGCCGGGTCAGGGGCTGACGGCGAGGAACAGGTAGGCCGCCAGGATGACCAGGTGGACCCCGCCCTGGAGGAGGGTGGCGCGGCCCGGGACGACGGTGAGCGCCCCGACGACCACGGTGAGGGCGAGCAGCACCATGTGGGTCGGGCCGAGGCCCAGGACGAGCGGTCCCGAGAGCCAGATCGAGGCCAGGCCGATCGCCGGGATGGTGAGGCCGATGGAGGCGATGGCCGAGCCGTAGCCGAGGTTGATGCTGGTCTGCACCCGGTCGCGGCGCGCGGCGCGTACGGCGGCGAGGGTTTCCGGCAGCAGCACCAGCAGGGCGATGATCACGCCGACCACGGCCTGCGGCAGGCCGGCGGCGGCGACGGCCGACTCGATGGTCGGCGAGACGGCCTTGGCGTCGCCGACCACCGCGACGAGCGCGACGACGAGCAGGCCGAGGCTGACCAGGGCGGCGCGGGCGGTGGGCGGTTCGGCGTGGTCCTGTCCGTCGCCGTGGTCGGACTCGGTGGCCACCGGCAGGAAGTAGTCCCGGTGGCGGACGGTCTGGACGGCGACGAAGAGCCCGTACAGGCAGATCGAGGCCACGCCGGCGAAGGTGAGCTGGGCCGTGGAGAACTCGGGTCCCGGCTTGCTGGTGGTGAAGGTCGGCAGCACCAGGCTGAGGGTGGCCAGGGTGGCGACGGTGGCGAGCGCGGCGCCGGAGCCCTCGGCGTTGAAGACGGCGACGCGGTTGCGGAGGGCGCCGACGAGCAGGGACAGGCCGACGATGCCGTTGCAGGTGATCATGACGGCGGCGAAGACGGTGTCGCGGGCGAGCGTGGCGGTCTTGTCGCCGCCGTCGGCCATCAGGGTGACGATGAGGGCGACTTCGATGACCGTGACCGCGACGGCCAGGACGAGCGAGCCGAAGGGCTCGCCGACCCGGTGTGCCACGACCTCGGCGTGGTGGACCGCGGCGAGGACCGCGCCCGCCAGGCAGAGGGCGACCGCCGTCACGGCCACCCCGGGCAGGTCCCGCCCCCAGCTGAGGATCAGCGCCACGAGGGCGAGGAGCGGGACCACCACGGTCCAGTCGGTGACGGGTGACCTGCGTGTTGCCGTACTCATACGGGCCACGCTGTCACGGTTGATGGCGGATTGTCACATCACGCGCCCTTGATGGAATGTCACATCGCGCGGTCGTGGCCCTCCCAGTACGGGTCGCGCAGGCGGCGCTTGTAGAGCTTGCCGTTGGGGTCCCGGGGCATGGCCTCGATGAAGTCCACGGACTTGGGACGCTTGTAGCCGGCCAGCCGGCGTTCGCAGTGCGCGAGGATCTCCGCGGCCAGCGCCTCGCCCGGCTGGAAGCCCTCGGCGGGTTCGACGACCGCCTTGACCTCCTCGCCCCAGTCCGCGTGGGGGATCCCGAAGGCGGCGGCGTCGGCGACGGCCGGATGGGTGAGCAGCTCGGACTCGATCTCGGCCGGGTAGATGTTGACCCCGCCCGAGATGATCATGTCGATCTTGCGGTCGCGCAGGAAGAGGTAGCCGTCCTCGTCGAGCAGGCCGAGGTCGCCGACGGTGAAGAAGTCGCCGATCCGGTTCTTCCGCGTCTTGCCCTCGTCCTTGTGGTAACTGAAGCCGCCGGTGCTCATCTTCATGTAGACGGTGCCGAGTTCGCCCGGGGGCAGCCGGTTGCCGTCGTCGTCGTACACGGCCAGCTCGCTGATGGGCCAGGCCTTGCCGACCGTGCCGGGCTTCTTGAGCCAGTCCTCCGCGGTGGCGAAGGCGCCGCCGCCCTCGCTGGCCGCGTAGTACTCCTCGACGCAGCTCCCCCACCAGTCGATCATCGCCCGCTTGACGTGGTCCGGGCAGGGCGCGGCGCCGTGGATGGCGTGCCGCATGGCGGAGACGTCGTACGCGTCCCTGGTCGCCTGCGGGAGCGCGAGCAGCCGGTGGAACTGGGTGGGCACCATGTGGGTGTGCGTGCACCGGTGGCGGTCCATCAGGCGCAGCATCTCCTCGGGGCTCCACTTGTCCATGAGGACGAGCGGGTGCCCGATGTGCAGCGAGGCGCCGGCGAACTGGAGGACCGCCGTGTGGTAGAGCGGCGAGCAGACCAGGTGGACGTTGTCGTCGAAAGGCCGGATGCCGAAGATGCCGAGGAAGCCGCCGAGGTAGGTCTCCTCGGGGAGCTTGCCCTGGAGGGGGCGCCGGATGCCGCGGGGGCGGCCGGTGGTGCCGGAGGTGTAGTTCATCACCCAGCCGAGGGTGCGGTCGTCCGGCGCGGACTCGGGCCCGCCGTCGAGGAGTTCGGCGTACGGGCGGAAGCCGGGGACGTCTCCGACCGCGTACCGGTGGCTGCCGGGCAGCCCGGCCTCGTCGGCCGCGGCGGTGGCGGCCGGGCCGAACCGCTCGTGGGCGATGAGCACCTTGGCGCCGGAGTCGGCGACGATCCAGGCGATCTCCGGTCCGACGAGGTGGTGGTTGACGGGGACCAGGTAGAACCCGGCCTGGGAGGCGGCGAGGTAGGCGGTGAAGAACTCGACTCCGTTGGGGAGGACGACGGCGAAGGAGTCGCCGCGTTCCATGCCGGCGGCGCGCAGGCCGTGGGTGAGGCGGTTGACGGCGGCGTGGAGGCGTCCGGCGGTCCACTCCTCGCCTTCGGGGGTGACGAGGACGGTGCGGCCGGGGTCGGCGGCGGCCTGGGCCCAAAAGCCGTTGGGCGGCTGCTGCTGGGTGGCGGGGGCGGTCATGGTGGCGCGCTCCTCAGGCTCGTCCGGCGATGCGGTTGATGCGGTCGATGGCCTTCTCGAAGCCGCGGGTGAGGTCGTCGAAGACGGCCTGGACGCTGCGTTCGGTGTTCATGCGGCCGACGATCTGACCGACGGGGGTGCCGAGCAGGGGCTCGACCTCGTACTTCTGGATGCGGGAGACGGCTTCGGCGACGAGCAGGCCCTGGAGGGGCATGGGCAGGGCGCCGGGCCCGTCCGGGTCGTCCCAGGCGTCGGTCCACTCGGTGCGCAGCTGGCGGGCGGGTTTGCCGGTGAGGGCGCGGGAGCGGACGGTGTCGCCGGAGCCGGCGGCGAGCAGCTTCTCGGTGAGGGCCCGGGAGTGGAGGTCGGCCTCGGTGGTGGTGAGCCAGAGGGAGCCGAGCCAGGCGCCCTGGGCGCCGAGGGCGAGTCCGGCGGCGATCTGTTCGCCGCTGCCGATGCCGCCGGCGGCGAGCACGGGGAGCGGGGCGACGGCTTCGGCGATCTCGGGTACGAGGACCATGGAGGCGATCTCGCCGGTGTGGCCGCCGGCTTCGTAGCCCTGGGCGACGACGATGTCGATGCCGGCCTCGGCGTGGCGGCGGGCGTGCTTGGCGCTGCCGGCGAGGGCGGCGACGAGGACGCCGTGGTCGTGGGCGCGCCGGATGACGTCGGCGGGCGGGGAGCCGAGGGCGTTGGCGAGGAGCTTGATGGGGTAGTCGAAGGCGACGTCGAGCTGGTTGCGGGCGACCTGTTCCATCCAGCCGGTGATGCGCCAGCCGGAGGCCTCGCCCTCGGCGAGTTCGGGGACGCCGTGTTTGGCGAGGGTGTCGCGGACGAAGGTGCGGTGGCCTTCGGGGATCATCGCCTCGATGTCGGCTTCGCTGATGCCGTCGACGGCCTTCTTGGCGGGCATGACGACGTCGAGGCCGTAGGGCTTGCCGTCGGTGTGGTCCTGCATCCAGTCGAGGTCGCGGGCGAGGTCGTCGGGGGCGGTGTAGCGGACCGCTCCGAGGACCCCGAAGCCGCCCGCCCGGGTGATGGCGGCGGCGACCGCCGGGAAGGGCGTGAAGCCGAAGATGGCGTGCTCGACTCCCAGTGTGTTGCTCAGCTCCGTCTTCATGGGCGGCAGGATGCCGCAGGGTGGCGGCCGAGGGAAGAGATTTTCTGATGCTGTGTCAGATTCTTTGCGGCCCGGTCGGGGCGGGCCCGGCGCGGTGGGCGGGCAGATACTGGGGGAGGCTGTGCGGCGGACGAGGAGGACCGGTCATGGGTGTGGACACGGGGGCGTCCGGAGGGCCCGGTTCCGGAGGTGACGGGGACGGTCGCGCCGGCGCCGGCCGCGGCGTGAGCCGGCGGGCGCTGGGCGGGCGGCTGCTGGCACTGGGCGGGCTGCTGGCCTTCCAGTCGCTGCCCGGAACGGCGTCGGCGCGGTGGCGCGGCGGGGCGAGCTGGCGCAGCCTGCGCTACGGGTCGGCGCGCGAGGCCGGGCTGCTGGAGCCCTACCTGGAGCGGGCGTTGGAGGAGGCGCGGAGGTTCCTCGGGCCCTCGCCGGAGCGGCCCTGGTACGCGGGTGCCGTGGTCCTCGCGGGGCGGGGCCGGACGGTGGCGCTGCACGAGGCGGTCGGGGACGCCCTGCGGTACGGGGACTACGACGGGCGGGCCGACACCGCGCGCGAACTGCCGTACCAGGAGCGGATCGCGATGACCCGGGACACGGTCTTCGACCTGGCCTCGCTGACGAAGCTGTTCACGTCGGTGCTGGCGGTGCAGCAGATCGAGCGCGGGGCGCTGGACCTGGAGGCGCCGGTCGTGGAGCACCTGCCGGAGTTCTGCGGACCGGAGGCGGCCGGGAGCGGCAAGGAGCGGATCACCGTCCGGCAGCTGCTGACCCACACGTCGGGGCTGCGGTCGTGGGTGCCGTTCTACCGGGAGACGACGCCCGAGGGGCGGCTGGGGCTGCTGTGGGCGGTGCGGCCTCAGGACCCGCCGGGCAGCGTCTACCGCTACTCGGACCTGAACCTGATCGCCCTCCAGCTGCTGCTGGAGCGGGTCACCGGGCGCCCGCTGGACGTCCAGCTCCGCAGGGAGATCACGGCTCCGCTCGGGATGCGGCGCACCAGGTTCCGTCCGCCGCAGTCGTGGCGGCCGCTGACCGCGGCCACGGAGGTGGCGCGGCCGCCGTGGTCGGGTCTCGACCGGGGCCTGGTGTGGGGCGAGGTGCACGACGAGAACGCGCACGTCCTGGGGGGCGTGGCCGGGCACGCGGGGGTCTTCGGCACCGCGTGGGACCTGGCGGTGCTGGCCCGGGCGCTGCTCGACGGCGGGACGTACGACGGCACGCGGATCCTGTCGGCCGCCTCCGTGGAACTGCTGTTCACCGACTTCAACACCGCCTTCCCCGGGGACGACCACGGGCTGGGCTTCGAGCTCTACCAGCACTGGTACATGGGGGCGATGGCCACGCCGCACGCGGCCGGGCACACCGGGTTCACCGGCACCTCGATGGTGCTGGACCCGTCCACGGACAGCTTCCTGATCCTGCTGGGCAACTCCGTGCACCCGGTACGGACGTGGCGGGCCGGCAGTGCGCCGCGGGTGGCGGTGGCGAACCAGGTGGCGCGGGCGGTGCCGGTGCGCACCCGGCACGGCGGGCCGGCGTGGTTCTCCGGCATGGCGACGGCCGGCACCGGCACGCTGGAGCTGCCACCGCTCGCGCTGCCGGCGGGGGCCGGCGCCGGTGCGGCGGGAGCGGACGCGGGCGGCGCGGCGGGCCCCGGGAGCGCGGCGGGCGTGCAATTGCAATGTGACCTGTGGTGGGACACCGTCCCGCGGGACGGCGGGTGCCTCCTGGAGGCCTCGGCCGACGGCGGCCGGACCTGGGCGCCCGTGCCGTTCGGCACCTCCCCCGCCGCCGGCGGCGGCCGCCAGGCCTGGCCCGAGGGCCGGGTCGACGGCTGGTCCGGCCGCGTCTGGCACCGGCTGACCGCTCCGCTGGACGCCTGGGCGGGGCACGAACTGCTGCTGCGCCTCAGGCACTCCGCCGAGGGACGGTACGTGGGCCGCGGGGTGTACGTGGACGCCCTCCGCGTCCGCGCGGGCGACCGTACCCTCTTCGACGAGGACCGGTCGGCCGACGCGGCGCGGATCCGGGCCGCCGGCTGGACGCGTTCGTCCGACTGAGCGGCCGGCGGCGTGCCGCCGCCCCCGCGGCCCCGCCCGGCCCGGCAGCCGGCCCGAGACTGTTCGGCACCGAAACCGGGGCGCGGGAGGGGGAAGGTGGACACGACGAGGCCGACGGCCGGGCTGGCCCCGCTGCTGGCGCTGCTCACGGTCGCGACGGGCATCGTGGAGGCGGCGAGCCTGCTCGGCTTCGGGCCGGTGTTCACCGGCATGCAGACGGGCAACGTGCTGTTCCTCGCCTTCGGCACCATCGGCGAGGGCGGCCTGTCGGTCGTCGCGCCCGCCACCTCGCTCGGCGCCTTCGTCCTCGGCGCGGTCCTCGCGGCGCGCGTGGAATGGCGGCTGGAGGCCCACCGGCTGCGGTGGCTGATCATCGCGATGCTGACCGAGGCCGTCCTGGTCACGGCTGCGGCGGCCGTCGCCTGGGACCTGGAACCCGTACGGTCGGCCCCCTCGGGCCGTCACCTGGCCGCCATCGCGGTCCTGTCCGCCGCCATGGGACTGCGCAACGTCACCGCCATGCGCGTCGCGGTGCCCGGCATGCCGACCACGCTCGTGACCCGGGCGATGACCGGCTTCCTCAGCGGTTCCCTCATCGGGCGCGACCCGAGCTTCGGCACTGCGCGGGCCACCGCCCGGCGCGCCCTCTCGGTCGCCTCGATGTTCGCGGGCGGGCTGGCCGGCGCGGCCTTCGTCCGCGCCGGCTTCCCCCTCCACGTCCCGCTGCTGGCCGCGGCGGCCCTGGCCCTCCTGGCCGGGCTGGCGGGCCTGCGCGTGCCCCGGGTGTACACGCGCTGACGGCGTACGGACACCGGGTGGCGTCCGTACGCCGTCAGGGCCGGACGCCCCTGGCGCTCAGCCCTCCCTGCGGCGCCCGGTGGCCGAGGCGAAGCCCAGCCAGGTGTGGCGGTTGCCCCACCAGCACCAGCCGACCTTGGGCGCGTCGCGGCGCTCGCGGCCGTCGCGGCCCGTCCCGTTGCTGATCCAGATCGCCGGAGTACGGGCGTCCAGCTTCCCGTTCGGCTTGCGCAGCCGGGAGCCGATGGTCATGAAGCAGAGGTTGCGGTCCAGCACCGCGGGCTGCTGGAGCACCCAGTGGATGCCCTCGGTGAGCACCATCGGCGTGCGGTCCTCCCCGGCGAGGGCCGGCAGCGCCTCCTCTGGGCTCCAGTTGGCCATCCGGTCGCCGCGGTCGACGCCGGTGACCAGGTAGAGCGGGGCGTCGGGCAGCTCGACGCCGTGCGGGGCGAAGTCGTCGATGTCGGTCATGTCGACGACCACGAACCCCGGCCGGCCCGCGCGGCGCAGCAGCGGGGCGAGGGCCGAGGCGGGGACGCGGTCGGGGTGGACGGCCAGCAGTACGCCGTCCCCGGCGCCCTCCGCCGCCGCGGCGAAGGCCCGTACCTCCTCGGCGGTCAGGCCGGCCGACTCGGTCACCCCCAGCTCGATCAGGCGCTCCGCCTGGGCGGCCGGCGAGGGCAGGGCGGCGGTGGACGGCAGGTCGGCGGTGACGTCGGTGGACACGGTGTCGGGCACGGCACTCCTCGGTTCGCGGCGCGGAACTGCGGGACCGGCACAACGACCGGCGCCGCGTGATCATTCCCGGCGGCGGACGGCGCTTTCCCGGCGGCTGGCTGCCGTTCCCGGCGGCGGGCGGCGGTTCCCGGTGCCGCGCCGGCGGCCCGGCGCCGCGCGTTCCCCTTCGCGGTGCGGTCAGCGGCCGAGGGCCGCCATCGCGGCGTTGTGGCCGGGGACGCCGCTGACACCGCCGCCGCGCGGGGCGCCCGCGCCGCAGAGGAAGACGTTGCGGTGGGCGGTGCCGACGCCCCAGGGGCCGGTGCCCTCGGCCGCCTCCGCGTACGGGAAGGCCAGGTCGCGGTGGAAGATGTGGCCGCCGGGGAGGCGCAGTTCGTGCTCCAGGTCCAGCGGGGTCTTGGCCTCGATGCAGGGCCGGCCCTCGGCGTCCACGGCCAGGCAGTCGGCGAGGGGCTCGTCGAGGTGGGCGTCGAGCTGCGCGAGGGTGGCGGCAAGGAGCCGGTCGCGGGCGCCGTCGTTGTCCTTCTCGAACAGCCGGGCCGGGGTGTGGAGTCCGAACAGGGTGAGGGTCTGGTACCCCTGCGCGACCAGCTCCGGGCCGAGGATGGTCGGGTCGGTCAGCGAGTGGCAGTAGATCTCGGAGGGCGGGGCGGCGGGCAGCTCGCCCGCGGCCGCCTGGGCGTGGGCGGCGGCGAGTTCGCGGTAGCCCTCGGCGATGTGGAAGGTGCCGGCGAAGGCCTCGCGGGGGTCCGCCTGCCGGTCGCGGAGCCGGGGCAGCCGGCGCAGCAGCATGTTCACCTTGAGCTGGGCGCCCTCGGCGGGTGCCGGCTGGTCCTCGCCGAGCAGCCGGGCCAGGGTCTGGGGCGAGGCGTTGACCAGGACCTGGCGGGCGGCGACGTGCCCCTCGCCGTGCTCGGTGCGGTAGACGACGCCGGCGTCGGCGGCGCCGTCGGTGTCGATGCGGAGGGCCTCGTGCCCGGTGACGATCTCGGCGCCGGCGGCCCGGGCGGCCCCGGCGAGGGCGGCGGTGAGGGCGCCCATGCCGCCGACGGGGACGTCCCAGTCGCCCGTGCCGCCGCCGATGACGTGGTAGAGGAAGCAGCGGTTCTGGAGCAGGGACGGGTCGTGGGCGTCGGCGAACGTGCCGATCAGGCCGTCGGTGAGGACGACCCCGCGGACCAGGTCGTCGCTGAAGTGCTCCTCGACGGCCCGGCCGAGGGGCTCCTCGAACAGCATCCGCCAGGCGTCGTCGTCGGCCACCCGGGCGCGCAGCTCGGCGCGGCCCGGCAGCGGCTCGGTGAGGGTCGGGAAGACCCGCTCGGCGACGCGCCGGGTGGTGTCGTAGAAGGCGCGCCACCGCTCGTACTCGCGGTCGGACCCGGTGAGGGCGGCGAAGGAGCGGCGGGTGCGCTCCTCGCCGCCGCCGACCAGCAGGCCGGTGGGCGTGCCGTCGCGGGTGGCCGGCGTGTAGGAGGACACGGTGCGCTTGCGGACCGCGAAGGAGAGGCCGAGGTCGGTGACGATCTTCCGGGGCAGCAGGGAGACCAGGTAGGAGTAGCGGGAGAGGCGGGCGTCGACACCGGCGAAGGGGCGGGTGGAGACGGCGGCCCCGCCGGTGTGGCCGAGACGTTCGAGTACGAGGACGGAACGTCCGGCGCGGGCCAGGTAGGCGGCGGCCACCAGGCCGTTGTGCCCACCCCCGACGATCACGGCGTCGTACACGTCCTTGGCGGGCCTGTGGAACTCAGCGCGTGCGGTCATGGCCCTTCGTAACACGGGCCGATCACCACGGGCCAGAGGGCGTGCGCGCCGTTACGGGGCTGGCGCGCGCCCGCATCCGGCGGCACCGGGCACGCTGCCGCCGGGGACGGGTCAGGCGCCCACCGGGGGGAGGGGGCTGCCGTAGGCGAGGCCCTGGCCCCGGAGGGCGGCGACGCGGCGGTAGAGGTCGGCGGCTTCCGGGGCGCGGGAGAGGCGCTCCAGGCAGTGGGCCTGGTCGCTGAGGGCGGCGAGGGTGTCGGGGTGGTCGGCGCCCAGGGTGTGCTCGCGGGTGCGGGCGACCTCCTCGTACGCGGAGAGGGCCTCGGCCCAGCGGCCGAGCCAGCCCAGGGCGACGGCGACCTCCCGGCGGCTGACCAGGCTGTCGGGGTGGCCGGGGCCGAGGACCGCGGTCCGCAGCGCGGCGACCTCGCGGGCCTCGGCCAGGGCCTCGTCCCAGCGGGCCAGCCGGCCGAGGTTGACTCCCAGGCCGTGCCGGGCGCGGAGGGTTTCGGGGTCCTGGGCGCCGTACGCGCGGGTGCGGTCGGCGACCAGGTCCCGGTAGAGGTCGAGGGCCTCGGCGCTGCGGCCGAGCCGGCCGAGGCTGATGCCGATCTCGTAGCGGGTGGCGAGGGTGTCGGGGTGGTCGCGGCCGAGGGTGCGCTCGCGGGCGGCGGCGACGTCGCGGTACACGGCGAGGGCCTCGCCCCAGCGGCCGAGCTGGCCGAGGGCGTAGCCGGCCTCGTAGCGGGTGACGAGCGTGTCGGGGTGGTCGGGGCCGAGCACTCGGCCGCGGGCCGCGGCCACGTCGTGGACCAGCCGGTACGCGTCCTCCAGGCGCCCCAGCCGGGACAGGGTGAAGGCCAGGTTGTGGCGACAGCGCAGGGTGTCCGGGTGGTCGGGACCCATCACGCGGTCGCGGGTGTCCAGGACGCCGGTGTACAGCTCGTGGGCCTCCTGGTGTCGGCCGAGCTGGCCGAGGACGAACGCCATCTCCTGGCGGGCGGCCAGGGTGTCGGGGTGCTCGGGGCCGAGGACCCGGCGGCGGCCCTCGGCGACCTTGCCGTACTCGATGAGGGCGTCACCGGCCCGGCCGGTGCGGCCCAGGGTGAAGGCCACCTCGTAGCGGCTGGCGAGGGTGTCGGGGTGCTCGGGGCCGAGGGCGGCGGCGCGGTCGGCCGCGACGGACCGGTGCACCTCCCCCGCCTCGGCCCAGCGGCCGAGGCGGCCCAGGCTGATGGCCGTGCCGTGGCGGGTGTCGAGGGTGGCGAGCAGGCCGGGGTCGGGCGCGGCCGCCGCCGGTCCGGGCACGGGCGCGGGCGCGGTGCGGGGGCCGGGGACGCGCGGGTCGCCGGGCCGGGTGCCGGGGTGCGTCTCGGCGTGGGTGCCGGGGTTCGTCCCGGCGTTGCTGCCGGTGGGGGTGCCGGTCGGGGTGCCCGTGCCTGTGCCGGTGCCGGCCGGGTCGGCGGGTGCGGTCCACGCGCCGGTCCAGGCGGGGGCCACGGTCCAGGCGCCGGTGAGGGCGTCGGCGCTCCAGCCGCCCGAGTCGCGCGCGGGCGCGTGCGCGAGCAGCACGGCCTTGGGGCCGGTGTGCATGCCCTGGGTCCAGCCGGGGAGCGGCGGCTCCTGCCCGGGAGCGATGGCGCCGGTCCCCACGGGGACGTCGGCCCGTACCGGTACGTCGGCCCGTACCGGTACGTGGCCGGATGCCGGTGCGGTGGCCACCGCGGCCGTGGCGCCGGGGACGGGAACGCCCGCGGCGTGGGCCGGGGGCGGCAGGGTGGCGGCCGGGAGTCCGGCGGCCGCGCGACGGGCCTCGGCGATGCGGTGGTACAGGCGGCGGGCGTCGGCCGGCCGGTCCTCGGGGCACTTGGCGAGGAGGTCGAGGACGACCTCCTCGAAGAAGGCCGGGAGCTCCGCCCGGTGGGCGCGCGGCGGCACGGGCGGGGTGTCGCGGTGTCCGACCAGGATCGACCAGGAGTCGCCGAGGTCGAACGGCGGGGCGCCGGTGGCGATCTCGTAGAGCACGCAGCCGAGGGAGTAGAGGTCGCTGCGGTGGTCGACCTCGTTGCCGGCGATCTGCTCGGGGGACATGTAGTGCGGGGTGCCCATGGCCATGCCGCCGCCGGTGAGCTTGGCGGTGAAGCCGATGTCGTGGGCGAGCCGTGCGATGCCGAAGTCGCAGATCTTCACGGTGCCGTCGCTGAGCCGCATGATGTTGGCCGGCTTGAGGTCGCGGTGGACGATGCCCTGCTCGTGCGTGTAGGCGAGCGCCGCGGCGACCTGCTCGGCGATGTCCACGACCTCCTCCACGGGCAGCGGCCGGCCTTCGCCGCTCTCCATCAGCTGGCTGAGGTTGCGGCCGTCGAGGAGTTCCATGACGAGGTAGAGCAGGCCCCCGGCGGCGCTGTCGTCGCCGAAGTCGTGGACAACGGTCACGCCGCGGTGCTGGAGGGACGCGGCGACCCGGGCCTCGCGGCGGAAGCGCTCGCGCAGGACCTGGGTGAAGTGCGCGTCATGGTCGGGGCCGAGCGGCTTGAGGCACTTGACGGCGACCTGGCGGCCCAGCGACTCGTCGCGCGCCCGCCAGACCTCCCCCATGCCCCCGCGCCCGATCAGGTCGAGCGGCCGGTAACGGCCCTGGATCAGTCTCTTCTCCGCAGACTCCGCCATCTCGTGTAGCCGCCCCCGTTGTCGTGCTGTGCCCTCCCCGGCCCGTCCAGTATGGCCGCCGCTCTTCGCAGTGTGTACGGCGAGGGACGCGTGGCGGGCCCCAGGCGCGCCATTGCCTTCAAGATGTGACCTGGGGGGAGCTGCCAGCGCAGACGTGCGGGGACGGCGCGCAGCAGGAGCGCGGTGAGGCGCAGGCGCCGGGTGACGGTTCGGGCGGCGGGCGCGGGCCGCCCGTACAGGCGGTGGGCGTGCGGGGGCAGGCTGGCGTACGCGAGGGCGGCGAGCGGCCGCCAGACCAGGGCGCGGGCGGGGGCGAGGAGGGGGTGGACGGGCGGGCGGCGGAGGAAGGCGTCGACGTCGCGGGCGTCCGGTCCGGCGGCGAGTTCGGGGAGCACCTTCTCGAAGTACGCGGCGAGCTGGGCGGTGTCGGCCGGGACGTCGGCGGGGTCGAGGCCGACGAGGCGGGCGTTGACGCGGTTCTCGTCGACGTAGCGGTCGGCCTGGGCGGGGCTGAGGCGGACGCCGGAGCGGCGCAGGACGTGGAGGAAGGAGTCGATCTGGGCGCAGTGCACCCAGAGGAGGAGGTCGGGGTCGTCGATGCGGAACGTTTCGCCGGTGGCGGGGTCGGTGGCGGTGAGCCGGGCGTGGATGCGGCGGACGCGGGCGCCGGCGTCCTCGGCGGCCGGGGTGGTGCCGTAGGTGAGGGTGCCGACGAAGTCGGCGGTGCGGTAGAGGCGTCCCCAGGTGTCGGTGCGGAAGTCGGAGTTGGCGACGACCCCGCGTACGGCGCGGGGGTGGAGGGCCTGGAGGTAGAGGGCGCGCACCCCGGCGAGCCACATGACCGGGTCGCCGTGGCACTGCCAGGTGACGGAGCCGGGGCCGTAGAGCCCGGGGTCGGGCGCGGGCTCGGGGCGGGGCCCGGGGCCGGGTTCTGGGTCTCGCTCGGGAGCGCTCATCCGCGGTACCTACCCCGCCGGGGGCGGGCGCTACCTGCCGCGCCTACTTGCAGGCCAGGCCGGGACCGGTGCTGGGCTCGAAGGCGAGCGGGGGCTGTCCGGCCGTCTCGAAGACGACGACCTCGTCGGACTCCAGCTGCACGTACCCGGGGGTGTAGTCGGCGGTCCAGTCCACGCGGGGGCCCTTCACCTCGGAGGTCAGGTCGGTGCGGATCTGGACGAGGCGCCAGTACCTGCCGGAGAACTTGAGGGTGCTGATGCCGCAGTGGGTGTACAGGTCGTAGCGGTACCAGGTGCCGGGCTTGGCCTGCGCGGGCCCGGTGGCGGGCTTGTCCTGGTCGACCTTGCCGGGGGCGGGGAGCGGGTCCTGGGCGTCGGGCCCGTTGGGTGCGGCGCCGGCGACGGAGCAGCCGGTCAGCGCGAGGGAGGCGGCGAGCACGAGGGGGGCGAGGCGGCGCAGGGGGGTGCTGCGGGAGGTCGTGCGGGGTGTGGGGGTCGGGGGGGTCGTGCGGGTCATGGGGGGCCTTCCGTCCGCTTCCGTGGTGCGGGTGGGACGTGGGGGCGGGCGGATCGGTTCCGGTCCGGTTCGTCCGGGAGGCGGTCAGAGACGCCGGGTGTCGGCGACGGCACCGACGATGACGGGTGGGGTCTTGGTGCCGTCGGGGTCGTCGGGGTCGTACACGTCGAGGACGTCGGCGAGGACGCAGGTGATGTTGCTCGGCCGGGCTCCGGCCAGGGCCCGCTCCATCAGCATGCGCACGGTGGCCGCCGGCCCCTCGAACTCCGCGAGCACCTGCTCGATGCTGCGGTGGGAGACGAGGTCTGTCAGACCGGACGTACAGAGCAGGTACCGGTCACCGGTCCGTACGTCGAGGGACATCGTGTAGGGCGCAACGTGTTCGGTCCCGCGCAACGGCACTGTACGGCGCTGGTGCTCCGGGATCACCGCCTGATCGCGCTGGCCACCGACCAGCCATTGCGGCTGGGTGCGGTCGGGGGTGAGCTGGCTGAGGCGGCTGTCCCGCATTCGGAAGGCGGTACTGCCCCCGGAGTGCAACACCGCCATCTCCTGTCCCGACCAGTGGAGGGCGGTCAGGGTGGTGGCCATGCCATCCAGACCGGCCTCCGCAGCGATCCTTCTTGCCAACCGGTTGTCCGCCCGCTTCGCGGCAATGACGAGCGCGGTCATCGCCGTCCGCCGGGCGGGCGGGGCCTCGAGCGAGCGGGCAAGTTGCGCGATGACCTCGGCACTGGCGACCTGGCCGGCCTCTGCGGCTGCCGCGCTCCCGCGCCTGCCGCCGGCCACCGCCAGGAGGCGTGGCCCGGCGTAGGCGGAGTCCTCGTTCCGGTTGCCGCTGCTGCCGGGGTGGCTGCCGGCGGCGAAGCGCAGGACGAGCCGGGTGGCGGGGCGTTCCGGGGGCCTCGGGGCGGGAGCCGTGGGTACACGTGCTTCCTCCCGGGGCGGGACACCCACGGGCTGGGCGGCCTCTCGCGCCGCCAGCCACACCAGGTCCTTCCTCATGGCGGCGGCCGTCCGGTAGCCGTACAGCTGGGCCCGTCCGATGAGGGTCACCAGGTCGCCGGTCACGTTCGGCGGATAGGACGGCGCGGGCCGGTGCTGCCCAGGTGGCGCGGGCGGTCGTGTACCGCCCACCAGTGCGTTCAGCAGCCCGCCCACCGCGGTGACGTCGGCGACCTCCGGTTTCCCGGACGGCCCGGAGCCGCCGTGGTGGTCGACGATCTTGACGTGGCCCGTGGTGGTGAGGTGCAGGCGGTCGGCCGCGAGGTACCAGCCGGAGACTCCCTCCCGGTGGGCGTGGTCGAGGGCGTCCAGGACGTCCAGGACGGTGCGGACCGCGCGGGGCAGGTCCGGGGGCTGCTGCAACCACGCGGCGGGGGTGCCGCCCCCGAGTCCCTCCGTGACCACGTACGGGCAGCTCACGCCGTCCTGGAGTGCGTCGCCCCAGTCGAGGACGAGGGCCAGGGCGGGGTGGGTGAGGCGGGCCCGCGCGCGGAGGCGGGCGACGAACGCCTCCCGCCGGGCGGGGTCGGCGGCGTGTTCCGGGCGCATGACGCGGATGGTGACCGGGCGGTCGACGAGGGTGTCCCGGCCGGGGTGGTTCGCGGCCTCCTCGTCGGTCGTTCTGGCGGGGCCGGTGACCTCGTAGCGGGTGCCCGGCAGGGTGATGCCGTGCAGGGGCGGCGCGTACGCGCGGTTGCGGAAGAGCGGGAGTCTGCCGGCCGTGTTGCGGGCGCGGGTCTGGGGTTCGGGGCGGGAGCGGGCGCGGAGGGCCGTCGTGACGTGGCCCGCGAGTTCGTCGAGGCGAATGAAGGGCGGGCCGTCGGGGACGCCCTCGCTGAGGAGGGTGAGGAGTTCGCCGGTGAAGGCGGTGTTGCGTTCACCGGGTGGGGCGAGGGCCTGGACGGACTCGCCGGCGGAGGCGATCAGGTAGGTGCCCTCGACCACGGCGCCGTTGGCGAGGGCGGTGGTGGACTCGGTGGCGCTCATCATGCCGAGGGCGCGGCCGCCGTAGCAGCAGTCGAGGACGACGATGGTGCGTTCGGCGCGGCTGCGGAGCAGTGCGCGGCGGACCCAGTCGTACGGGAGGACGGTGTCGGCCTCGCCGGTGCGGGAGCCGGGCAGGGCCAGCCAGAGTCCGCCGCCGTCGGGGTCGATGAGGCCGTGGCCGGAGTAGTAGACGAGCAGCGTGTCGCGGGCCTCGCCGACGGCGGCGCGCAGGGGTGCGAGCGCCTGCGTTGACGTTGCGGGGTCACACGTGACATTGCAATGTTCGGCGGACAGTCCCCAGACGGCGGGGTTCTTGAGCTCGGCCGCGAGGTCCTGGAGATTGGCCCGGACACCCGGCAGGGCGTCCAGGTGCCCGTACGCGCTGACGCCGATGAGCACCGCGCGGGACCGCTCCGGCAGGGGCGGTCCGCTCATGCGTCGGTGCGCGTGAGCGCTTCGAGCAGGCGGGCCGCCGCCTCCGGGTCCTCCCCCGTCAGCGTGATGGTGACGCCGTCGCGCTCGAACGTGACGGCGGGCGTGCGGGGGCGGGTGGAGCGCCAGGTGACCACGGCCAGGGCGAGGTTGGCGAGGCCGAAGCCCGAGTCCATGACGAGCTGGACGTACTCGAGCGGGCCGCCCATGGATCCGGCCGGGCCGGGGTCCCCGCCCAGTTCGATGCCGGCCTCGCGCCGGATCTCCGGGTTGTCGAGCAACCACTGGTGGAGCGACCGCAGTTCCTCTTCGGAAGCGCCCTCGGGCTGGTCGTCCCCGTGGTTGTCGATGCTGATGCGCATGGTGCCGGTCCCCCGTTTCGCGGTCCTCGTCACCATGGCACAACCTCCCCTCCCCCGCAGCCGGTTCACGATCCCGGGCCGTCGTCCGTGTCCGCGGAGGGGGTGGTGCCGTACGGCGGTCCCGCCGCTGCCCGCCAGGCCTCGTACGCCGCGACGGCCGTGGGGAGGGTCGGGTGGATGCGGTCGGGGCCGACGGCCTCGGTGAGGCCGTACGCGTCGAGCAGCAGGCGCAGTTCGTGTTTGACGCGGGCGAGGGCGAACACGACGTCGCGTGCGGCGAGTTCGGCACGGAGGGCTTCGACGGCGTCGAGGGCGGTGATGTCGGCCTCGATGTTGGCCTCGGTGTTCAGCACGAACCAGCGCACCGGCTCGCCCCGCTCGTCCTGCGCGTCCACGGCGGCCAGGGCGCGCCGGCGGAAGTCCTCGGCGTTGGCGAAGAACAGCGGGGAGTCGTAGCGGTAGACGAGCAGGCCGGGGATGGTGCGGGCGGTCGGGTGGTCGTCGACGTCGTGCATGCCGGCCAGCCCCGGGACGATGCCGAGGACGGCGTCGTGCGGGCGGGCGACCCTGGCGAGCAGGTCGATGACGGACAGGGCGACGGCGACCAGGACGCCGTACAGGATGCCGAGGCCGAGGACGCCGAGGGCGCAGCCGACGGCGAGCAGGAGTTCGCGCCGGCGGAAGGCGGCGAGGCGGCGGAACTCGCCGATTTCGACGAGGCGTACGGCTGCGTAGACGACGATGGCGCCGAGGGCGGCGGCCGGGGTGTGGGCCAGGAGGGGGCCGAGGAAGAGCAGGACGGCGGCCACGCAGGCGGCGCCGGCGAGGGAGTACGCCTGGGTGCGGGCGCCGGCCGAGTCGGCGAGGGCGGTGCGGCTGGCGCTGCTGCTGACGGGGAAGCCGTGCAGCGCTCCGGCGCCCAGGTTGGCGGCGCCGAGGGCGAGCAGCTCCCGGTTGGCGTCGAGGGGGTACGGGTCATCACGGCGGGCGAAGGCGCGGCCGGTCAGGACGACGTCGGTGTAGCCGACGAGGAGGACCCCGACGGCCGGCAGGGCCAGGTCGGCGATGTCTTCCGGAGCCGGCAGGGCGAGGCCGGGCAGGCCGGCCGGGACGGCGCCGACGACGGCGACGCCGCCCGGGCCCTCGTCGAGGCCGAAGGCGGCCACCGCGGCGGTGGCGAGGAGGAGGACGAGGAGCGGGCCGGGGAGCCCGCGCCGGACCAGGGGCAGCGTGAACAGCAGGAGCAGGCACGCGGCGGACAGGGCGAGGGTGGCCGGGTGCACCTCGTCGAGCCGGCCGAGGAACCGGAGGAGCTGGGGGAAGAAGCCGGATCCGCCGCCCTCCGTCCCGGTGAGGCGGGGCAACTGGTCGACGATCATGATGAAGGCGAGCCCGGTCAGGTAGCCCACGAGGACCGGCCGGGAGAGCAGGTCGGCGAGAAAGCCGAGGCGGACGGCCCAGGCGGCCAGGCAGAGCAGGCCGACGACGACGGCCAGGGCGGCGGCGAGGGCCGCGTACCGCCCGGGGTCGCCGGCGGCCAGGGGGCCCACGGCGACGGCGGTCATGAGGGCGGTGGTGGATTCGGGGCCGACGGACAGCAGCCGGGAGGTGCCGCTCAGGGCGTAGAGGACGAGTGCGGGGAGTGCGGCCCACAGGCCGGCGACGGGCGGCAGGCCGGCCACCGCCGCGTAGGCCATGACCTGGGGGACGAGGTAGGCGGCGACGGTGGTTCCGGCGAGCAGGTCGCCGCGCAGCCAGGCCTTCCGGTAGCCGCGGAAGGCGGGTGGGACGGCGGTGGTGGTCCGTCCGGGTACGGGCATGGCGCCTCCGGGGTTCGCGGGCGGGTTCCGGGCGGGGTTCGCGGCCGGTCTTCCGGTCGGTCTGCGGTCGTCTTCCGGCTGTTCTTCCGGCTGGTTCGCGGACGGGTGCCGCACCATGGTGCCCGCGGCGGCGCGGGGCCGGGTGCCCCCACGGCGTGCCCGGTGCCCGGTCGTACCGGGACATGGGCCGATCGGGTCCCCGGACGGGTCCGGAGGGCCCATGCACCGGGTCGTGGCGTGGCCAAGACTGGAGACCGGACCCGAACCCGGGAGGCCCGCCATGAGCACTCCGTCCCCCATCCGCATCAACGCCGCGCTGCCCGCGGACTTCCGTGCCCGTCTGATGGGAGCGGCCCGCGAGGTGAACTTCGACGAGGGCGCCCGGCTGTTCCGCGAGGGCGGGCGGGCCGACCGGTTCTGGATCGTCAGGACCGGTGCGGTGACCCTCGACGTGCACGTGCCGGGCCGGCGCGCGGCCGTCATCGAGTCCCTCGGCCCCGGCGAGCTGGTCGGCTGTTCGTGGCTGTTCCGGCCGTACACCTGGCGGCTGGGCGCCGAGGCCGCGACCCCCGTCCGCGCGTACGAGTTCGACGCGGCGGCCGTACGGCGGCTGATGGACGCGGACACCGCCTTCGGCTCGGCGCTCGGGCACTGGGTGGGCCAGGTCCTCGCGCACCGGCTGCAGGCGGCCCGGGTGCGGCTGCTCGACCTGTACGCGCCGTACGGCAGCGGCAGTCTGCTGTGACCGGCGACGGCGCCCGCACCACGGAGGAGGAGCCGGCCATGACCACGACGCGCCACACCGTCAGCGACGTCATGACGCACACCGCCATCGCGATCGGGCAGGAGGCGTCCTACAAGGAGATCGTGGCCCTGATGCACGAGTGGAAGGTCAGCGCGCTGCCCGTGCTGGCGGGCGAGGGCCGGGTGGTCGGGGTGGTGTCCGAGGCGGACCTGCTGCCGAAGGAGGAGTTCCGGGGCACGGAGCCCGTGCTCCCCGACGAGCTCGCGGAGGCCGCGAAGGCCGGCGCGGTGCTGGCCGGGGACCTGATGTCCAGCCCGGCGGTCACGGTGCACCCCGGCGCCCCCGTCGCGGAGGCGGCGCGGATCATGGCGAGGAAGCACGTCAAGCGCCTGCCGGTGGTGAACGAACTCGGCTTCCTGGAGGGCGTGGTGAGCCGCAGCGACCTCCTGAAGGTGTTCCTGCGGAGCGATGCGGAGCTGGCGGAGGAGGTCCGTACAGCCGTGGTCGCCGAGCTCGCCCCCGGCGCCGGGGTCGAGGTCGCCGTACGGGAGGGCGTCGTGACCCTGCAGGGCGGGCGCGGGGACTCCGCGCTGCTCGGCCTGCTGGCCCGGGCCGTCCGCGCGGTCGAGGGCGTCGTGGACGTGGGGGTGTCGGCGGGGCCCGTGCCACCGGGTACACCCGTGTGAGCGCGGCCGGGCCGGCGGTTCCGGGTGCGGGCGGAGGGGGGCGGCGCGGGTTGCCGCGCGTGCCGGGCCGGGACACCCGGACCGGTCAACGGCGCACCCGATAGCGCAGGTGGAGCACCCGGTCGCCCTGGATCGCCACGTCGGGATCCTCCAGCAGGTGCTGCGCGTGGACCGACCCGAAGTAGCGCTTGCCGGACCCGAACACGACGGGTACGACGTCCATGCGCACCTCGTCGACCAGGCCCGCGGCGAGCACCTGTCCACCGACGTCGCCCGCGGCGACCTCGACCAGGCGGTCGCCCGCGAGCTCCTGCGCCCTGGCCACGGCCGCCTCGACGCCGTCGACGAAGTGGAACGGCGCCGCGGGGTCCCAGCCCTCGGGAGCCGGCCGGTGCGTCACGACGACCACGTGGTCGATCCCGCCGGGCGGCTTCCCGTCCCAGCCGTCCGTCAGGTCGAAGACGTGGCGGCCGACGACCGTGACTCCGATCCGGTCCCAGTACGGGCGGGTGTAGTCGTAGGACGTCTGCGACACCTTCAGCGCGCCGCTCTCGTCCAGCGGGACGTCACCGCTGGTCAGCCAGTCGAACAGCGGTCCGGGCTGGTCGTTCTCGTCCGCGACGAAGCCGTCCACCGAGACCGAGCTGTACATGACCACCGTGCCCACGGGGCTCTCCTCTGCTTCGGGAGCCTCAAATTAGCGTGTCGGGAGCCGTCGCTCCGGGAAGACATCCGCCGGCCGGCAGCGGCTGGGCCTGGGGGCGCGGTGGGGCGGGTTCCTGGGACAATGCGGGGGAAGCGGACAGTGCGGGCCGAAGCAGGGGCGATCATGTCGGACGAGCCGAAGGACTCCGCCGGGACGCCGGTCAGGGTGTTCCTGCTCGACGACCACGAGATCGTGCGGCGCGGGCTGAGGGACCTGCTGGACGCCGAGCCGGACATCAGCGTGGTCGGCGAGGCGGGTACGGCGGAGCAGGCGCTGGCCCGCGGTCCGGCGCTGCGTCCGGACGTGGCCGTGCTCGACGTACGGCTGCCCGACGGGGACGGGGTCTCGGTGTGCCGGGAGCTGCGGTCCCGGATGCCCGGGCTCGCCTGTCTGATGCTGACCTCGTTCGACGACGAGGACGCCCTGCTGGACGCGATCATGGCCGGGGCGGCCGGGTACGTGCTCAAGCAGATCAAGGGATCCGACCTGGTCGCCGCGGTACGGACGGTCGCCGCCGGCCAGTCGATGCTGGACCCGGCCACCACCGCCCGGCTGATGCGCTCGCTGCGGGATCCCGAGACGGCGCGGGAACCGGAGGACGCGCGGCTGGCGGCGCTCTCGGAGCGGGAGCGGGACGTCCTGGAACTGATCGGCGAGGGGCTGACCAACCGGGAGATCGCGCAGCGGCTGTACCTGTCCGAGAAGACCGTGAAGAACCACATCTCCCGGCTGCTGGGCAAGCTGGGCGTCGAGCGGCGGGTGCAGGCGGCCGTGATCGCCGCCGAGGTGCTCCACGAGCACGGCCACGGCCACGACCACGACCACGACCCGGGGCACGGGGGCCAAGGCCACGCACCGGGCCGAGGCCAAGGGCACGGGCACGGGCACGGGCAGGGGCAGGGGCAGGGGCAGGGGCACGGGCACGGGCAGGGGCAGGGGCAGGGGCAGGGGCAGGGGCAGGGGTAGCGGTAGGGGCAGGGACAGGGGCAGGCGTACGGCGAAGGGCCCCGGCCCGGGCGCGTCCTGTAGCGCGGCCGGCCCCTCCGGCACCTCGCCGGGCGGGCCGGGCGGCCGGGCCGAGCGCGCGGGCCGTCAGCTCCGCTGCGGGGGCGGCGGCGGGAGCGGGACCTGCCATTCCAGCCGGGTGCCCCGCCCGCCCCCGTCCGGTTCGCCGTCTGCCCTCCCCGCTCCCGTCACGGTCATCCGCCCGCCCAGCCGCTCCGCCCGCTCGGCGAGGTTGCGCAGGCCGCCGCGCCGGCCGGCCGCGGGCGGGCCGCCCGGGGGCAGGCCGGTGCCGTCGTCGGTGACGGTGACGGTGAGGGCGCCGTCGGCCACCACGACCGCGACCTCGGCCCGGGTGGCCCGGGCGTGCCGGGCGGTGTTGGTGAGGGCCTCGCCGATCACGGCGAGCGCCTCGTCGGCCACGTCCGGCGGGACGCCGGTGTCGAGCAGCCCCTCCATCCGCAGGGCGGGGGCGAAGCCCAGGCCGGCGGCGGCACCGTCCAGGGCCTGGACCGTCCGGGAGCGCAGCTTCGAGACCTTCGCCGGTGCCTCGTGCTCGCGGAGCCCGAAGATGGTCGACCGGATGATCTTGATGGTGGAGTCGAGGTCGTCGACGGCGCGGGCGAGGCGTTCCGACGCCTCGGGGTGGTCGACGAATCGCTGGGCGCTCTGCAGGGTCATGCCGGTGGCGAAGAGCCGCTGGATGGCCAGGTCGTGCAGGTCGCGCGCGATCCGGTCGTGGTCCTCCAGGAGGCTCACCTGCTCGGCGTCCCGGCGCCGCTCGGCGAGTTCCAGGGCGAGGGCGGCCTGGCCGGCGAAGCCGGGCAGTGCGGCGACCCGGGTGGCGGCGAAGGGGGGCCGGCCCCGGCGCCGGGCCAGCATCATGACGCCGCTGAGCTTCTCCTGCGTACCGACGGTGACGGCGACGGCGGGGCCGAAGCCCGTCCAGCGCTCGGGCTGTACGGTGACCCGCGCGTCGGACGCCGCGTCCGGTACGACGACCAGCCCGTCGTGGGCCAGGGCGGCCTCGGCCAGGGTGCCGCGGGTGCTGGGCAGGACGATGCCGCGATGCGCCTCGGCGCCCTCCCCCAGGGCGAGCGAGCCGCGCAGTTCGCCTGCGGGGCCGATCAGGTAGAGCACTCCCATGTCCGCGCCGGTGATGTCCTTGGCGCGTTCCAGCATCCCTGCGAGGACCTGGTCCTGGGGGGTGCCGGAGAGGAGGGCGCTGGTGATCTCGGAGCCGGCGGCGAGCCACTGTCCGCGCAGCCGGACCTCCTCGAAGAGGCGGGCGTTCTCGATGGCGATGCCGGCGGCGACGGCGAGGGTGGAGAGCACCGCCTCGTCCTCGGCGTCGAACTCGGCGCCACCGCGCTTCTCGGTGAGGTAGAGGTTGCCGAAGACCTCCTCGCGGACCCGGACGGGCACGCCGAGGAAGGAGTGCATCGGCGGGTGGTGGGGCGGGAAGCCGTACGAGGCGGGGTGTTCGGAGAGCTCGGACAGGCGCAGGGGCTCCGGGTGGCGGATGAGTTCGCCGAGGATGCCGTGGCCGGAGGGCAGGTCACCGATCCGCTCGCGGAGCTCTTCGCTGATGCCGACGGGGAGGAACTGGGCGAGCTTCTTTCCGTCACCGATCACGCCGAGGGCGCCGTACTCGGCGTCGACGAGCACCACGGCGGCCTCGACGATGCCGCGGAGCACCTGGGGCAGGTCCAGTTCCCGTCCGACGGACATGACGGCCTCCAGCAGGCCGTTCAGGCGGTCGCGGGTGCCCCTGACCTCGTCGATGCGGGCCTGGAGCTCGTCGAGCAGTTCGTCCAGCCGCAGCCGTGGCACGCCGCCACGGGGGGCGGACCCGCCCTCTGCGCCCATCTCCCACCTCCGGCCGGCCGTGGCGGAGCGCGTCGCCACCTTCACCGTAGCCCCGGCGGGAGGGGCTTTCCCGTCCGGCGGGACCGGACGCGTGAGGGGCGGCGGGCGGGCGGTGGTACGCGGGCGGTGCGGCGGGGCTACGAGCCGTCGCGCGGGCCGGCGCCGGACCGCGGGAGGAGCATGACCGGGCAGAGGGCGTGGTGGACCAGGCTGTGGGTGACCCGGCCGAGGTTGCGGCCGAGTCCGAGGCGTGCCGAGGCCCGGCGGCCGCCCATGACCAGCAGGCCCGCCCGCCCGGAGGCCTCGACGAGGACGCCCGCCACGGAGGGGCTCGACTCGGCGTCGGCCTCGACCGTCAGGCCGGGGAACTCGCCGCGGACGATCTCCGTGACGTCCATGAGGATCTCCACGTGCCGGGCGGCGGCCTCGTCCATGCCGTCGAGCATGGTGACCATCTGGCCCACGGACTGCAGCGTGTTCCACACGTGCAGGAGGCGCAGGGAGCCCTTGCGCAGCTCGGCCTCGCGGGCGGCGTACCGGGCGCAGGGGAGGTCGTCGGCGTCCCGTACGGCGACCAGGACGGTGTCGTGTTCCGCCGTGGCCTCGGCGCCGCGGACCACGACGACCGGGGTCCTGGCGGCTGCGGCGGTGTCCAGCCCGACGGAGCCGAGCAGGAGGGAGGCGAAGCCGCCGCGTCCGCGGTTGCCGACCACGATGGTGCCGTGCGGGCCGGCCGCGCGGTGGAGGGCGGTGACGGCGTCGGCCTGGCTGAACTCCGTGGTGAGGTGGACGCCGGGGTGTTCGGCCGCGACGGCCTTCGCCGTCTCCTCCAGCAGTTGTCGGCCCCCGGCACGGACCTCTTCGGCGGCGGCGGCGGACAGGTAGGAGCCTCTGAAGTCGGTGTCGGCCGCGTGGACGAGGTGCAGGGGGCGGTCGCGTCGTACGGCCTCGCCGGCGGCCCAGAGGGCGGCCGCGCGGGCCGGTCCCGAGCCGTCCACGCCGACGACGACGGAGCTGGTGTCCGGGGTGCGGATGGTGTTTTCCACGGCTACTCCCAACCGAGGATCCGATGGGGGACGCCTCCCACGCTGCCACCGGGGGTCCCGGCCGGGGAGGGCCGCCCGGGGCCGCCGCAGGGGCCGAAGGTCCCCATCGGCGGCCCCGGGGCGCGGCCCGGCGTGGGGCCGGGCCGCGCCGGGCGGGGCGGCCCGGGTCAGACGGCGGGCTGCTGCTGGGTGACGCAGTGGATGCCGCCGCCTCCGGCGCCGAGGTGGTCGATGTTCAGCTGGATGACGGTGCGGCCGGGGAAGAGGCGGGTGAGGGTGGTACGGGCGGCGCTGTCGGCCGTGGTGTCGCCGAACTGCGCGGAGATGACGGCTCCGTTGCAGACGTAGTAGTTGGCGTACGAGGCGACGAAGTCCTGGCTGGTCGAGCGGATCTTGTAGTAGTCGGGGCCCTGGAGCCTGGTCACGGCGATCGGGTTGCCGGCCGCGGTGGTCGAGGTGGAGAGGATCCGGTACTGCTGGCGGGCGTCGTTCGCCCAGACGTCGTTGTCGGAGGCGAGGGGCATCTGGACCAGGCCTGCGCCGGGGGCGAGGAACCGCGAGGTCGCGTCGACGTGGTCGTCGGTGATGTCCTGGCCGGCGATGCCGTCGAACCAGATCACCTTGGAGGCGCCGTATGCGGCGCACATGGCGGCTTCCAGCTGGGCCTGGGTCCGGCCGGGGTTGCGGTTGGCGTTGATGATGCTGCTGCGGGTGGCCATGAGGGTGCCGGCGCCGTCCTGTTCGATGGCGCCGCCCTCGCCGACGAGTCCGGCCCTGGTGAAGGGCAGGCCGAGGCGGGCGGCGATGCGCTCGGCGACGAGGGCGTCCCGGGTGCAGGTCTGGCGGCCGCCCCAGCCGTTGAAGCCGAGGCCGACGGTGTCCAGGCCGCCGGAGCCGTTGGTGCGGAAGACCGGGCCGGTGTCGCGCATCCAGCAGTCGTCGACGGGGATGGTGTCGATCACGGTGACGGTGGAGCCGCACAGCGAGCGGGCCCTGGCCGCGGAGGCGGCGTTGGCCAGCATGATCACCGGCTCGTAGCGGGCGATGGTCTTGGCGATGAGGGCGATGTTCGACTGGATGCCGCTGAGCCGGCCCTTCCAGATCGCGGTGCTGTCCGGCCAGGCCATCCAGGTGCGGAGGTGGGGTACGTCCTCCGCGGGGACCGCGAACGCGCCCGCGGCGGCGGTGCCGGCGGCCGGGCGGACCGCGGCGAGGGCCGAGGAGCCGGTCGCGGCGGCGGCGGCCGCGCCGGCCGCGGCCAGGCCGGCGGCGGTGAGGAACCGCCGCCTGTCGAGGGAGCCGCCGTCCGGGGTGGGGGGATTCGTCGGACGCTTCATCTGATCTCCAGTCAACTGCCCGTCGGAGTAACGGGGTTGGCGAGGAACGTATAACTGGCCAAGCGCTCGGTCAATGAGTTGGACGGGACTCCCCCGGAGAATCCGCGGCCGTCGGCCCGTACCGGACCGGACCGCGGCGGACCGCGGGTCACCCCGCGGGTCACGCGGCTTCCGTCGTCCCGATCCCCCGGCCCCGGGCGGCCGTTACTGTTGGCCCATGCCGACCCGCGTGAAGCAGCAGAGCCCCGCCGCCGTCGAAACCCCGGCCCCCCGGCAGACCCGCGCCGCCCGGGCCGAGCAGACCCGCTCCCGGCTGGTCGCCGCCGCTCGGACGCTGCTCGCCGGCGACGGCGCCGGACGGTTCACCACGCGGAACGTCGCGGCGCTGTGCGGGGTGTCGCACGGGATGTGCCACTACCACTTCCAGGACCGCACGGACCTCATCGTGGCCGTCGTGGAGGACATGCGCCCGCAGTGGATCGAGCCCCTCGCCGAAGCCGTGGACGCCCCCGGAACCTTCGACGAGCGCGCGGACCGGGTGATCGCCCTGCTCACCCGGCCGGAGAGCCCCGACCTGGCCCACCTCCACTCGGCCCTGCACTGGCTCGCCCTCAACGACGAGCGGGTCAGGGAGAGTCTGGAAGCGGAGTACGGGCGCTGGCGCGCCTGCTTCGTCCGGCTGTTCCGGGTGCTGGCCGACGAGCGCGGGGGCGTCGAACCCGGGCCGCTGGGCGAGGCGTTCGCGGCCGCGGTCGACGGGCTGGCCGCCATCGAGTCGCTCGGCTCGGCGGTCGCCGCCGAACACGTGCTGCGCACGCTGATGGCCGCCCTGGCGCGCCCCACCGCCTGACGCCGCCCCACCGCGCGACGGCTCCCTACCGCCTGGTTCCCTCCCCACCGCCCAGTTCCCCTCCCTACCGCCTGACGGCGCCCCGCCACCTGGCTCCGGCGCGCCGCCCGACGCCGTACCGGGCTCACGGATCGGCCGGCGCCGCCCGCGCCGTGGCCGCCGCCGCGCGGCTGCGGTGCTCGACGCGGGTGCCGGCGACCACGGTCAGGGTCAGACCGGCCGCGATGATCGCCTCCGCCCAGAAGAAGGCGACGTAGTCGATGAGCGAGCCGATCGGCGGTGCACCCGGCGCCGCGTTGCGCATTCCGACCAGCGCGAAGAGCGTCGCCGCCATCCAGCCCAGGGACGGCCACACCAGCCCCTGGCGGCCCCGGTAGAGCACCTCCGCCCCGGCCAGCACGGCCAGCGCCAGCGCCCACATGGCCGCGATCATGAACCAGGCGAGGATGAAGGTGCTGCGCGTCCTGGTGACCCGGGCCTCCATCAGCGTCGTCCCGGAGTCCGTGAAACCGCTGGTGGGCCGGACGAGGAAGAACGCGTCCGCGTCGCCGAAGACCAGCCCGACGGGCACGCTGCGCGCGCCGTCCTTCGCCGAGAAGGCGGCCTGGACGCCGTAGCGGTCGAAGGGGTAGTCGGTGACGGTGCCGTCGTACAGGTTCGCCTGGACGAGGAGCGGGGTGGCCGCCCGGCCCGGAGTGGTCCGCAGCACCGTGGTCTTCGCCGACTCGACGGTGATCTCCACCTCGCGGGCGAAGGCCCCCGTCTCCGGGTCCGCGGCGAAGCGGCCGTGCGGGACGGGGACGACGTAGAGGTTGAGCTGCTGGGCGGCCGCGTCGACGTCCTGCGAGGTGATGTCGAGCTCGACCCAGTCCCGGGCGGCGGGCAGGGCCAGTTCGCGGGTCTGCTGCCGCGTGTTGCGCTCGTTGAGGTAGAGCCCGATGCCCGTGCCCACCAGGACGGCGAGCAGCACCGCGATGACGGTGAAGCGGTTGCCGGGCAGCCGGCCGCGGATCCTCATGAAGGGCCGCCGGACGTCGCGGGCTGTTGCTGCGTGGCGCAGTGGATGCCGCCGCCCCCGGAGGCGATGGCGTTGATGGCGACCTGCGTGACCTTCCGGCCGGGGTGGAGTTCGCCGATGATGCCGGCGGCCCGGGCGTCGGCGGCGCGGTCGCCGAAGCGCGGGACGATCACGCCCCCGTTCACGACGTAGTAGTTGAGGTAGCTGGCGAGGAAGTCCTTGCCCGCCCCCTCGATCAGGTCCAGGTCGGGTTCCGGGAGGTCGACGACCTCCAGCGCGTTCCCCTGCGCGTCGGTGGCCTCGTTGAGGACGACGTACGCCTGGTCCGCGGCGGTGGTCCAGACGTCGGGCGGGCTGTCGGGGTGCGGCTGGTGGAGGACGACGACGCCGGGTTCGGCGAACCGGGCGAGGGCGTCGACGTGGGCGTCGGTGATGTCCCGGCCTGCCACTCCCTTGAGCCAGATCACCTTCCGGACGCCGAACAGGTCCTTGAAGGCCGCCTCGATCTGGTCGCGCGTCCTGCCGGGGTTGCGGTTGGCGTTGACCCAGCAGCTCTCGGTGGCCATGAGCGTCCCGGCGCCGTCCACCTCGATCCCGCCGCCCTCGCCCGTGACGGGCGCCGCCACGCGCGGGATGTCGTACCGCTCCAGCAGCCGGCGGGCGACCTGGGAGTCGGCGCCGTGCACCTGCTTGCCGCCCCACCCGTTGAAGTGCAGGTCCACGCCCTGCAGCCCCTTCGGGCCGGTCACGAAGGTCGGTCCGGTGTCGCGGGTCCACAGGTCGTCGACGGGCAGCTCGATGACCTCCACGGAGGATCCGCAGGCCCGGCGGGCGCCCGCCGCCTGGCCGGGGCGGGCCATCAGCACCACCGGCTCGAACCCGGCGATGGTGCGGGCCAGTGCGGCGATGTCCTGCCGGACGGCCGGGAGCTGTTCCCCCCACACCTCTTCCAGGGCCGGCCAGGACATGAACGTCCGCGTGTGCCGCGCCGATTCGGCCGGCATGGCCTGCCCCGTCGCGGCCGGAACCGCCCCCGCGGAGGGGGTGCCCCGGCCGGTGCCCTCAGCCGGCCCGTCCGGCCCCTCCCCGCCCGGTGCCGAGCAGCCGTCGATCAGGGCGAGCGCGGCCAGGACGGCTCCGGACCGCAGGACGGAGCGGCGGGTCGGCGTGCGGTTGCCCATGGCGGCCTCGATCTCGTTCCGGGTGGGTGCTGGGGGCGTGATCCGGGACAGTACTGACGGCACGGCCGGGCGGCGGCGCGGCGCGCGCCGCCGTCCGGGCGAATCGGCGCACGGGCGGACCCGGGCCGGTGTACGGGCGGAGGCGGCCCGGCGTACGGGGCGGACCCGGGCCGGCGTACGGTCTTGCGGCCTCGGGTGGACCGGCGTCCCGGGGCCGCCGGCTACAGCGCGCGGCGCGACGCGGCGATCCCGCCGGGGTCCCAGCCCGGCCGGGGTACGGACGCCAGCAGCAGGCGGGTGTACGCGTGCCGGGGGTCGGCCAGGACCTCGGCGGTGGGCCCGGACTCGACGATCCGGCCGTGCCGCATGACGACCACCTCGTCGGTGACGCAGCGGACCACGCCGAGGTCGTGGGTGATGAACAGGTAGCCGACGCCGGTCTCTTCGCGGATGTCGGCGAGCAGGTTCAGCACCTGGGCCTGGACGGACACGTCGAGGGCGGCGACCGCCTCGTCGAGCACCATGACGGCGGGTTCGACGGCGAGGGCGCGGGCGATGGCCACGCGCTGGCGCTGTCCGCCGGAGAGCTGCCGCGGCAGGGCGTCGGCGGCGCGGGTGCCGAGGCCCACCTGGTCGAGGAGTTCGGCGATGCGGCGGGTGTGGTCCGTGCCGGGGAAGTGCAGGCGGAGGGTTTCGCGCAGCACCCCCTCGACGCTGGTCCTCGGGTCGAGGGAGAGGTAGGGGTCCTGGAAGACCATCTGGACCTCGCGGGCGCGGGCGAGGCGCCCGGCGCGCCCGCGGGCCCGCTCCCTGCGGTCCCGGCCCCGGACCCGGATCTCCCCCGCGTCCGCGTCCTCCAGTCCGACGACGATGCGGGCGGTGGTGGTCTTGCCGGAGCCGGATTCCCCGACGATGCCGAGCGAGCCGCCGGCGGGCAGGGTGAAGGAGACGTCGTCGACGGCGCGTACGGTCCCGAAGTCGCGGCGCAGTCCGGTGACCTCCAGGACGTTCTCCGTGGTCCCGGCCGGGTGTGCGGGGGTGCGGGCCCCGGGGGTGGGTGTCGCCTTACGCACGGGCGGCGCTCCCTTCGAGCTGGTCGCTGTGGTGGCAGGCCGCCAGGTGGGCGGGGCCGGTCGGCGCGGCCGCGGGCTCGGGTGCCTGCTCGTGGCAGAGGGCGGTCGCGTACGGGCAGCGGGCGGCGAACGCGCAGCCGGTGAGTTCCTGCCGCAGGTCCGGCGGCTGTCCGTCGATGGCGGCGAGCCGGCCGCCCGGGCCGTCGAGCCGGGGCGTGGAGGCGAGGAGCGCCGCCGTGTACGGGTGGCGGGGGCGGGCGAAGAGGGCCTCGGCGGGGCCCGTCTCGGCGATGCGGCCGGCGTACATGACGTAGACGCGGTCGCTGATGGCGGCGGCGAGTCCCAGGTCGTGGGTGACGAACAGCAGGCCGGTGCCGAAGCGTTCCCGCAGCCGGTCGAGGAGGGCGACGACCTCGGCCTGGCTGGTGGCGTCGAGAGCGGTGGTGGGCTCGTCGGCGAGCAGCAGGGCGGGGTCGCCCATCAGCGCGGCGGCGATGACGACGCGCTGGAGCATGCCGCCGGAGAGCTGGCCGGGGCGCCGGCGCAGGACGTCGGGGCCGAGGCCGACGGCTTCGAGGAGCTCGGTGGCGCGGGCGGTGGCCTGCGCGCCGGTCATGGTGCCGGTGAGGCGGGCGCTCTCGGTGAGGAAGTCGCCGATGCGGCGCAGGGGGTTGGTGGCGGCGCGCGGGTCCTGGAAGACCATGGCGGCCGTGCCGGTGCGCAGGCTCCGCAGCTGTGCGGCGTCCATGGCGAGGACGTCGTGGCCGTTGACCAGGACGCGGCCCGAGGTGGTGGCGCGGGGCGGGAGCAGGCCGAGGGCGCTGCGGGAGGTGAGGGTCTTGCCGGAGCCGGATTCGCCGACGAGGGCGACGGTCTCGCCGGGGGCGACGGTGAGGTCGACGCCGTCGAGCACGGGCCGGGCGGTGCCGGGCAGGTCGAGGCGGAGCCCCTGGATCTCGAGTGCGTTCATCGGTCCCTCCTGGCGACCCGGTCGGCCCAGCGTTCGCCGACGACATTGAAGGCGACGACGGTCAGCACGATGGCGGCGCACGGCAGGACCGCGGAGAGCGGGTAGCCGTGCTGGACGGCGGTCTGGCCGTCGAAGACCATGCGGCCCCAGTCGGGGGTGAGCGCGGGGACGCCGAGCCCGAGGAAGGAGAGGCCGGCCAGGTCCATGAGGGCGTAGCCGAAGTTGATGGCCGCCTGGGCGAGGACGACCGGGGCGACGTTGGGGACGACGTGCCGCAGGCAGATGGAGAGGGCGGAGTGGCCCTGGACGCGGTAGGCGGCGACGTACGGCCGCTCGCGTTCGGCCAGCACGAGGGAGCGGGTCAGCCGGCTGACGTAGGGCAGGTAGGCGATCGCCAGGGCGATGACGGGGGCGAGCAGCCCCTCCCCGTACACGGAGACGATGAGGATGGCGAGCAGCATGCCGGGGAAGGCGAAGACCAGTTCGGTGCTGCGGGAGAGCACCGAGTCCAGCCAGCCGCCGCGCCAGGCGGCCGCCACGCCGATCGCCACACCGGCGAGGGTGGAGAAGGCGACGACGCCGAGGGGGCCGAGGAGCGAGGTGCGGGCGCCGACGAGCAGCCGGGAGAGCGTGTCCCGGCCGGCCGCGTCCACGCCCAGGGGGTGGTCGGCGGAGGGGGCGGCGAGTGCCTGGCCCAGGTCGACGGCGTTGGGGTCGTGGGGCGCGAGCCAGGGGGCGAACAGGGCGCCGGCCACGATCAGGGCGGCGAAGCCGAGGCTGAGCAGGTACAGCGGTGCGCGGGGGGCCCGGAGCCGGGTGAGGGCCGGGCGGCGGGTGAGGGCGACACTCATGCGCCGTTCCCCTTCGGTCCGAGGGTGACCCGCGGGTCGACCAGGGGGTGGAGCAGGTCGACGACGAGGTTCACGGTCATGAACAGGGCGACGATGATCAGGGAGATTGCCTGGACGGTGGGGAAGTCCTTGGTGGTGGTGGAGAGTTCCAGGAGCTGGCCGATGCCGCCGATGCTGAACGCGGTCTCGACCAGGACGGTGCAGACCAGCAGCGTGGAGACGATCAGGCCGCCGGTGGTGAGGACGGTGCCGAGCGCGTTGCGGAACACGTGGCGGCGGATGACGTGGTGCTCGGGGACGCCGCGGCTGCGGGCGACGGCGACGTGCTCGCTGTCGAGGGCCTCCAGCATCGCGGAGCGGGTGACCCGGGCGAGCATGCCGATGAGGTAGAGGGCGAGCGCGACGGACGGGAGGGTGAGGTGCCAGAGCATGTCGGTGAAGCCCTCGCCGGCGCCGCTGCTGGGGAACCAGCCCAGGCGCACCGCGAAGAGTCCCTGGAGCAGCACGGCCGCGACGAAGGAGGGGGTGCCGACGGCGAAGGTGGTGGTGACGAGGATCGTCGCGTCGGTGCGGCCGCCGCGTACGGCGCCGGTCCAGCCGAGGACGAGGCCGACGAGGACGACCACGAGGAGCGCCATGGCGACCAGGGTCAGGGTGGCGGGGAGCCGGTCGGAGAGCAGCCGGGAGACGTCGGTGCGGTAGGTGATGGAGCGCCCGAAGTCGCCCTGGAGGACCTGGCCGAGCCAGCGGAGGTAGCGGACGGCGAACGGCTCGTCGAGGTGGTACTGGTCGTTGATCGCCTGCAGGGCGGCCGGTGAGGCCGACCGCCCCGACAGGAGGAAACTCGCCGGGTTGCCCGGCGCCAGGTACATCGCGCCGAAGACCACGAACGAGGCGCCGAGCAGGGTGGCGGCCATTTCCAGCAGCCGCCGGGCGGCGAATCTCAGGAAGTTCACCGTGCGGCCCCCACGGCGGCGGCCCACGGGGCGTACATGTAGGAGATGGAGGTCGGGGCGCCGGTGATCCGCTTGTTGAGGAAGACGGAGCTGGGCCATTCGGCGACCGGGATCCACAGGAGCTGGTCCGAGGCCGTCTTCTGGAGCCTGGCCTCGATGGCGCCGCGTTCGGCGGGGTCGTAGGCGGCGACGGCCCGGTCGACGAGGGTGTCGTACTCCTTGCTGCTGTAGCCGGCGTAGTTCTGGTAGGCGCCGGTCTTGAAGTTGGTCAGCAGGTCGAGGGGGTCGGTGATGGAGTCGTAGTAGGTCTCGGGGAACATGTCGAGGCCTTCGCGCGCCTTGGGGTCGGTGAAGAGCGAGGTGAAGGCGTTCGGGGCGATGGTCTTGAGCCGTACGTCGAGGCCGATCCGGGCGCCGGCGTTCTGCACGGCGGTGGCGAGCAGGGAGACGTCCTGGCCGATGGTGCTGGTGGCGATGGTCAGGGTCTGGCCGGTGGCGCCGGCCTCCTTGACCAGGGCCTTGGCCTTCTCGATGTCCTGGGTGGTGGGGGTGAGGCCGGTGAAGGCGTCCTTGCGGACGTTCTCGGGGAAGCCGGCCCACACGGCCTTGGTGGTGAGGGAGCCGGTGACGGTGCCGGCGCCGGCGAGCCCGGCCTTGACGAAGCCGGAGCGGTCGAGGGCGAGGGAGAGGGCGCGGCGTACGCGGACGTCCTTGAGGGGGCCGCGCATGCTGGTGACGTTGACGTTGACCGTGCTCAGGCCTTCGCCGAAGTAGAGGTTGCCGACGCCGCTGTTCCTGAGCCGGGCGTAGCTCTCGGTGGGGATGAGGAAGCCGCCGTCGACCTCGCCGCTGAGCATGGCGTTGGTGCGGGCCGAGGGGTCGGTGAGGAAGCGGAACACGGCCTTGGCGGACTTGGCCCTGGTCCCCCAGTAGCCGTCGAAGCGCGTGAGCTCGATCGACTGGCCCTTGTTCCAGGTGCCGAGCCGGAAGGGGCCGGTGCAGGCGAGGCCGCCGGAGGTGCCGTAGTCCTGGCCGGCGGCCTCGACGCCGTTCCTGGCGGCGACCACGCCGGCTGCGGTGGCCATGTACTGGGGGAACTGCGAGTCGGGCTTCTTGAGCTTGACGGTGACCTGGAGCGGGCCGGTCTTGGTGACCGAGGCGACGTTCTCGAAGACCTGGGCCCAGGCGGCGGCGTTCTCGGGGTTCGTCTGGCGGCCGAGGCTGTAGACGACGTCGTCGGCGGTCATGACCGCGCCGTTGTGGAAGCGGACGCCGGCGCGGAGGTCGTAGACCCAGGTGGTGGGGTCGGGGTTGGACGCCTTCTCCGCCAGGCCCGGGGCCGTGGTGAGCTCGGGCGTCCAGCGCATCAGGCTCTCGCACACGTTGGAGAGGATGGTGTTCTGCGGGTAGTCGAAGGCGGATATCCAGTCCAGCGTGGGCGGCTCGGCGTAGAGGGCCCAGGTGAAGGAGTCGATCTCGCCCTTCGCCGGCGGGGTGGTGGGCGAGAGGGTGACGCCGGTCCCGCCGGCGGTGGTGCCGGTGCCGGGCGGGCCGGAGCAGGCGGCGAGGAGCGCGAGGGAGGAGAGCGCGGCGCCGGCGAGGGCGAGGCGGCCGCGGCGGGCGGTGCGTCTCGGGCGTGCTGATGCGGAGGAGGGCATCGGGGCTTCTTCCGTTGGGCGTCGTCGGGCGGGCGACGGAGGGTGAGGGGCGGCCGGCCTCGCTCAGGCGGTGGGCCGGCCCGCGGGGATCTGCTGGGTGATGCAGTGGACCCCGCCACCGCCGTAGGCGATGGCCCGGGCCCGTACCCCGACGACCTTCCGGTCGGGGTACGCGGCGGCCAGGACGGCGAGGGCGCCCTCGTCCTCGGGGTGGTCGGCGACGGGGACGACGATGCCGCCGTTGGCGATGTAGTAGTTGAGGTAGCTGACCTCGACGTGCTGGCCGTCGACCTCGACGAAGGCGGCCTGCGGGATCTCGGTGATCTCGAAGGGGCGGCCCTGGGCGTCGGTGCTGTGCTCCAGGACGGTGCGGTTGGCGCGCATCCGCACGTAGTCGGGGTGGGTGGGGTCCTCGGGCAGGTGGACGACGACCTTGCCGGGGGCGGCGAAGGCGCACACGCCGTCGACGTGGCCGTCGGTCTCGGTGTCCAGCAGGCCGCCGTACGGCAGCCAGATGATCTTGGTGACGCCGAGCTGGGCCTTCAGCTCGTCCTCGATCTCCTCGCGGCTCATCGAGGGGTTGCGGTTGGGGTGCAGGAGGCACTGTTCGGTGGTGATCAGGGTGCCCTCGCCGTCGACGGTGATCGCGCCGCCTTCGAGGATCATCTCCGAGCGGACCGCCGGGACGCCGAGGTGGTCGAGCAGCAGGGCGCTGACCCGGTCGTCGGAGTCCCAGGGCTGGTGCTTGCCGCCCCAGGCGTTGAACCGGAAGTCCACGCCGGCCCGGCGGCCGTGCTCGTCGAGGATGAAGAGGGGCGCGGAGTCGCGGAACCAGGAGTCGTCCATCGGCAGCTCGACGACCGTGACGCCCTGGTCACCGCAGAGGGTGCGGGCCTCGTCGCCGTGGCCGGGCGGGGCGACCATGGTGACCGGCTCGAACTCGGCGATGGCGCGGGCCACCTGGGCGTACTCCTGCTTGACCTCGTCGAGGACCTCGCCCCAGAGTTCCGGGCGGGTCGGCCAGGCCATCAGGCAGCCTTCGTGGGCGGCCCACTCGGCGGGCATGCGGAAACTCACTGCGCTTCTCTCTTCCTGTTCGGGTGGTGGCGGCCTGTTCGGGTGGTGGCGGCCGGCCGGCTCAGACGGCGGGCGGCACGACCGGCTGCGACTGGGTGGCGCAGTGGATGCCGCCACCGCCGCTCGCGATGTTGTCGATGTTGATCTGGACGACGTCCCGGCCCGGGTACGCGGACCGGAGGATCGTGTACGCGGTGGAGTCCGCGTACGAGTCGCCGAAGTGCGGCACGAGGACGGCGCCGTTGGCGGTGTAGTAGTTGGTGTAGCTGGAGAGGAACTCGCTGCCGGTGCCGCGGATCAGCCGGCGGTCCGGCCCCGGCAGCTCGGTGATCTTCAGCGGGCGGCCCTGGGCGTCGGTGGCGCTCTGCAGGACGCGCTTGGTCTCCTCGTAGACCGCGACCCACTGGGCGGCGGTGCGGGGGCCCGGCGCGTCCAGCATCACGTGGCCGGGGGCGACGAAGCGGGCCAGGCAGTCGATGTGGCAGTCGGTGATGTCCTGCCCGGCCAGGCCCGGCACCCAGATGACCTTGTCGATGCCGAGGGACGACTTGAGGGCCTCCTCGACCCGGGCCTGGGACATGCCCGGGTTGCGGTTGGCGTTGACGAGCGAGCTCACCGTGGCCAGCAGGGTGCCCTCGCCGTCGGTCTCCAGGGAACCGCCCTCGCCGACGAAGGGGGCCCGGATGCGGTCCACCCCGTACTCGGCGAGCAGGGCCGCGGCCGCCACGGCGTCGTTGGCGAAGGGCTGCCAGTACGTGGTGCCGGTCTTGCCCCAGCCGTTGAAGTTGGTGTCCACGCCGGCGACGGCTCCGGGGCCGACCACGAAGGTGGGGCCGAAGTCGCGGATCCAGAGGTCGTCGTTGGGGATCTGCAGGACCGTGATGCTGTGGTACGCGCCGCCGCCGCAGTTGTAGCGGGCGTCGGCCGCCTGGCCGGGGCGGGCCAGTACGACGACGGGCTCGTAGCGCGAGATGCGGTCGGCGACGAGGGCGATGTCGTCGCGCACGCCCCGCAGGCGGGTGCCCCACACGGAGGTGAGCGCGGGCCAGGCCATGAAGGTGCGGACGTGCCTGGCGTCCTCGGCCGGCATCCGGAGCCGCACTCCGGAGGGCGCGGTGGCGGCGGACGCGGCGGTGGGCGCGAGCGCCCCGCCGAGGGCGAGGGCGGGGACGGCCGCGGCTCCGTAGCGGAGCAGGCTCCGGCGGGTGGTGTCCGGCATGTGCATGGGAGGTCTCCCCGGGATGAGGGTGGGAGGAGGGGTGTGGTGTGCCGCACATACTGCTCTGAACTGAAAATTCAGTCAAGGTCTTGGTGGACGAAGGGCGGCCACGGCGACAAAGGAGCAGGTCAGGGCGGTTAAGCGGAGGCGGGACCTGGGGTGGTCGCGGCACCAATCGGCCTTTTCGGCTGGTCACGCCATGGAGCGAGGCACTGACAATCCGATCAGGAAATGGGGTCCACGACGCCGGATCCGGCTAAGGTGGGCTCTCGTGTCAGACCGTCGAACAGAAATACTCAAGGCCGCGACGCGCGTCATCGCGCGACGCGGCGTACGGGGACTGCGGGTGGGGGAACTGGCGGCGGAGGCCGGGGTCTCGACCTCGCTGATCTACTACCACTTCACCGACCGGGCGGGGATCCTGCACCGGACCCTCGAGTTCATCAGCGACCGCGCCGACCGCTACACGGCCGCGTCACGCAGCACCGCCGACGGGCCGGCCGACCCCCGGCACGAACTGGAACAGATCCTGCTGCTGGAGCTCCAGGACGACGCCGAGGTGCGCGAGAACAGCACCGCCTGGGGGGAGTTGAGGGCCAGCGCGGTCTTCGACGCCGAACTCCGCGCCGACCTGGCCCGGGCCACGCACACCTGGGTGCACGAGATCGCCGAGCTGCTCGGGCGCGCCAACCCGGCGGCCACCGCCCCCGAGCACGCGGCCGCCGCCGAGCGGCTGACCGCCCTGCTCGAGGGGCTGAGCGTCCGCTGGCTGAGCGGCTCCCTGCCGCTGGAACACGCCAGGCGCCTGCTCGCGGACGCGATCGAGGCCGAACTCGGCCGCCCCGACCGGTACGCGGGACCGGCCGGGGCGTAACCCGGCTGCAGGCAGCGGGACGGACGTGGGACCTGCCAGGAGGGGTGCCCCGGCCCGTCCCGTGCCGGCCGGCACGGGACGGGCCGGGGCTCAGAGCAAGTGCTCAGAGGAAGTAGAGCCGGCCGAGCGGCACCGAGTCGGCCGGCTCGGAGCTGACGGAGGCGCCGTCGAGGAAGACGGCCCCGGTCCGGTGGTCGACCTCGACCAGGCCCGTCCGGGCGTTGCGCACCATGTCGCGCGGGCCGATGCCGCGGGTGCCGCCGACCGCGACCCGCCGCCGGCGGGTGGCCATGGCGTCGTACGGGCGCCCCGCGGAGCCGGACTCGGCGGCCGCCCGGCTGACGAACGCCACGGACAGGTCGGCTGCGGTGGCCCCGTACCCGCCGAACAGCGGCCCCATCACCAGCGGCTGGCAGTTCTCGGTGGCGGCGTTCGGGTCGCCGGTCACGCCGTACGCGGGGAACCCGGCCTTCAGCACCATCTGCGGTTTGGCCCCGAAGTAGGCCGGCCACCACAGCACGATGTCGGCGAGCTTGCCGACCTCGATGGAGCCGACCTCGTGGGAGAGGCCGTGCGCGATGGCGGGGTTGATGGTGAGCTTGGCGATGTAGCGCAGCACGCGCTCGTTGTCGTCGTCCGGGCCGTCGCCGTCCATGGGGCCGAGTTCGGCCTTCATCTTCCCGGCCACCGCGAAGGTGCGGCGTACGGTCTCGCCCGCCCGGCCCATGCCCTGGGCGTCGGAGGAGGTGATGCCGATGACCCCGAGGTCGTGCAGGACGTCCTCCGCGCCCATCGTGCCGGCCCGGATGCGGTCCCTGGCCATCGCGGCGTCGCCGGGCAGGTCGGTCTTGAGCCCGTGCACGGAGACGATCATCCCGTAGTGCTCGGCGATCGCGTCCCGGCCGAAGGGCAGCGTGGGGTTGGTGGACGAGCCGATGACGTTCTCCACGCCGGCCATCTTCAGCACGTTGGGCACGTGGCCGCCGCCGCAGCCCTCGATGTGGAACGCGTGGATGGTGCGGCCCTCCAGGACCGCGAGGGTGTCCTCGACCGACAGGCACTCGTTCAGCCCGTCCGTGTGCAGGGCGACCTGTACGTCGTGCTCCTCGGCCACCCGCAGGGCGGTGTCGAGGGCGCGGGTGTGGGCGCCCATGTCCTCGTGGACCTTGAAGCCGGAGGCGCCGCCCTCGGCCAGCGCCTCGACCAGCGGGGCCGCGTCCGAGGAGGAACCGCGGGCCAGGAAGCCGATGTTGACCGGCCACGCGTCGAAGGAGTTGAACCCGTGCCGGAGCGCCCAGGGCGAGTTGACGCCCACGCCCCAGGCCGGCCCGATCTCCTGGCCGATGATCGTGGTGACGCCGGAGGCCAGCGAGGCCTCCATGATGCGCGGCGACATCAGGTGCACGTGGGTGTCGACGGCGCCGGCGGTGGCGATCAGCCCCTCGCCCGAGACGATCGTGGTGCCGGTTCCGACCACCACGTCCACCCCGTCCATGGTGTCCGGGTTGCCGGCCCGCCCGATGGAGGCGATCCGGCCCTCGCGGATGCCGATCGACACCTTGCGGACGCCCTGCCGGGCGTCGATGACCACCACGTTGCTGATCACCATGTCGCAGGTCTCGCGCACGGACGCGGCCTTGAGGTGCATGCCGTCCCGTGCGGTCTTCCCGAATCCGACCAGGAACTCGTCGCCCGGCGCCTGCGCGTCGGACTCGACGCGGACGACCAGGCCGCTGTCGCCGAGCCGTATCCGGTCCCCGGCCCGGGGGCCGTGGACGGCCGCGTACTCCTGCGGGTCGATGCTGCTGCTCAACTCCGGGCCTCCTGCCCGTCGGGGGCCGCTCCCAGGTAGCCGCAGGCGGCGGCGCGGCGCAGCGCCTCGGCCTTCGCTCCCGTTGCGTCCAGTGGACCGTCGACCAGCCCGGCGAAGCCGATCGCGGTGCGCGCGCCGCCGATCGGCACGAGCGGCACCTCGACCGTCGCCCCCGGGTCGAAGCGCACCGAGGATCCGGCGGGCACCGCGAGGTGGGTGCCGTACGCGGCGGAACGGTCGAACTCCAGGCGGGGGTTGGCCTCGAAGAAGTGGAAGTGCGAGGTGACCGAGACGGGCACGGGCGCGGTGTTGCGGACGCGTACGGTGTGCGTCGGCGCCGGGTCCCCGGCGGGGTCGGGAGCCGGCAGCACCGCTCCCGGTGCCTGGTCCGGCGCCGCCGCGTGCACCGCGCCCGCCGCGCCCGCCGCGCCGAACGGGTCGGCTATCACGGCGAGCCGGCTGCCGTCGTCGAAGACGGCCTCCACGTTGATCTCGGTGAGGACGTCCACGACGCCGGGCAGCACGTCGCGCGGGCCGAGTACGGCGCGTCCGCGGGCGACCGCCTCGGCCAGCCGGGCGCCGTCGCGGGCCGCCTCGCAGACCGTGTCGGCGATCAGCGCGGTGGCTTCCGGCAGGTTGAGGCGGAGGCCCCGCGCGCGGCGGGACCGGGCGAGCTCGGCGGCGGTGAACAGCAGCAGCCGGTCGCGTTCGGTGGGGGTCAGCTGCATGGCGCGCTCACCCGGAGACGGCGGGCAGGTCGTGGGTGGCGCAGTGGATGCCGCCACCGCCGGCCGCGATCGCGTCGATCCGTACGGAGACCACCTCGCGGTCGGGGAAGTGCTCCTTCAGCACCTCGCGGGCGTGGTCGTCGGCCCGTTCGTCGCCGAAGCGGGGCAGGTAGACGCCGTTGCCGCCGATGTAGAAGTTCATGTACGAGGAGACGAAGGCGTCGCCGGTGCCGGTGATGAGGTCCGGGTCGGGCTGGGGCAGCTCGATGACCTCGATCTTCTTGCCGCGGGCGTCGGTCGCGTCCTTCAGCACGCTCTTGGCCTGGTCGGCGGAGCGGGACCAGACGTCGGCCGGGGTGCCGGGGAAGGCCTTGTCCAGGAGGACGACGCCGGGCGCGACGAACCGCATCAGGCAGTCGACGTGCGCGTCGGTGATGTCCTCGCCGCGGACGCCGGCCAGCCAGATCACCTTGGTGACGCCGAGGGCCGCCTTCAGCTCGGCCTCGATGTCGTCCCTGGTCATGTCCGGGTTGCGGTTGTCGTTGACGAGGGAGCTCTCGGTGAGCACGAGGGTGCCGAGTCCGTCGGTCTCGAACGAGCCGCCCTCGGCGACGAGCGGCGTCTCGATCCGTGCGATGCCGTACTCCTCCAGGAGGGTCCGGGCCACCTTGCCGTCGTTGGGGTGCGCCTGCTTGTCGCCCCACCCGTTGAAGTTGAAGTCGACGCCCTTGACCTTGCCGCCCTCCTCGACGAAGACCGGCACGGTGTCACGGGCCCACAGGTCGTCCACGGCCAGCGGGATCACCTCGACGTCCTCGCCGCAGGCCTGCTGGGCCCTGACGTCCTGGCCGGGCCGGGCCATCAGCGTCACGGGCTCGCGGGCGGCGATGGCCGCGGCGAGGGAGGCGATGTCCTTGCGTACGGCCGGCAGGTCCTCGCCCCACACGTCCTCGGACGCGGGCCAGGACATGAAGGTGCGGGTGTGCTTCTCCCACTCGGCGCCGAGCCGGCGCCCGCCGTCGGCGCCGGTGCCGGCGGAGGGACCGGCGTCGGTCTCCGCCCGGCCCTCCGGGTCGTTGCAGGCGGTGAGGCCCAGGGCGAGGGCGCCGGCTCCGACTCCGGCGAAGGAGCGCAGCAGCGTACGTCGGGACAGGGGGGAGCGGGACAAGGAAGTCCTCCGGGGGGAAGGCGGGAAGAGGGGCAGAAGGAGGAGGGGCCGGCGCTGCGCCGGGGCACGGCGGGCCGGGGGCCGGGGGCACGGCGGGCCGGGAGCCGAGGGGCACGGCGGGCCGGGAGCCGAGGGGCACGGCGGGCCGGGGGCCGGAGGGCACGGCGGGCCGGGAGCCGGGGGCCGTTGCTAGGCCTGGGGCTCCTGCATGGTCGAGCAGTGGATGCCGCCGCCCCCGCCCATCAGGCGGTCGACGTCGAGCTGGACGACCTCGCGGCCGGGGAACGCGGCGGCCAGGGTGCGCCGGGCGGCCTCGTCCTTGGCGCGGTCGCCGAACTGGGCGGTGATCAGGGCGCCGTTGACGAGGTGGAAGTTGAGGTAGGAGTCGACGAACGTCGACTTCTTCGACCGTACGGTGTCGGGGCCGTCCACCCGGATGACCCTGAGCCGCCGGCCGCGGGCGTCGGTGGCCCGGGAGAGGATGGCGAACTGCTCGCGGGCGTCGCGCGCCCAGACGTCGTCGCGGTCCTGCGGCGGCAGCTGGACCATCACCACGCCGGGGCGGACGAAGCGGGAGGTGACGTCGACGTGGTCGTCGGTGATGTCCTTGCCCTTGATGCCGGGCAGCCAGATCATCTTGTCGGCGCCGTACGCGTCCAGGACGGCGTCCTCGACCTCCGCGCGGCTCATGCCCCGGTTGCGGTTCTTGTTGACCAGGCTGCTCTCGGTGGCCATCACCGTGCCGTCGCCGTCGGTCTCGACCGCGCCGCCCTCGCCGACGAGGTCGGCGTACGTGAAGCGCATCCGCCGGCGGCGGGCCACCAGCTGGGCGACGCGGGCGTCGTCGGCGTACACCTGCTTCCTGCCCCAGCCGTTGAAGTTGAGGCCGACCGCGTCGACTCCCCCGCGGCCGTCGCGCCGGAAGACCGGTGCGATGTCGCGCATCCACAGGTCGTCGGTGGGGATGTCGGTGGTCACGTCGACGTCCGGTCCGCAGGCGCTGCGGGCCTGCGCGGCGCTGTAGTCGTCGGGCGCGCACATCACCACGGGCTCGTAGCGGGCGACGGTGCGGGCGATCAGGGCGATGTCCCGCTGGACGCCCGGCAGCTGCCCGCCCCAGACCGACTTCCGCGAGGGCCACGACATCCAGGTGCGCACGTGCGGTACGTCGTCCGCGGGCACCCAGGGGCGGGAGCCGCGGGGGCGGGGCGCGGGGGCGGGAGCGGCCGGGGACGTGCCGAACGCCTGCGAGCCGAGGGCGAGGCCGGCCGCGCCCAGCCCGGCGGCGCCGAGCAGGCGGCGGCGGGTGGTCAGGGCCGCCCCGAACAGCCGGTCGGTGAGGGAGCGCTCGTCGCGGTGTTCCGTCATGGGATCTCCAGATCAAGTATCGCGTGGCGGGCTCAGACTGGCACTGACTGAAAAATCAGTCAAGTTTCGGATCGCGGGTGGGCGGGGGCCTGATGCGCGCACGGGTGAGGGCGGCAAACGGCAGTGCCCGGGGTGCCGAGTGACGCTCGGCACCCCGGGCACTGCCGGGTTTTCTTTGCGGTCCGGTGATCTTCCCGGCGGGTCAGCGGCCGAGCCGCTCCACCTCCGCCTCGATGGCCTCGGACATCAGGGCGCGGGCGTGCGCCAGCGGCAGGCTCCCGCTGAGCCAGCGCACGCTGAGCCCTTCGAGCAGGGCGGTCAGGCGCTCGGCGGCGCCGGCGAGCACGGCGGCGGAGTTCATGGGCCGCACCTGCCCGAGCAGCTCGGCGATCTCCTGCACCCAGACCAGGGTGGCCCGCGCCAGGTCCTCGCGGAGCGCGTCGTCGAAGACCGCGCTGGCCCGCAGCTCTCCCCAGGCGGCGCTGTTCTCCCGGACCTCGGGGGTCTCCTGGAGCTCCAGCAGCAGCGTCTCGTCCAGTTCCTCGCGCGGGGTGAGGGGCTCGGCGTCCGGGTCGCGCTCCGTCGTGTAGCGCTCGGCGCGGTCGTTGATGAACTCGAGCGTCTGGCGCAGGATTCCGGTGCGGTCCTTGAAGTGGTAGTAGATCAGCGCGGTGGACACGCCCGCCTCCGCGGCGAGCTCCTCCACCCGGAGTCCGCGCACGCCCCTGCGTGCGATCACCCGCGCGGCGGCTTCGAGGATCGATGTTTTACGACTGGACACGGTCCCCCACCCTACTCATTGCGCCGGGGATCGGCACCTCCCTCTCCTGACTATCTCATCAGGACACACCTCACCCCGTCATCTACGGCCTGACCAGCAGATATGCCAGATCACCCGCGCCGATCAGGGGCCGCCCGCGCCCCACGCGGCGCCCCGGTGCCCCCATCTCCTGACGCTCTCTATAAACTGCGCCGCATGTCCGCACAGCGACCCGACGGAACGCTCACCCCCACGTTCCAGCCCCTGAAGGCCGACGACCCCACCGAGGTCGGCGGCTACCGCCTGTACGCCCGCCTCGGCGCCGGCGGGATGGGCCGGGTGTACCTCTCGTACACCCGGGGCGGTCGTCCGGTGGCGCTCAAGGTGGTGCGTCCCGAGCTGGCCGAGGACCCCGAGTTCCGGCAGCGGTTCGCGCAGGAGGTCGCCAGCGCCCGCCTGATCCACGGCCTGTACACCGCCCAGGTCGTCGACGCCGGGGTGGCCGACGCCCTGCCCTGGCTGGCCACCGCCTACGTGCCCGGGCCCTCGCTCCACCAGGTGGTCCGGGACCACGGCCCGCTGCCGGAGCACTCCGTGCTGCTCCTGGTGGCCGGCATCGCCGAGGCCCTGGGGGCGATCCACGCGGCCGGCGTGGTCCACCGCGACCTCAAGCCGGCCAACGTCCTGCTCGCCTCCGACGGCCCCAGGGTGATCGACTTCGGTATCGCCCGGGCCGCCGACGCCGCCGCCCTCACCGGCGCCGGGCTCCGCATCGGCTCCCCCGGCTTCATGGCCCCGGAGCAGGCCCTCGGCCGCGCGGCGACGCCGGCGACCGACGTCTTCGCGCTCGGCGCGCTGGCCGCGTACGTCGCCTGCGGCACCCCGCCCTTCGGGCACGGCCCGGAGTCCGGTGCCCTGTACCGGGTCGTGCACGAGGAGCCGGACCTCTCCGCCCTGCCGCCCTCGCTGGCGGGTCTGGTCCGCTGGTGCCTGGCCAAGGAGCCCGGGGACCGCCCGACCCCCGCCCGGCTGATCGAGGCGGTGCACGGTCACCCCGTACTGGGCGGGCAGCTCCGCTTCGCCGACGGCTGGCTGCCCGAGCACCTCGGACCGGCGATCGTGCGGCACGGCGAGCTGCCCGACGCACCCGCCCAGGACCGGACCCTGCGGGCGTTCACGGCCCCGCACGAGGCACCGACCGCCGACGGCCCGTCCGTACGGCCCGTGCCCCCGCGGGAGGACCCGGGGCCCGCGCCGCGCGCCGCCGCCCGCCGTGCGGCGGGCCGGGGCCGGCGCCGCACCCTGGCCCTGGCCGCGGCGCTGGCTCTCGCCGCGGGCACGGGCGCCGCGTACCACTTCCTCGGCCCCGGTTCCGGGCACACCGCGGACGCCGGTCCGCGCACGCCGTCCGGGAGCGGCCCGGCCAGTGCCCCGCCGGGTACGCGGGGCCCGTCGCCGGCCGCGTCGGGGACCACCGTGCCCGCGCCCGCGGCACCGCCCGGCTACCGCACCGTGTACACGGGGACGCGGCTGGTCTCCCCGGACCAGAGCTACGAGTTCGACCTGGAGACCGGGCAGGTCGTGCCGGAGGGGACCGCGGAGTGGTTCCTCGGCCGGTCCGAGGGCGAGTTCGTGCCGGCCGACGACAACGACGCGTACGCAGCGCCGGACGCCCGCCTCACTCCGGCCGACTGCCTGGAGGGCCTGGACACCCGGCCGGTCACCACCCTGGACCTCGCGGAGCTGGCCGGCCGGTCCTTCTGCGTCCGCGGGGACGGCGGCCGGGACCTGGCCGTGGTCCGCGTGCTCGCGGCGGACCCGGACGACGGCCCGGTGAGCCTCACCGTGGACCACTACCGCGCCACGGGCGAATAGGGCGCGGGAGGAGCCCGGCCGAAAAACGGTGGAGCCGGGCTCCCGGGTGCGGTTAGCGTGCTCCCGCCCGCAACCACCCGTTGGAGGAGATGCCGTTGTACTCCGTGTGAGACCCCCCGAGCGCTGATCCGTCGCGCGTCGCACCGCCGGTGCGCCGTGCCCCTTTCCGCTGCGGTCTTCTCACTGGAACCGGTGTGTACTTGTCCGAGAACCGGGTGGCTGTCGCCACCTTCCTTCCGAACTCCCTCCCCTTCGTCCTCCGCCGCTGCCCCGGCTGCGCGGTGCGGCTCGAGCGCGCGGACGGCCCGCGCCGCTCCGGCCGGCCGGCCTGGCAGTCGCCGTACGGACCGCCGCCGCGCCGGACGCGCCGCGGCCGGTGGGCGCCCCGGCCCGTACGGGCCGGGTCCCGCTCCGGCGTGCGGCGCGGACACGTCTGCGGGCGCTCCGACGTGTGACCGGCGACGGCCCCGGCCCTGCGCGGGCCGGGGCCGTCGGCACGGCCGGACCGCCGGCTACCGGCTGTGCTGCCTGTTGTTCACGGTCAGGCAGAGGGCCCAGACCTCGCTGCAGGTGTTCGGCGAGGGCGACCCTCCCGCGTGGATGGCGGCCGTCCAGGCGGCGGGCGCGGTGCTCCCGTCCGCGGCCGGGGTGCCGGCGGGGTCGCCGGGGCAGCTGCCGTTGAGGTGCGTCCCGCCCGAGCCTGCCTTGGTGAAGCCGGTCGTGGTGGTGCCGCCCCCGCTCGCCGCGGCGCCGCCGCTGACAGGACCGCACGGTCCGGCCGTGACGGATCACCCAGAACCACCGCCTGCGGCGAGGCCCAACCGGTGGTCGGCCGCCCGTCTTCGACACCGAAACATGCAAGCAGCACGACGCGGTCGAACGGTGCGTCAGCCGGCTCGAACAGTGGCGCGGTCCGGCACGCGAACGGACGGTCAGAGGGGATCGAGGAGCATCAGGACCTCGTCTCGGGTGTCGTCGGGCGCGAAGCGCAAGGCGCTGGGCCAGCGGCCGACCTCCCGCCATCCCAGGCGGCCGTAGAAGTCCTCCAGCCCTTCTCTCCCCCGGGCCGTGAGACGGAGCTGCTCGAGCCCCAGCTCGTCACGGGCCACCGTCCGCAGCTCTCGCATGAGAGCGGAGCCGACACCACGGCTGCGGAAGCCGGGGTGGGTCTGGAGGTGGTGGACCGTTCCCCAGTGTGCGACGAGCCGAAAGGGATCACATTTGAGTACAACCCATCCGGCAAGAGCCTCACCGAACCTCGCGACGATGAGACGGCTGCGCGACGGGTCGAGACGACTGAGGAGCTCGTCCGCGACCGGCGCCACGTCGTCGTCATGCACCGGGGGGAAAGGAAATCCCGCGGCACCACCCGCGTTCGTGACCGCGATCCAGCAGTCGACGAGCTGACGTCTCAGCTCGGAAGAGACCTCGTGCATCCCGGTGATCTGGGTGAGAGTGCGCCTGACCTTCTCCTTCATGCGCACGAGCATCCCAGGTGGTGCCGACATCGAAGTGAGTCGAGCCTTCGGAGCCGCCTACGGCTCACGCCGTCAAGGAGACAGTCCCTACGACAGGGCCCGCCACGCCATGACCAGGGCTTCGCGGAAGGCGGCGGTCTGGCCGTCGGTCAGGTCGGCGACCATCCGCTGCTCCAGCGCGCGGGCGGGGCCGGCGTACTCGGCCAGCAGGGCGCGCCCCGGTTCGGCGAGCAGGATGAGGCGTTCGCGGCGGTTGGCGGGATTGGGCTCGCGGCGGATCAGGCCGCGGCTCTCCAGGGCCCGGACCATGTCCGCCATCGACTGGGCGGTGACGAAGGAGTCGCGGGCGAGCTGGGCGGCGGAGATGCCGTCGTGCCGCTCCAGCACGGTCAGGGCGGTGTACTGCAGCGCCGTGATCCCGGCGGGCTTGAGCAGCTCGTCGAGCCGGGCGCGCACCGCCAGTTCCGTCCTCTTGACCAGGTAGAGCAGCGAGGTGCCCACGTCCGTCCTCCCGTGGCGGCGGTCCGCGGCGGGCGGCCCGTACGGCCACCGCAGCGCGCGCCGCCGCGGTGGCGGCACGCCCCCACCTTAGGGCATTGACAGGAATCCTGTCGGTTGCCCAGACTGGCGTTCATCAGGATTCCTGTCGATCGCTCGGCTGCGCCGGCGCTCCCGGCAGGTCCCCCTCCCCCCCTTACGCGAGGTACCTCTCATGGATCTTCAGGGCAAGGTCGCCGTCGTCACCGGCAGCGGGCGCGGTCTCGGGCTGGCGTACGCGCAGGCCCTCGCCGCCGCCGGTGCCGCCGTCGTCGTCAACGACGTCGACCGGGCCGTCGTCGACGCCGCCGTCGCCTCGATCACCTCCGGGGGCGGCACGGCCACCGGCGTCGTCGCCGCGGTGGGCGACGGCGAGGCGGCCCAGCGACTGGTGGACGCAGCGGTCGGCGCGTACGGACGCCTGGACGTGCTCGTCACCAACGCCGGCATCCTGCGCGACCGGGTGCTGTGGAAGATGACCGACGAGGACTTCGACGACGTCGTCCGCGTCCACCTCCGCGGCACCTTCACCTGCGCCCGCGCGGCGGCCGTCCGCATGCGCGAGCAGGGCACCGGCGGCCGGCTCGTCCTCATCTCCTCCCCCGCCGGACAGCGCGGCAACTTCGGCCAGACCAACTACGCCGCGGCCAAGGCCGGCATCGTCGCCATGGCCCGCACCTGGGCCATGGAACTGGGCCGGGCCGGCATCACCGTCAACGCCGTCGTCCCCGTCGCCGCCACCGAGATGACCAGGACCATCCCGGCGTTCGCGCCCGTCATCGAGGAGTCGGAGCGCACGGGCGAGCCGCTGCCCGACTGGCTGCGCAAGGACGAGGGCCTGGGCACCGTCGAGGACGTCGCCGCCCTGATCACCTTCCTGGCCTCGGACGACTCCGCCGGGGTGACCGGGCAGGCCATCGGCATCGGCGGCGACCGCCTCGCCCTGTGGGCGCACCCCAAGGAGAAGGCCGTCGCCTTCGCCGACGGCGGCTGGAGCGCCGCCGCCATCGCCGCCGAGTGGCCGGGCGGCGTCGGCGCCGAGCCCGAGACGTACGGCATCCCCGCGCCCCAGGCTCCGGAGGCGTGACGTGCCCTCCCTCACGCACGACCGCACCCCCGACCTCGGCCTCGACCTCGACCGGATCACCGCCATCGACGTGCACACGCACGCCGAGGTCTCCAAGGACGGCCACGGGGCGCTGAGCCCGGAGCTGTTCGGTGCCTCCGAGAAGTACTTCAAGGCCCACGGCCACCGGCAGCCGACCATCGAGGAGATGGCCGCCCACTACCGGGAGCGCAGCATGGCGGCGGTGGTGTTCACCGTCGACGCCGAGCACGCCACCGGCCATCCGCGGATCGCCAACGAGGAGATCGCCGAAAGCTGCGCGGCCCACGCCGACGTGCTGATCCCGTTCGCCAGCATCGACCCCCACAAGGGCCGGGCGGGCGTGCGCGAGGCACGGCGGCTGGTGGAGGAGCACGGGGTCCGCGGCTTCAAGTTCCACCCCAGCATCCAGGCGTTCTCGCCGAACGACCCGCTCGCCTACCCGCTGTACGAGGCCATCGAGGAACTCGGCGTCCCCGCCCTGTTCCACACCGGCCAGACCGGCATCGGCGCCGGCGTCCCGGGCGGCGGCGGCATCCGGCTGCGGTACTCGAACCCCATGCTGGTCGACGACGTCGCCGTCGACTTCCCTGAGCTGCGGATCATCCTCGCCCACCCGTCCTTCCCCTGGCAGGACGAGGCCCTGGCGGTGGCCACGCACAAGCCGCACGTGTACATCGACCTGTCCGGCTGGTCCCCGAAGTACTTCCCGCCGCAGCTCGTCCGGTACGCCAACACCCTCCTCCGGGACAAGGTCCTCTTCGGGTCCGACTACCCCGTCATCACCCCGGACCGGTGGCTCGCCGACTTCGCGGCGCTCGACATCAGGCCCGAGGTCCGGCCGAAGATCCTCAAGGAGAACGCCGCCCGGCTGCTCGGGCTCCGCACCGACTGAAGGAACCGCTCGTGTTGAACCAAGGCATCGGCTCCTGGCCCGCACGCCGGGCCCGCAAGACCCCCGACCGGACGGCCGTCGTCCACGACGGCCGCAGCTGGACCTACCGTGAGCTGCACGGGCGGGTCCTGCGGCTCGCGCACGCGCTGCGCGCCCTGGGGGTGGCACCGGGCGACCGGATCGCGTACCTCGGCCCCAACCACCCGGCGTTCCTGGAGACCCTGTTCGCCGCCGGAACGCTCGGGGCGGTCTTCGTCCCGCTCAACACCCGGCTGACGGCGCCGGAACTGGCGTACAACCTGGCCGACTCGGGCAGCACCGTCCTCGTCCACGCCCAGGAGCTCGCCGGGACGGCCCGTGCCGCGGCGGCCGAAGCGGGTGTACCGCACCGGATCGTGGTCGAGGGGCCCACCGAGGACGGAGCGCACGGGTACGAGGAGCTCCTCGCCGGGGCCGGGACCGGCCCGCTGGACGAGGCCGTGGCGCCCGACGACCCGTGCATGATCATGTACACCTCCGGGACCACGGGCCGTCCCAAGGGCGCCGTGCTCTCCCACGCCGGCATCACCTGGAACAGCGTCAACGTCCTCGTGGACACCGACCTCGCCGCCGACGAGGTGACCCTCGTCGTGGCCCCGATGTTCCACACCGGCGGCCTCAACATGACCTGCCTGCCGACCCTGCTCAAGGGCGGCCGGGTGGTCCTCCTCGGCTCCTTCGACGCCGACCGGGTGCTGGAACTGGTCGAGGAGCTGGGCGTGACGTACATGTTCGGCGTCCCCACCATGTACGACGCCATGGCCGCCCGGCCCCGCTGGGCGACCGCGGACCTGTCCAGCCTTCACACGCTCAACTGCGGCGGCGCTCCCGTGCCGACCCGCACCATCGCCACGTACCTCGACCGGGGTCTCGCCTTCAGCCAGGGCTACGGCATGACCGAGGCGTCCCCCGGCGTCCTGTTCCTGGACCGGGAGCAGGCCTCTGCCAAGGCCGGCTCCGCCGGCGTGCCGCACTTCTTCACCGACACCCGTGTCGTGCTCCCGGACGGCCGCGAGGCCGGGCCCGGCGAGCGCGGCGAGATCCTGGTCCAGGGCCCGAACGTCATGACCGGCTACTGGGGGCGGCCCGAGGACACCGAGGCCGCCTTCGCCTCAGCGGACGAGGGCGGGGACGGCGGGCGCTGGCTGCGCACGGGCGACGTCGTCCGGCTGGACGAGGACGGGTACGCGTACATCGTGGACCGGGTCAAGGACATGTTCGTCTCCGGCGGCGAGAACGTGTACCCGGCCGAGGTCGAGGACGCGCTCCTCACGCACCCCGAGGTCGCCGAGTGCGCCGTCTTCGGCGTGCCCGACCCGGTCTGGGGCGAGGTCGGCCGTGCCGTCGTCGTCCTGCGGCCCGGTGCCCGGGCCGGCGAGGACGAGCTGCTCGGCCACCTGCGGGGCCGGCTCGCCAAGTACAAGATCCCCAAGTCCCTGGTCCTGGCCCACGACCTGCCCCGCACGGCCTCCGGGAAGATCGTCAAGCCCGCCGTGCGCGAGGCGTACAGGGACGGTCCGGGCGACCGTCCGCGCGCCTGACAGACATCCGACACCCCGGCCGTGTCGTTCGGATCGGGCCCGGCCCGATCCGAACGACGCGGCCCAGCACACATCTCCCGCGGGCGGCGCCCGGCGCCGCCCGCGCCATCGGAAGGATCCGCCATGCCCACCACCGCCCACGGCCTCGACGAGCTCAAGGCCCTCACCGGCGCCGACCTCGGCCGCACCGGCTGGCTCGACATCACCCAGCAGCGGGTGAACACCTTCGCCGACGCCACCGACGACCACCAGTGGATCCACACGGACCCGGAGAAGGCCAAGGACGGGCCCTTCGGCCGCCCGATCGCGCACGGCTACCTCACCCTCTCGCTCATCATCCCGCTCTTCGGCGAGCTGCTGGAGATCACGGGCACCAGGATGAGCGTCAACTACGGCCTGGAGAGGGTCCGTTTCCCCAGCCCCGTGCCGGTGGGCGCAAAGATCCGCCTGCACGGTGCGGTCGGCGCGGTGGAGGAGGTCAAGGGCAACGGCGTCCAGATGCCGCTGACGTTCACCGTCGAGGTCGAGGGCAGCGACAAGCCGGCCTGCGTGGCCGAGGCCGTCTACCGCCACTACGCCTGACGGGCACGCGCAGGAAGCCGGGGGCGGCACCCACCCGTGGGTCGGTGCTGCCCCCGGCTTCCTGGCTGTTCAGCTCGTCCCCGGCTCCGGTCGTCAGCCGGTGCAGCCGGGGACCACGCCGGCGGGGCTGCAGTTGTTCGGCCGGTTGTTGCGGATGACATCGCCGTTCAGGGTGAGGATCCCGGACGCCTTGAAGATGCCGCCGCCGTCGCCCGCCCGGTTGTGGCTGACGGTGTTCCCGTGCAGCGTGGTGGTGCCCTGCCCCGAGGCTCCCCCGGCGTGGTAGAGGCCGCCGCCCTGGGCCGTGCCGCCCGCCGCGGTGACCGTGTTCCGCAGGACCTCGTTGCGCCCGGCCCTCAGGGTTCCGCCGTCGGGGTTGTCGAGGCCGCCGCCCTGGGCCGTGCCGTTCGGTGCGTCGGCGGTGTTGCCGGTGATGCGGCTGTCGGTCAGGTCGAGCGTGCCGAAGGGGCCCACGCGTACGCCGCCACCTCGTGCCGTGCCGCCTTGGGCGACCGCTCGGTTGCCGCTGATCCGGACCTTGCTGACGGTCATCAGGGAGTTGTTCGCGATGGCCCCGCCCTGGGCGGAGCCGCGGGGTGCGTCCGAGGTGTTGTCGCTGATGGCGCCGCCGGTCACGGTCAGCCTGCCCGGCTCCGGGATTCCGTTCGCGACGGCTCCGCGCGCGATGCCGCCCGGCGCGAAGGCGCGGTTCCCGCTCACGACCGTGTGCTTGACGGTCGTCTCGGCGAAGCTGATGATGCCGGCGCCGAACGCGATGCTCTGGGTGTTCTCGGTGACGGTCGCGGTGTTCCCGGTCAGCCGGGACCGGGTGACGGTCAGCGGGCCGTCGTTCGCGATGGCCGCGCCCGCGGCGCCGCCACCGGTGGCGCGCCCGCCGTAGATCACGTGGTTCCCGGTCACCTCGGTCCCGCTCACGCTTCCGGTGCCGGGGCTGTCGATGGCGCCGCCCTGGGCGAACACGTCGGACCGGGACGTGTTGCCGGTGAACCGGCTGCGCGTCACCTTCATCGTCCCGGTGTTGGAGATGCCGCCGCCGCAGACCATGCCCGGGACCTGGTCGTCGAAGAACGGGCAGTCGACGGCGTGGCCCCCCGTGACCGTGGTGCGGTCGAGCAGCGCGCCCGCGACGAGGCCGAGGACGGCCGGGACATACCGACGAGACATCAGGGGCTCCTCCTTGCTGCCGGGTACGGCAGGCCGTGGAGGGACCGCGGCCGCCGGAGCCCAGCCGAACACGCGCCGCCGCCGTCGGCTCCCCGGCGTGATCCGTCCGGGCGCGCGGACGGCCCGGACGGATCACGGAACGGCGCGAACGGACCAGGACGCGGCCGCGCGGCGCCGGGCCCGGCGGGTCAGGCGCCGGAGGCCGCGTTGAGCTGGTCCTCCAGTGCCGCCAGGGTGCGGTAGCAGGGCAGGACCTGGGCGATGGAGGCGTTCGGCTCGCGGCCCTCGCGGATGGCGGCGACGAACTCGCGGTCCTGGAGTTCGATGCCGTCCATCGAGACGTCCACCCCGCTCACGTCGATCGGCTCGTCCTTGCCCGTGACCAGGTCGTCGTAGCGGGCGAGGTAGGTGCCGGTGTCGCCGATGTAGCGGAAGAACGTGCCGAGCGGGCCGTCGTTGTTGAACGACAGGGACAGGGTGCAGAGGGCGCCGTTCTCCGCGCGCAGCTGGATCGACATGTCCATCGCGATGCCGAGCTCCGGGTGGACCGGCCCCTGGATGGCGTTGGCCTGCACGATCGGGGAGCCGGTCTGGTAGGCGAACAGGTCGACGGTGTGCGCGGCGTGGTGCCAGAGCAGGTGGTCGGTCCAGGAGCGCGGCTGTCCCAGGGCGTTGAGGTTGGTGCGGCGGAAGAAGTACGTCTGTACGTCCATCTGCTGGATGCGGTAGTCCCCGGCCCGGATCTGCCGGCGCACCCACTGGTGGCTGGGGTTGAAGCGCCGTGTGTGTCCCACCATCGCGACCAGTCCGGTGCGCTGCTGGGCCGCCAGGCACGCCTCGGCGTCCGCCAGGGAGGAGGCGAGGGGGATCTCCACCTGGACGTGCTTGCCGGCGTCGAGGCACGCCAGCGTCTGCTCGGCGTGCATCGGGGTGGGCGTGGCGAGGATGACGGCGTCGACGTCGTCCATCGCCAGTACGTCGTCCAGGGAGGCGACGCCGCGGCCGACGCCCTGTTCCGCGGCGAACTTCTGCGCGCTTTCGAGGCTGCTGCTCACGACGGCGGTCACCTCGACGCCGTCGATCCGGCGGAGCGCGGCCGCGTGCTTGGCGCCGAAGGCGCCGCCGCCGGCGAGGGCCACCCTGAGGGTGCGGTCGTGGGTCATGTCAGTTCACTCCTTCGGCGGGCTCCTGGGCCCGGGGGTGGTTTTCGAGGATCAGGTGGCCGACGGCGGTGTTGGACGCCGGCACGTGGTAGAAGCGGTGCCTGACCCGTACGTCGCCCGATCCGTCGAGGTCGCCCATCGCCCCGCGGGCGATCAGCCACATGACCAGTTCGATGCCTTCCGAGCCCGCCTCCTCGACGTACTCCAGGTGCGGCACCTCTGCCAGACCTGCCGGGTCGTCGACGAGCCGGTCGAGGAAGGCGTTGTCCCACTCGCGGTTGATGAGGCCGGCGCGCGGGCCCTGGAGCTGGTGGCTCATGCCGCCGGTGCCCCACACCTGGACCTTCAGCGGCCGGTCGTAGGACTCGATCGCCCGGCGCAGGGCCCGGCCGAGGGCGAAGCAGCGGGCGCCCGAGGGCACGGGGTACTGCACCACGTTGACGTGGAACGGGATCACCTTGCAGGGCCACTCCTCGACGTCCCCGAACATCAGGGACAGCGGGACGGTCAGGCCGTGGTCGACGGTCATCTCGTTGACGAGGGTGAGGTCGAAGTCGTCCCTGATGAGGGAGTGGGCGATGTGCGCGGCCAGGTCGGGGTCGCCCTCGATGCCGGGGACCGGGCGGGGGCCGTACCCCTCGTCGGCAGTGGGGTAGGCCGCTCCGGTGCCGAGGACGAAGGTGGGTATCAGCGAGAGGTCGAAGGTGGTGGCGTGGTCGTTGTAGACCAGGAAGATCACGTCGGGGAGGTTCTCCCGTTCCCACTGCCGGGAGAACTCGTAGCCCTCGAAGACCGGCCGCCAGTACGGCTCTTCGGTCTTGCCGTGGTCCATCGCCGCGCCGATGGCGGGTACGTGTGAGGTGAAGACCGCGCCGGTGATCACGGCGTGCTCGGCGGGCGGCGCGGTGTCGGCGTACGCGGCCTCCAGGACGGCGTGGTCGATCCGGTTGCCGTCGACCGGGCGGCCGCCGCGGACCATCATGTCGCGGTACTCCTGCTCGGTCATGCCGGTCATCGAGCCCGCCATCTGCTGGAACGACAGGCCGAGCGCCGCGCCCCACTTGGCGAGGAAGTAGATGTTGCCGCCCTCGCGCATCGCGGCGTTGAGGTCGCGGTCCAGCAGCGCCCGCTTCTGCTCCTCGCGCAGCGGCCAGGCGTCGAGGTAGGCGCGCTCGTCGGCGAGGTAGGCGGCGCGGTTCTCCGCCGTCATCAGCGACATGCAGAACTGGTTGAGGTGGTAGCCCTTGGCAGACTGCTCGGCGTCGAAGACGGTCGTACCCGGTACCAGCCTGTAGGTCTTGTCCAGTGACACGGTGGTGCTCCAATCGTGGGCGGGCGGTCAGCCGGCGTCGGGCCAGTACAGGCGCATCGGGTTGTCGACGAGGAGCTTGCGCTGCAGCAGCGCGGTCGGGGCGATGTGCGGGACGAAGTCGACGAGCAGGCCGTCGTCGGGCATGTGGCCGGTGAGGTTCGGGTGCGGCCAGTCGGTGCCCCACAGCACCCGGTCGGGGAACTCCTCGACGACGCGCCGGGCGAACGGCACGACGTCGCGGTACGGGTTCTGCTCGCCGTCGAGGGCGGGCGGGCCGGTGACCGACAGCCGCTCGGGGCAGGTCACCTTGCACCAGATGTCGGGCCGGGCCCGCATGAAGTCGAGGAACGCCTCGAACTCCGGGCCGTGCGGGTCCCGGGTGACGTCGGGCCGGCCCATGTGGTCCACGACCAGCGGGAGGGGGAGGGAGGGGAGGAAGTCGCGCAGGCCGGCGAGGTCGGCCGCCTCGAAGTAGACGACGACGTGCCATCCGTAGGGCGCGATCCGCTCGACGACGTCCCACAGGTCCCGGCGCGGGGCCGTGTCGACGAGCCGCCTGACGAAGTTGAACCGCACGCCGCGGACGCCCGCGTCGTGGAGCTCGCGCACCTCCGCGTCCGTGATGCCCGGGCGTACGGTGGCGACGCCCCGGGCCAGGCCCCCCGAGGCCCGCAGCGCGTCGGCCATCGCGCTGTTGTCGGCGCCGTGGCAGGTCGCCTGCACCACGACGTTGCGAGTGAGGCCCAGCCGGTCGCGCAGCGCGAAGAGCCGCTCCTTGGACGCGTCGCACGGGGTGTACTTGCGCTCGGGGGCGTACGGGAACTCCGCCCCGGGACCGAAGACGTGGCAGTGCGCGTCGACGGCCCCTTCGGGCATCCGGAACCGGGGCCGGCTCGGCGCGGGGTGCCAGTCCAGCCAGCCGGGGGTCTTCTCGAAGCTCGTGGTCATCGTCAGTCCTCGTACCGCAGTCCGAGCTCGGCCAGCGGGCCGCGCATCGCGTACATGTCCAGGCCGAGTTCGCCGGCGCGGAACCGCTTGCGCCTGTCCGCCTCGCCGGCCTCGCGCCGGGCCGCCGCCGCGGCGACCTCGGCGGCCCGCTCGCGGGGCACCACCACGACGCCGTCGCGGTCGGCCACGACCACGTCGCCGGGCCTGACCAGGGCGTTGGCGCAGACGACCGGGACGTTGACCGAGCCGAGCGTGGCCTTGACGGTGCCCTTGGCGCTGACCGCGCGGGAGAAGACGGGGAAGTCCATCTCCGCCAGGTCGGCCACGTCCCGAACGCCGCCGTCGATGACCAGGCCCTGACAGCCGCGGGCGCGGAACGAGGTGGCGAGCAGCTCGCCGAAGAAGCCGTCCTCGCTCTCGGTGGTGCAGGCGGCGACCACGACGTCGCCCTCCCGGATCTGCTCGGCGGCGACGTGGAGCATCCAGTTGTCGCCGGGCTGCAGCAGCACAGTCACGGCCGTGCCGCACAGCCGGGCCCCGGCGTACACGGGGGTCAGGTACGGGCGCATCAGCCCGGTCCGGCCCATGGCTTCGTGGAGGGTGGCCACGCCGAACGCCGACAGTGCGGCGACGTCTTCGGGAGCGGCGCGGGTGACGGAGGTGTGGACGACACCGATCTCGGTGTGCTCCATGGGGGCTTCTCCTGGGGTCAGTGGGCGACGGCGGCGGGGCGGTCGGCGCTCGGCCGGCCGGCGGATCGGCCGGCGGATCGGCCGAGGGGGCGGTCAGCGGTGCGGGAGGCCAGGCGGGCGGCGAGCCGGGGGTAGGCACGCAGGGCGTTGCCGGAGTAGACGGCGGCCCGTTCGTCGTCGGTGAGGTGCGGGGTGGCCTCGACGTACCGCCGGGTGTCGTCGAAGTGGTGGCCGGTGCGCGGGTCGACGTCGCGGACCGCGCCGATCATCTCGCTGGCGAACAGCAGGGACCGGCCGGGCACCACCCGGGTGAGCAGGTCGATGCCGGGCTGGTGGTACACGCAGGTGTCGAAGAAGACGTTGTCCAGCAGCGTTTCGGGGTCCGGCCGGCCCAGGGCCATTGCCAGGCCGCGGAACCGGCCCCAGTGGTACGGCACGGCCCCGCCGCCGTGCGGGATCACGAACCGCAGCGTGGGGAAGTCGGCGAACAGGTCGCCCTGGACCAGCTGCATGAAGGCCGTGGTGTCGGCGTTCAGGTAGTGGGCGCCGGTCGTGTGGAAGGCCGGGTTGCAGGAGGTGCTGACGTGGATCATCGCGGGGATGTCGTACTCGGCCATCGCCTCGTAGAGCGGGTACCAGCTGCGGTCCGTCAGGGGCGGGGCGGTCCAGCTGCCGCCGGACGGGTCGGGGTTGAGGTTGACCGTCACCGCGCCCAGTTCCTCGACCGCCCGGCGCAGCTCGGGCAGGCAGGTGGCGGGGTCGGCGCCGGGCGACTGCGGCAGCATCGCGCCCATCGCGAAGCGGTCGGGGTGGAGCGTGCTGACGCGGTGGACGAGGTCGTTGCAGATCCGGGCCCAGGTGGCGGAGACCCGGAAGTCGCCGATGTGGTGGGCCATGAAGCTGGCCCGGGGCGAGAAGACGGTCAGGTCGGTGCCGCGCTCGTCCATGAGGCGGAGCTGGTTGGCCTCGACCGCCCGGCGGAGGTCGTCGTCGGTGATGACGAGCTCGTCCGGGTCGGGGGCGTCCTCGGGGGAGCCGGCCGCGGCCGTCTGCCGCTCGCGCCACTGCGCCAACTGCGGTGGTGCGGTGGTGAAGTGGCCGTGACAGTCGATGATCATGGGAGTCTCCTGGGGGTCGTCGGGGTCAGCCCTGGGAGGCGACGGGCCAGCCGGTGTACTGCTCGGCGAGGTAGCTGCGGCCGGCGCGGGTGCCCACGACGTTGTCGAGTTCGCCGAGCTGGCGCCGCAGGTCGAACGGCGAGCCGCCGGGCGGGGTGTGGAGCAGCTGGGTCATCCAGTGGGAGAAGTTCTGGGCCCGCCAGATCCGCTGGAGCGCCCGCGGCTGGTAGTCGTCCAGCGCGGCCTCCCCCGCCGGGCCGAGTGCCCGGAGCAGGACGTCGGCCAGCACCTTCACGTCGTGCAGCGCGAGGTTGAGCCCGCGGGCACCGGTCGGCGGGACGGTGTGCGCGGCGTCTCCGGCGAGCGCCATCGAGCCCCAGCGCATGGGTTCCTGGACGAACGAGCGGAAGCGCAGGACCGTCTTCTCCAGGACCGGGCCCTCGTTGAGCCGGAAGCCGTCCTCCCCGGCCACCCGGGCCTGGAGCGTCTCCCAGATCCGGTCGTCCGGCCAGGCCTCCGCGGACTCGTCCGGGGAGCACTGAAAGTACATGCGCTGCACGGTCTCGGTGCGCTGGCTGATCAGTGCGAAGCCGTGTTCCGAGTGGGCGTAGACCAGCTCGGGTGCGCTGGCCGGCGCCTCGGCCATGATGCCGAACCAGGCGAACGGGTACTCCTTGCCGACCCTCACCCGCCGGTCCTCGGGGACGAGGTTGCGGCACATGCTGCGCGATCCGTCCGCGCCGACCACGTACCGGGCCCGGATCTCGTGCCGGGCCCCGTCGGGGGTGGTGTAACGGACCCGCGGGGCGCGGGTGGTGACGTCGAGGACCTCGGTGTCCCGGATGCCGAAGCGGACCGTGCCGCCGTCGCGGTCCCGGGCGTCGGCCAGGTCGGTGAACACGTCGGTCTGCGGGTAGAGCCAGACCGACGCGCCCACCAGCTGCTTGAAGTCGAGGCGGTGGGGGCGGCCGCCGAAGCGGAGCTCCACGCCCTCGTGTTCGTGTCCTTCGCGCAGGACCCGGTCGGACACGCCCGTGTCGACGAGGTCCCGGGCGGCGTCGGCCTCCAGGATGCCGGCCCGCTGGGTGGTCTCGATCTCGTGGCGGGTGCGCGTGTCGACGACGGTCGTGTCGACTCCGGCGCGCCCCAGCAGGTGCGCCAGCATCAGACCGGCCGGACCTGCGCCGATCACGGCGACGGGAACCGAGGCAACGGTGTCGACGACGGCGTCGGCCATGGCATCTCCTGAGCAACGGGGGACGTGGGGAACACGTCGAACGTTGGCAGCAGGGGCAGCGGCCGGTCTGCGGCGTTTCCGTCAGGCGGAAGCCGGGCCGGGGCGTCAGGCGGAAGCCCGACCGGGCGTCGGGGGAAGCGTGCCCGGGCGGGGGGGAACGTGCCAGGGCGCCGGGCGGATCGGCCCCCGGCCTCAGTCGGTCGGGCGGGTACGGCGGCCCAGCTCGTCGGAGATCCCGTGCACGGCCCGCAGCAGCGGCTCGCGCAGCCCGCGCGCACGGTTCGCGCTGCGCGTGGCGATCACGATGCCCAGCGCGGCACTGACCGGCCCGCTCCGGCCGGTCCGCACCGGTGCGGCCACGGCGACCGTGCTCTCCGAGAGCTGCCGGTCGCTGACGAAGACCTGCTCGCGGCGGATGCGGTCCAGCTGGGCGCGGAGCGTCTTCGGGTCGGTGACGGTGTGCGGGGTCCAGGCCCGCATCGGCGCCTGGAGCACCTCGTCCTGGATGTCGACCGGTGCGTGCGCCAGCAGCACCCGCCCCATTCCGGTGGAGCCGATGGGGAACCGGGTCCCCACCGACGTCAGCAGCTCGACCGACCGGTGCCCGGCGATCCGCTCGACGAACACGAGCTCCGTGCCCTCGCGCACTGCGAGCTGGACGTTCTCGTGGGTCGCCTCGTAGAGGTCCTGCATGAAGGGCAGCGCGACGTCCCGCAGGATCTGGGTGCGCGGGCATCCCGCGGCGATCTCCCAGAGCCGCAGCCCGACGTGCCAGGCCCCGTCCTCGCCGCGCTCCAGCGCCCCCCAGTCCGCCAGTTCCGCGACGACCCGGTGCGTCGTGCTGAGGGCCAGGCCGGTGCGCTGGGCGATCTCCGACAGCGTCTGCGACGGGTGTTCGCGGTCGAAGGCCGCGAGGACCTCGAGTACTTTTCCAGCTGCAGTGCTCCGGGTTGTGCTCACGCGGTCAGTGTCGCAGACCCCTTTCGGGGCCCCGCGTCGAGCGCCGTACGATCTGCGGCACACCAAGGAGGCATTGTGGACCAGGAGATCGTCGGACTCTCCTCGATGGCGACGCGGCCGGTACTGGCCGATCTGTCCGGGCAGTACCGGCGCGCCGGCGGACCTCCGGTGCGCTTCGAGGCCGCCGGCGGGGTCGAGGTCGCGCGCCGGGTGCGCGAGGGCGCCGGGGCCGACCTGCTCGTACTCGCCGACGGCGCGATGCGCGCGCTGGAGCGGGAGGGGCACCTCGTGGCGGGCACGGTACGGCCGCTGTGGATCTCCCAGGTCGTCGCGGCCGTGCCGGAGGGGGCGCCGGTTCCGGAGCTCGGCTCGGCGTCCGACCTGCGGTCCGTCCTGGAGGCGGCGGAGCGGATCGCCTACTCCACCGGGCCGAGCGGGACCGCGCTGGTCGGCCTGATCGGCCGGCTGGGCCTCGCCGACGTGCTCGCGGACCGGCTCGTCCAGGCACCACCCGGGGTGCCCGCCGGGAGCCTGCTGAACTCCGGCCGGGCGGACCTGGCGTTCCAGCAGCACAGCGAGCTGATGGACCTGCCGGGCGTCGTGGTCGTCGGTGCGCTGCCGGGCGACACGGCCATCAGCTCGACGTTCAGCGGGGGCGTCCTGGTCTCGGCGTCCCGGCCGGACGCAGCCCTCGACGTCCTCGCCTTCCTCGGCTCGGCGACGGCGTCCGAGGCCGCCCGCAGCCGGGGCATGCGAGCGGCCGGAGCGTAGACCGCGCCCTCCGGACCGAGGCCGGCCGCGGGCGACGGTCGGTCGGCGGTGCGGACGGCGAGGGCCGGCGGATGGCGGCCGCGCGCCGGGCCGGGCCGAAGGTCGCCAGGAGCGAAGCGGCGAACGTGGCTGCCCGGGTCCCGGTGCGGGACCGAACGGTCCGACCCGTGCGGGAGGGGGCCGGTCGGGGCGGCCGGGGGCCCGGCCGGGCACGCGACGGGACCGTTCGGCCCTCCCCCGCCGGGCGCGCCGGGTGGACGGTGGACATCTGAGCCACGCGTCCGCGGAGCCGGGGCGCGCCTACGGCGGGAGGTGCCCCATGCGGCACGTGAAGGTCGCGGAGCTGATGACCGGAGAGGTGGTGTCCGTCGTCCCGGCCACCCCCTTCAAGGACGTCGCCAAGCTCCTGGTCCAGCACGACATCACGGGCGTTCCCGTGCTCGACGAGGAGGACCGGGTCCTCGGCGTCGTCTCGCAGACCGATCTTCTGGCGCAGGTGGCTCCGCCGCCCGGCGCGGAGGACGACACCGCCGGGCTCCGGCGGCTGCCGGGCGGCCCGGGCCCCCGGGCCACCGCCCCGGGCCAGGTCCAGCTCCCGGTCCCGTCCCGCCGGACGGCGGGTGAGGTGATGTCCGCGCCGGCGGTCACCGTGCACGCCGACGAGCCGGCCGCCGACGCGGCGCGGCTGATGGCCCGCCGGGGGGTCGAGCGGCTGCCGGTCGTGGACGTGGAGGACCGGATCGTGGGCATCGTCACGCGCCGCGACCTGCTCCGCCTGTTCCTCCGGCCGGACGCGGAGATCCGGCACCGGGTCGAGCACGACGTCCTCTCGGGCGTCCTGGGCGCGCCCGCGGACTCGGTCGAGGTGCACGTCGTCGACGGCATCGTCACGCTGTCCGGCCGGCTGGACCGGACGAGCCAGCTCCCCGTCCTGCGGAACCTGGTCGAACGGCTCGACGGCGTCGTCGCGGTGGCCTCCCGCGTCACCGCCCGCACCGACGACGCCCCGACCGCCCCCTCCGAAGCCCCTCGCCACGCGATGCCGTGGTGAGCCCCGACAGGACACTCCCATGCCCGCTCGTCTCCTCCTCGACCCCCTGACCGCAGTCCGGCTCGTCGACGACGCCGTGACCGCCCCGTCGATGCACAACGCCCAGCCCTGGCGCTTCGTCCTGCGGACGGGCACCGGCACGATCGATCTGTACGGCGACCCGGACCGTTCCATGGCGCATGCCGACCCCGACCGCCGGGCCCTCCGCATCGGCTGCGGCGCCGCCCTGTTCAGCCTGCGCGTCTCGGCCGCCCACCGCGGCCTCCTGGCACAGGTACCGGCCGGTCCCGGCCCCGGCGACCCGTGGTGGTTCGCCACCGTCGGCTTCACCCCGGCGCCGGCAGCCGACCGGGCTCTGGCCGGTCTCCATCCCGCCCTCCGCCGCCGCCACACCAGCCGCTTCCCCTTCCGCGACGAACCCGTGCCGCCCGCCGTCCTGGAAGGGCTCACCACCGCCGCCCGGATCGAGGGATGCCGTCTCACGTTCCCCGACCCGTGGCACGTCCGGACGGTCCTGGGGCTCGCCCGCGACGCCGAGCACCGCGAGGAGGCCGACCCGGTCGCACGCGCCGAGACGGCCGCCTGGGTGCACACCGGGCCGGGCACGGGAGGCCGCACCGACGGCATCCCCGTGGCCGCGTTCGGCCCGCGCGCCACCTCAGGCACCGCCACCGTCCGCGACTTCGGCCGCATCCGTCCCGTGCGCGGGCAGGCCTGGGCGATGTTCGAGAAGGACCCCCGTCTCGCCCTTCTGACCACCGACGGCGACGGGCCCGCCGACTGGCTGCGCGCCGGCCAGGCCCTCCAGCGCGTCCTGCTCCGGGCCACGACCGACGGACTGGCCACGTCCATGACCTCGCACCCCCTGGAATGGCCGGAGCTGCGCTGGACCGCCCGCGACCCCCTCGTGGGCAGGGGGCACGTCCAGATGGTCCTCCGCCTCGGGTACGGACCCCCCGGCGCCCCCACGCCACGCCGCCCCGCCGCCGAGGTCCTCGACGTGCGGTGAGGTCCCCCGGGAGGTGCAGGCTCGGACGCCGGCCGGCGTGAAGGCGCCGCAGCACGGGGGAGGCGCCATCACGCCCGCCCGCGGGGAGGCGGCTCCCCCCGGCGGCGGCCCGGACCCGTCCGCAGGCGGCGCTTAGAGATAGGAAGAGCGTCGGGTTGGGCAAGA
>NZ_JBIVZG010000002.1:0-54142 GCF_044759445.1 Streptomyces sp. NPDC101118 | reverse complement strand
CCCCGCCCCCGCGCCCCCCCCGCCGGGGCCCCCCCCCGGGGCGCCCCCCCCCCGGGGGGGCCGGGGGGGCCGGCGGCCGGGGGGGGGGGGGCCCCCGCGGGGGGGGGCGGCCGCCCCGCCGCCCGGCGTGAAGGCGGCTCCCCCGTGCTGCGGCCTGCACCGTTCCTCAGGCGGCGATGAGTTCCCGGCCGATGTGGTGGGCCCAGGTCTGGATCCGCTCGGGGTTGCGGAAGTCGCCTCCCTTGCCCTGGCGGACCATCGCCCTGGCGATGAGACCGGGCGTGCCGTCGGTGATGCTGCCGCCGAAGGTCATGTGCTCGCGCGCGCCGAGCCGTTCCATCTGCCGTGCCACTGCCTTGACCGGCGGGATCTCGTGCTGCTCCGCGGAGCTGTCGACCGGCCCGCTGCTGAACAGCCAGACGGGGCGGTTCCTGAGGTACTGCTCGTTGCGTTCGGCGCAGCGCTTCGCCTTGCCGCTCCAGCGCCCGGCGTACAGGGCGCCGCCGAGCACGACGGCGTCGAAGCTGCGTACGTCGGCCACGTCGTCGGCGGGCAGGACGACGGCGTCGAGGCCGTCCTCGCGGAGGGTCCTGCCGATTTCCTCGGCGATCCCCGCCGTCGCACCGTGCCTGGTTCCGTAGGCGACCAGGACCCGCTTGGTGTTCATGACTCTCCCTCCGTGGCATCGCCACCGCCGCGTACGACGGGGATGCTCCGGCCGGTCCGGGCGGCCGGCAGGCGCCCCGGACGGTTTCCGGTTCCAATGTCGGGCGCCGGCGGTCGGCGGCGCTTGGGCCGGTCGGTCCCCGTCGGGGACCGACCGGGCTCCTCCCGCCCGCGCCGGCGGGGACTCGTCCTCCACCCCGGCGGGCACATCCTCGGCTCCACCTGGGCGAGCCTGACCCTGGAGGACGGCCACACCCTCGCCTTCAGCGGTGACCTCGGCCGGCCCGGCCACCCGCTCCTCCTGCCGCCCGAGCCGTTCTCGGGGGCCGACGTCCTCCTCATGGAATCCACGTACGGCGACCGCCGCCACGACCACGAGGGCGCACGGCGCGCATTCGCCTCCGTCGTCGCCCGCACCCTCGCCCGTGGCGGCACCGTGGTCGTCCCGGCCTTCGCGATCGACCGCACCGAGGTCGTCCTCCACGAACTGGCCGCCCTCCGCGCCGAGGGCACCCTCCCGCCCGGCGTACCGGTGTACGTCGACAGCCCCATGGCGCTGGCCGCCCTGGACGTCTACCGCGACGCCCTGCGCACCCGCTCCCCCGAGCTGCGCCCCGAGGTGGTGGCCCGCGGCGAGGCGGCACTCAGCCCCGAACCCTTCCTGGCCGCCTCTCCGCACACGCCGACGCCGGCCAGGTCGTCGACTGGCTGCGGGGCGCCCCCGCCCCGCACACCACCTACCTGGTCCACGGCGAGGAGGGCGCCTCCGCGGCCCTGCGGGACCGCATCGACCGGCAGTTGGGCTGGACGGCGGTCGTACCCCGGTCCGGCGAGGCCGTACTGGTCCGCTGACCCGGCCCCGGGAGGGCCCGCGTGTCAGCGGCGGACGCGGGGCATGCCCAGGCCGATCCACGAGATGATCTCGCGCTGGATCTCGTTGTTGCCGCCGCCGAACGTGAAGATGACGGCGGAGCGGTAGCCGCGTTCGAGTTCGCCGTGGAGGACCGCGCCGGCGGAGCCGTCCTTGAGGGGGCCGGCCGCGGCCACCACCTCCATCAGCCAGGCGTACGCGTCGCGGCGGGCCTCGGAGCCGTAGACCTTGACGGCCGAGGCGTCCTGGGGGGTGAGCGTGCCGTCCTGGACGGCGTTGACCATCTGCCAGTTGAGCAGCTTCATCGCGTCGAGGCGGGCGTGGGTGCGGGCCAGGCGGCCGCGGACCCAGCCGAGGTCGATGACGCGGCGGCCGTCGGCGAGCTTGGTCGCGGACGCCCAGCGCTGTACGTCGTGCAGGGCGCGGATGGCCATGGTGCCGTGGGCGGCGAGGGTGACCCGCTCGTGGTTGAGCTGGTTGGTGATCAGACGCCAGCCCTTGTTCTCCCGGCCGACCCGGCGCGAGGCGGGGACGCGGATGTCCTCGTAGTAGCTGGCGGTGGTGTCGTGCGAGGCGAGGGTGTTGATGAGGGTGCAGCTGTAGCCGGGGTCGCTGGTGGGGACCAGCAGCATGGTGATGCCCTTGTGGGCGGGGGCATCCGGGTCGGTGCGCACGGCGAGCCAGACCCAGTCGGCGATGTCGCCGTTGGTGGTCCAGATCTTCTGGCCGTTGACCACGTACGTGCCGGTCTCCTCGTCGCCCTCCCGTACCGCCTTGCACTTGAGGGCCGCGAGGTCGGTGCCGGCGTCCGGCTCGCTGTAGCCGATGGCGAAGTCGATCTCACCGGACAGGATGCGCGGCAGGAAGTACGCCTTCTGTTCCTCGGTGCCGAACTGCATGATCGTGGGGCCGACGGTGTTGAGCGCCATCAGCGGCAGCGGCACCACGGCCTGGGCGGCCTCGTCGAAGAAGATGAACTGGTCCATCGGGGACATGCCGCGGCCGCCGTACTCCTTCGGCCAGCCCACCCCGAGCCAGCCGTCGGTGCCCAGGCGGCGGATGGTTTCGCGGTAGAAGCGCTTCTGGGCGGCCGGGTCCTCGTAGCGGGCGTAGACGTCCTCGGGGACCAGCTCGGCGAAGTAGGCGCGCAGTTCGGCGCGCAGCCGCTGCTGCTCAGGCGTGTATTCGAGGTGCACGGCCCCTCCAGGAGTCTCCCGTGGCGAACTGTTCCGTCCACTGCGCGGCGCACAGACTAGAACCTGTTCCAGGATTCCGGAAGGGTCGTGACGTGCCGTCAGATCCGGGCGCGGGCCGGCACTCCGGCCCGGAGGGCGGTGATCAGGGCGGCGGCGGTGCGGACCATGGCGGCCCGGCCCTCGGAGAGGTACTTGCGGCTGTCCACCGCGCTGGGATGGGCGGTGAGGTACGCACGGATGGCGTCGGTCATGGCGAGGTTGAGGGCGGTGCCGATGTTGACCTTGCTGATGCCGCCGGCGACGGCGGCGGCGAGTTCGGCGTCGGGCAGGCCGGAGGAGCCGTGCAGGACCAGGGGCACGCTCAGCGCCGTGGAGAGCCGGGCCAGCAGGTCGTGGTCGAGGGCCGCCGTGCGGGTGGTCATGGCGTGGCTGGAGCCGACCGCGACGGCGAGGGCGTCCACACCGGAGGCCCCGACGAACTCGCGGGCCTCCTCGGGGTCGGTGCGGGCACCGGGGGCGTGCGGGTCGAGCGGGGCGGCACCGTTCTTGCCGCCCACCTCGCCCAGTTCCGCCTCGATCCAGAGGCCGTTGGCGTGCGCCCAGTCGGCGGCGGCGCGGGTGGCGGCCAGGTTCTCCGCGTACGGCAGGTGCGCCGCGTCGTACATGACGGAGCCGAACCCGGCGTCGGCGGCCTGGCGGAGCAGCTCGGGGCTCTTCACGTGGTCGAGGTGGAGGCCGACCGGCACGGTGGCGGCCGCCGCGGCCGCCGCGGCGGCCCGGGCCAGCGGGAGCACCCGGCCGTGCCGGTACTTGACGGCGTTCTCACTGATCTGGAGGACGACGGGCGAGCCGACGGCCTCGGCGCCGGTGACCACGGCCTCGGCGTGCTCCAGGGTGATGATGTTGAACGCGGCGACGGCACCGCCGGTCGCCGCGGCCTCCGCGACCAGGTCTCCGGTGTTGACCAGGGCCATCAGTGCTCATCCTCCAGGACGACGGAGCGGGTGAGGTGGCGCGGCCGGTCCGGGTCCAGGCCCCGCGCGGCGGCGACCGCGAGCGCGAGGCGCTGCGCGACGACCAGTCCGGCGAGCGGGTCGAGCGTGACGTTCACCCAGCGGGCGCCGGTGGCGCGCACCTGCTCCTCCAGCCCGTACGGCGCCTGGCCGAGCATCACGGTGGCGCCGCCGGAGGTGGTGACGCTGATCGGGCCGTGCCGGTATTCCATCGCCGGGTACGCCTCGGCCCAGGAGAGGGAGGCCTCGCGCATCTTGAGCGCCGCCTCCTCGGCGAGGCCGGTGGTCCAGCCGCGGCCGAGGAAGGTGAACTGGCCGCAGGCGGCGAGCCCGGGCGGGAGGGGCTCGGCGAGGGCGGTGCGGGCGTCCTCGACCAGCCATTCGGGGTTCAGGCCCAGGTGGGCGCGGAGCAGGGTGAGGGCCGTGGTGGCGAAGCGGGTCTGGACGACGGAGGACTCGTCGGCGAAGTCGAGTACGACGAGGTCGTCGGCCAGGTCGACGACGGGGGTGCCCGCGTCCCCGATCACGGCGGTGGTGCGGGTGGTGCCCCGCACCCGGGCCAGGAGGTCCAGCACCTCGGTGGTGGTGCCGGAGCGGGTCAGGGCGACCACCCGGTCGTAGCTCCGGCCGACGGGGAACTCGGAGGCGGGGAAGGCGTCCGTCTCCCCCAGCCCGGCGCGCTCGCGCAGCACGGCGGCGGCCTTGGCCATGTAGTAGGAGGTGCCGCAGCCGGTGATCGCGACGCGCTCGCCGGGGGCCGGGAGGCGGTCGCGGTGGCCGGGCGCGAGGTCGGCGGCGCGCTGCCAGCACTCGGGCTGGGTGGCCAGTTCACGGGCGGCGTGGCTGGTGGTCGCGGCGTGGCCGGCGGCGGTGCGGCCGGGGGCGGCGACGCTCGCGCCGGCCGCCGGGCGGCGGGCGCCCTTGGTTTCCGTACTGCTGGTTCCTGCGCTCACGTCTGCGCTCATTCCTGACGGACTCCTTCGAGATGCTCGTTCTTGCAAGTTAGCGCGTGGTTTCGAGCAACTTCAAGCATCTGGCCGCGTTATTGTCGGGATAGGGTGCAGGCGGTACGGCCGGACGCCGTCCCAAGACTCGTCCCCCGAGAGGTTGGGAGCCGCCTCCATGTCCCGCGACGCGCGCTGGAAGACACTGCTGGACCTGCTCGTGGAGCGGGGGCGCCTCGACGTGGAGGCCGCCGCGGAGGCCCTCGGGGTGTCCGCGGCCACGATCCGGCGGGACTTCGACCAGCTCGCGGAGCAGCAGTTGCTGGTCCGCACCCGCGGCGGTGCGGTGCTCCACGGGGTCTCGTACGAACTCCCCCTGCGCTACCGCGGCTCGCGGCGGGCCGCCGAGAAGCAGCGGATCAGCGCGGCGGTCGCGGAGCTGGTCGCGCCCGGCGAGGTGGTGGGCCTGACGGGCGGTACGACGACCACGGAGGTGGCCCGCGCGCTCGCCGCCCGCCCGGAGCTGGCCGAGGGCTCCCCCGCGCTCACGGTGGTGACCAATGCCCTCAACATCGCCGCCGAGCTGGCCATCCGCCCCCAGTTCAAGATCGTGGTGACCGGCGGGGTCGCCCGTCCGCAGACGTACGAGCTGATCGGCCCGCTCGCGGACGGCGTCCTGGGGCAGATCACCCTGGACACCGCGCTGGTCGGCGTGGACGCCTTCGACCCCGAGCACGGCACCGCCGCGCACGACCAGGACGAGGCGGCCATCAACCGGCTGCTGTGCGAGCGGGCCCGGCGGGTCGTGGTGGTGACGGACTCCAGCAAGCTCGGCCGGCGGGCCTTCGCCGCCATGTGCCCCACGGAGCGGGTGGACGTGCTGGTCACGGACGCGGCCGTGCCGGCGGAGACGGCGGAGCGGTTCCGCGAGGCGGGCGTCGAGGTGATCGCCGTCTGACCGGCGAGCCGCCGGACCGGCGGCCGGACCGGCGGCCCGACCACTCCGGCCGCCCCGGCCGCCCCGCCCGGAAGGGGGCGCACCACTCCCCGACCGTCGGTGTGATGCGCGCCACCGCCCGGCCGGTCCGGGTCCGGACGTACACGACCATGAGCGGATGGACGCCCACTTCCTCGCGATCGACGACCTGGCCGAAGTCCCGACCGTGGCGGTCGTGGTCGACGTCATGCGGGCCTTCACGGTGGCCGCCTGGGCCTTCGCCCGGGGGGCGGAGAAGATCGTTCTTGCCGAGTCGCTGGACGAGGCCCTGGAACTGAAGGCCCGCCACCCGGCCTGGGTGGCCCTCAAGGACGGTCCGCCCTCGGCCGGTTTCGACCACGTCAACTCGCCGGGACTGCTGCGGTCCGCCGACCTCGGCGGACGCACGCTCGTGCAGAAGACCACCGCAGGGACGGTCGGCGCCCTCGCAGTGAAGGAGGCGTCGCTGGTGCTGTGCGCCTCGTTCGCGGTGGCGGAGGCGACGGCCCGGCTCCTGCGGTCACGCGGGGGCGACAGCATCACGTTCGTGGTCACCGGCGAGGACGGGCGCGCCGAGGAGGATCTGGCGTGCGCCCAGTACATCGCCCGGCGGGCCACCGGGGCCCGGACGGACGCCGCCCCGTTCCTCCACCGCGCCCGCACGTCGCGCGCCGCCGCCGAGCTGGCGGAGGGCGTGCGCCGGGGCGTGCATCCCGACGACGTCGCCCTGTGCCTGGAGCTGGACCGGTTCCCGTTCGCCATGGTGGCGTCCCCGGAGGACTCGCTGATGGTCCTCCGCCCGCACTCCGCGCCCTCGCCGGCCCCCGGCGCATCGGTCTGACCGCTCCAGCGCATCACGGCCCCGAACGCGCCGAGGGCCCCGGAACCGGTTCCGGGGCCCTTCGCGTCCCAGAACGCGGTTCTGCGGCGCGGACGCGGCCGGTCCGTCTGAACCCCCGTACGAGACGGCGCCGGGTGTCACCTCGCGTCTTCCTAGAGGATGGATCAAGCCCCCGACCAGGAACAACGCCAAAAGCTGCAACAATCGGTCACCCAGGATTACCGATAGGAGACACGGTGCTGGAGCGCCACGAGATGGACGCCTTCCTCGTGCTGTCCGAGGAGCTGCACTTCGGCCGCGCCGCGGACCGGCTCCTGGTCTCACGCGCCCACATCAGCCAGACGATCAAGAAGCTGGAGCGGCGGATCGGCGCCCCGCTCTTCCTGCGCACCAGCCGCACGGTGGCCCTGACCCCGCTCGGCCGGCAGCTCCTGGACGACCTGGCCCCGCACCACCGGGCGATCCTGGAGGCGGTGCGCCGGGCCATCGCCACCGCGCACGGGACCACCGGCACGCTCCGCGTGGGCTTCGTCGGCGCCCTCTGGGGACAGATCTTCGTCTGCGCCGCCGACCACTTCCGCACCACGCACCCCGACTGCGAGGTGCGGCTGTCGGACGTGCCCTTCGGCGTCGCGCAGGACCCGGTGCGCGAGGGGGAGCTGGACCTGATCAACGCGAGCTTCCCGGTCCGCGAGGACGACGTGGTCACGAGCGAGCCCCTGGTGCGCGAGCCGCGGCTGCTGGCCGTCTCGGCACGGCACCCGCTGGCCGCGCGGCCGGAGGTGACCCACGCCGAGATGGCCCGGGTGACGATGCTGAGCACGCCGACGATGCCGGACTACTGGGCGCGGGAGCGGACGCTCCGGGAGGAGGCCGACGAGGAGCCGCCGCCCCCGCCCGGGCCGCGGATCGCGTCGCTCCAGGAGGGGCTGGCACTGATCGCGGCCGGCAAGGGGGCCTTCCCGGTGGGCGCCCAGGTGACGCGCTTCTACCAGCGCTCGGACATCGCGTACGTACCGATCGTGGACGCCCCGCCGCTGGAGTGGGGGCTGGTCTGGCGGGCGGGCGCCGAGACGCCTCTGCTCCGGGCCTTCATGGGGGCGGTGGAGTACGTGGTCGAGCGGTACGAGCGCGCCGGCGGCGCGGCGGCGGACGGCGGCCGGCCCGCACCCCAGTCGATGGCCTGACGCCGGGCGGTCCCGGAACGCCGCGGCACCGAGCGGCCCGGACGGCGGCCCCCTCGCTCAGCGCGACGTGGACAGGTTCCCGGCCTCCCGCCGCAGCGCGTCCAGCACCGGGCGCAGCAGCGGGTGGGCCTCGGCGCCGCGCCGGGTGGCCGCGAAGACGCGGCGGGTGGCGGCGGGGCCGGTGACGGGGCGGACCACGGTGTCCTTGAGCTCCATGCCGCGCAGCGCGGAGCGGGGTACGAGCGCGACGCCGGCGCCCGCGCCCGCGAGGGCGACCACGGCCCGGAAGTCGTCGGAGGAGTGGGCCAGCCGGGGCTGGAAACCGGCCTGTTCGCAGGCGGTGACCATCACGTCGTGGCAGGGATTGCCCGGGTAGGGGCTGATCCAGTCGCTGTCGGCCAGCTCGGCGAGGGCGACGGCGGGGTGGATGCTCAGCGGGTGCGAGGCCGGCAGGACGGCGTCGAACGGCTCTGCGTACAGCGGTACGAGGGACAGCCGGCCGTCGTCGGGGGCCGGGCCGCCCCTGTACTCCACGGCCAGGGCCAGGTCGGCCTCGCCGTCGAGCAGCAGGGGGAGGCTCTGGTCGCCTTCGGCGTCGCGCACCCGGACGCGTATGCCGGGGCACTCGTGGGCGAGCCGGGCGATGGCGGGGGCCAGCACCTCGGCGATGCCGCTGGCGAAGGCGGCGACGGTGACCTCGCCGGCCGCACCGCCGGCGTAGGCGGCGAGTTCGGCTTCGGCGCGCTCCAGCTGGGCCTGGACCTCGTGGGCGTGGGCGAGGAGGATCTCGCCGGCCGCGGTCAGGCGTACGCCGCGGCCGCTGCGGGAGAGCAGGGCGTGGCCGGTCTCCTGTTCCAGCGCGGCGAGCTGCTGGGAGACGGCGGACGGGGTCAGGTAGAGCGCGGCTGCCGCAGCGGTCACCGTGCGGTGGTCCGCCACGGCGCGCAGGATGCGCAGCCGCCGTGGGTCGATCACTCCGCCATTGTGACAGGCGGGACGCGGGGGTCCGTACCCCCGCGTCCCGCCTGCGGTTCCGGAGGGACACGCCGGCCCGGTCGGGCCGGCGGTGTCCGGCGGGCGCGGCCCGGGGGTCTCCCGGGCCGGGCCCGTGATCAGCCCTGGAGGGCGGCGCGGGCGTCGGTGAAGGCGGCGACGGCGCGCTCGACGTCCTCGGTCGAGTGGGCCGCGGACAGCTGCACGCGGATGCGGGCCTGGCCCATCGGCACGACCGGGTACGAGAAGCCGATCACGTACACGCCGCGCTCCAGCAGGAGCTCCGCCATGCGGGCGGCCTCGGCGGCGTCGCCGATCATCACCGGGGCGATGGCGTGGTCGCCGGGCAGGATCTCGAAGCCGGCCTCGGTCATCCTGGTGCGGAACAGCTTGGTGTTGTCCGCCAGCCGCTCGCGCAGGTCGCCGGCGGACTCCAGCAGGTCGAGGACCTTGAGGGAAGCGGCGGCGATGACCGGGGCGAGGGAGTTGGAGAACAGGTACGGGCGCGAGCGCTGGCGCAGCAGCTCGACGATCTCGGTGCGGGCGGCGACGTAGCCGCCGGAGGCGCCGCCGAGGGCCTTGCCGAGGGTGCCGGTGATGATGTCGACCCGGTCCATGACGCCGTGCAGCTCGGGGGTGCCCCGGCCGCCGGCGCCGACGAAGCCCACCGCGTGGGAGTCGTCGACCATGACCATGGCGTCGTAGCGGTCGGCCAGGTCGCAGATCTCGGTGAGCGGCGCGACGTAGCCGTCCATCGAGAAGACGCCGTCGGTGACGATCAGCTTGCGGCGGGCGCCGCCCTCGACGGCGGCCTTGAGCTGGGCCTCCAGGTCGGCCATGTCGCGGTTGGCGTAGCGGAAGCGGCGGGCCTTGGAGAGGCGGATGCCGTCGATGATCGACGCGTGGTTGAGGGCGTCGGAGATCACCGCGTCCTCGGCGCCGAGGAGGGTCTCGAAGACGCCGCCGTTGGCGTCGAAGCAGGAGGAGTAGAGGATCGTGTCCTCCTGGCCGAGGAAGCCGGAGAGACGGGCCTCCAGCTCCTTGTGGACCTCCTGGGTGCCGCAGATGAAACGGACGGACGCCATGCCGTAGCCCCAGCGGTCCAGGGCGTCCTTGGCGGCGGCGACGACCTCGGGGTGGTCGGCGAGGCCGAGGTAGTTGTTGGCGCAGAAGTTCAGCACCTCACCGGGCGCGCCGCCGGCGGTGACGGCGACGGAGGCGCTCTGCGGGGTGCCGATGACGCGCTCGGGCTTGTGCAGGCCGGCGTCGCGGATCTCGTCGAGGGTGCTGCGGAGGTCGGCGCGTACGGACTCGAACATGCGGCTCTGGGCTCCTTGTGCGGCGGAGTGCGGCTGACTGGTGACGGCGGGGGGCCGGGTCCCGCGGGAGGGGGAGGGTCGGGCGGGACCCGGCCGGGGAGGGTGGTCCGAGGAGGTCCGGACCGCTTACGCGGTCCAGTCCAGGATGATCTTGCCGCTGCGGGCCGTGGCGGCCTCGTCGAAGGCGGCCTCGAAGTCCTGGTAGGCGTACTTGCCGGTGATCACGGGGGTGAGGTCGAGGCCGCCCTCCAGGAGGACGGTCATCGCGTACCAGGTCTCGAACATCTCGCGCCCGTAGATGCCCTTGATGGTGATCATCGAGGTGACGACCTTCGCCCAGTCGACCGGGAACTCCTGCGCCGGCAGGCCCAGCATGGCGATGCGGCCGCCGTGGGTCATGTTGTCGATCATGTCGCGCATGGCCTCGCCGCGGCCGGACATCTCCAGGCCGATGTCGAAGCCCTCGCGCAGGCCCAGCTGCCGCTGCGCGTCGGCGATGGAGGACTCGGCCACGTTCACGGCGAGTGTGGCGCCGGCCTTGCGGGCCAGTTCCAGCCGCTCGGGGCTCACGTCGGTGATGACGACGTTGCGGGCGCCGGCGTGCTTGGCGACGGCCGCGGCCATGATGCCGATCGGGCCCGCGCCGGTGATCAGCACGTCCTCGCCGACCAGCGGGAAGGACAGCGCGGTGTGCACGGCGTTGCCGAACGGGTCGAAGATCGCGGCCACGTCGAGGTCGACCCGGGTGCGGTGCACCCACACGTTGGAGGCCGGCAGGGCGACGTACTCGGCGAAGGCGCCGTCGCGGCCGACGCCCAGGCCGATGGTGGAGCGGCACAGGTGGCGGCGGCCGGCCAGGCAGTTGCGGCACTTGCCGCACACGAGGTGGCCCTCGCCGCTCACGAGGTCGCCGACGGCGATGTCCCGCACGTCATGGCCGATCGCGGCGACCTCGCCGACGAACTCGTGGCCGAGGACCAGGGGCGTCTTGACCGCGCCCTGCGCCCAGCCGTCCCAGCTGCGGATGTGCAGGTCGGTGCCGCAGATGCCGGTGCGCAGCACCTTGATGAGCACGTCGCCGGGGCCGTACTCGGGCTCGGGCACGTCCATGAGCCAGAGTCCGGGTTCGGCCTTGTGCTTGACGAGTGCCTTCATGGGTGCGGCTCCATGCATGCGTGCGGGCGCGCGTCTGGTGGGGCGCGCGGTGCGGGTGTGACGCGATCGCGTGACGGGACCAATCTGCCGACAGGGGAAGGTTTCAGTCCATCGAGGATTTCTTAAGCGGGTCGACAGCAGAACTTCACGCCTATGCTCCGTACGTGACGTCGCCAGGGGTGGTTGGGGAGGAGAAGGACGTGCCGAGCCTGCGCAGCCGTGCGCTGTCCGCTGCATTGATGGCCTCGGGCCGTCGCAGGCGGTGGTCGAGCGCGGAGGCGGTACGTGAGGTGGTGGCGGCCAGCGCGCGCCGTCCGGCCTCCCACCTGCCCCCCAGGGCCCTGGGGCGGGTGGCCGAGCTGTCGCGGACGATCGTCGGCGCCTGGCCGGTGTACGACGCGGCGCCGCTGGGCGTGGAACCCACGGCCCGGGTGCTGTACCTGCACGGCGGGGGGTTCATCCACGAGCTGCGCCGGCAGCACTGGTCCCTGGTCCGCACGCTGGTGACGGAGGCGGGCGCGCAGTGCGTGGTGCCGGCGTACACGCTCGCGCCGCGGGGCACGGCGGACCGTACCGTGCCGGTCGCCGCGGACCTGCTGAGCGGGCTGATCGAGAGCGGCGGGGCCGGCGGCACCGTGCTGGTGGGCGACTCCGCGGGCGCGGGACTGGCCCTGGCTGCCGCGCAGCGCCTGCGGGAGCGGACCGGGGCGCAGCCGTCGCGGATTGTGCTGATCTCGCCCTGGCTCGACGTGTCGATGAGCCATCCCGGGCAGGCGGCGATAGAGGCCAGGGACCCGATGCTGGCACGGGCGGGGCTGCTGGAGGCGGGCCGGCTGTACGCGGGGACGCTGTCGGCGGCCGACCCGCGGGTGAGCCCGCTGCACGGCGACTTCGAGGGGCTGGCGCCGATGACGGTGTTCACCGGCACGAGGGACGTGCTGGGCACGGACGCCAGGGAGCTGGTGAACCGGGCCCGCGCGGCCGGCGTCGAGGTCGACCTCCACGAGGCCGAGGGCCTCCCGCACGTGTACCCGCTGCTCCCGGTCCCGGAGGGCCGCGAGGCCCGCCGCCGCCTGGTGGACCTGGTCCGCACCGCAGCCTGACGGCGCGGCAGCCGGCCGGCCGCCCCACCGCCGCCACGGCCTGCCGGGCTCGCCGACGCCGGCAACGCCGGCAACGGCGGCAGCGCCCGCGGCGCTCGGCCCCCTACGACCACGACGACCGCCCGCCGCGCCGCGCAGGGCGGCGGGGCGGGCGGTCGTGGGTGTACGGCTCCCCCCGGGGGGATCAGGCGTCGACGCCGCCGAAGCGGGCGCGGTACGCCTCCAGGTCCTCCTCCGCGATCTTCGCGAAGAGCACCGGCGGGACGGTGAATGGCGTGCCGGCCGGCACCGCGTCCAGGGCCTTGGCCTGCTCGGCGGTGACCCAGGTCGCGGTGTCGTCCGCGAGGGAGAACGCACCGCGCATGGCGGCGGCCGAGGCCGGGATGAAGGGCTCGGAGACCACCGCGTACAGGTGGATGAGGTTCATCGCGGTGCGCAGGGTCAGCGCGGCGCCCTCGGGGTCGGTCTTGATCTCCAGCCAGGGGGCCTTCTCCTCCAGGTAGGAGTTGCCCGCGGACCACAGGGCGCGCAGCGCCGCTGCGGCCTTGCGGAACTGGAGGGCCTCCAGGTGCTCCTCGTACTCGGCGAGCAGCCGGGCGATCTCCTCGCCGAGACGGGTCTCGGCCTCGCCGGCCGCGTTGCCGGCCGGGACCTCGTCGCCGAACCGCTTGCGCGAGAAGGACAGCACGCGGTTGACGAAGTTGCCGAGGGTGTCGGCCAGGTCCTTGTTGACGGTGGCGGTGAAGTGCTCCCACGTGAACGACGAGTCGTCGGACTCGGGGGCGTTGGCGATCAGGAAGTAGCGCCAGTAGTCGGCGGGCAGGATCTCCAGCGCCTGGTCGGTGAAGACACCGCGCTTCTGGGAGGTGGAGAACTTGCCGCCGTAGTACGTCAGCCAGTTGAAGCCCTTGACGACGTCGACCTTCTTCCACGGTTCGCGCACGCCCAGCTCGGTGGCGGGGAACATCACGGTGTGGAAGGGGACGTTGTCCTTGGCCATGAACTGCGTGTACCGGACCGACTCGTCGGCCTCGTACCACCAGGACTTCCAGTCGCGGGCCTCGCCGTCGCCGGCGGCGTCCGCCCACTCCTTGGTGGCGCCGATGTACTCGATCGGGGCGTCGAACCAGACGTAGAAGACCTTGCCCTCGGCGGCCAGCTCGGGCCAGGTGTCGGCCGGGACGGGCACGCCCCAGTCGAGGTCGCGGGTGATGGCGCGGTCGTGCAGGCCCTCCGTCAGCCACTTGCGGGCGATGGAGGAGGACAGCTGCGGCCACTGGTCCTCGTGGCGGGAGACCCAGTCCTCGACCTCGTGCTGGAGCTTGGACTGCAGCAGGAAGAGGTGCTTGGTCTCGCGGACCTCCAGCTCGGTGGAGCCGGAGATGGCGCTGCGCGGGTTCACCAGGTCGGTCGGGTCCAGCACACGGGTGCAGTTCTCGCACTGGTCGCCACGGGCCTTGTCGTAGCCGCAGTGCGGGCAGGTGCCCTCGACGTAGCGGTCCGGCAGGAAGCGGCCGTCGACGGGCGAGTAGACCTGGCGGATCGCCCGCTCCTCGATGAACCCGTTCGCGTGCAGCTGGCGGGCGAAGTGCTGGGTGATCTCGCGGTTCTGCTCCGAGGAGCTCCGGCCGAAGTGGTCGAAGGAGAGCCGGAAGCCCTCGTAGACGGCCTTCTGCGCGTCGTGGGCCTGGGCGCAGAACTCGGCGACCGACAGACCGGCCTCCTTGGCGGCCAGCTCGGCGGGGGTGCCGTGCTCGTCGGTGGCGCAGATGTACAGCACGTCGTGGCCGCGCTGGCGCAGGTACCGCGAGTAGACGTCAGCGGGAAGCATCGACCCGACCATGTTGCCCAGGTGCTTGATCCCGTTGATGTAGGGAAGCGCGCTGGTGACCAAGTGTCGAGCCATCCTGGGATGCTCCATTTCGCATAAGGGGGTGACGGGCCGTGTCGGGCGGCCGCCGCCATCGTAACCAACCCACCGGGTCACTCCGCCCGCGGTTTTACCCCTCGGACGTGCCCGGGGGCCCGCGGCGGGTGACCGGAGGCACGGCGGGGCGGGGTACGGGGACAGGTCCGCCCGGCACCGGCCCGCCCGGAAGCCGCCCGATCCGACGACGCGGAGGGCGGGCCGGGGGGACCGCGCGACCGGACGCGCGGGGCGTCAGGCGGCCATCGGGCCCCGTTGGGCCGCACCGAATTCGGCGAGGAACGCCGCGCAGAAGGCGTCCAGGTCCTGCGGCTTGCGGCTGGTGACCAGCGGGCCGGCGGCCGCGTGGCAGACGACCGCCTCCTCGTCCTTCCAGGTGCCGCCCGCGTTGCGGATGTCCGTGCGCAGGCTCGGCCAGGAGGTGAGGGTGCGGCCGCGGACGACGTCCGCCTCGACCAGCAGCCAGGGCGCGTGGCAGATGGCCGCGACCGGCCTGCCGAGGCCGAAGAAGTGCCGGGCGAACCCGACGGCGTGCCGGTCCGTGCGCAGGAAGTCGGGGTTGGCCACGCCGCCCGGGAGGACCAGGGCGTCGTAGTGCTCGGCGGAGCTCTCCGCCACCAGCGCGTCGACCGGGAAGGTGTCGGCCCGGTCCAGGTGGTGGAAGGCCTGCACCCGTCCGCTCTCGGTGGAGAGCAGCTCCGGCCGGCCGCCCGCTTCGGCGACCGCCCGCCACGGTTCGGTCAGCTCGACCTGCTCCACGCCCTCGGGGGCGCTGAGGAACGCCACCCGCATGCCGTCGAGACCCTTCATCGTCACCACTCCTCTCGCCCGCGTCCTCCGTGTCCTCCCGCCCCTGCCCGGCCCGGCACCGTTTACGTGCCCGCCGGCCGGGCAGCCGGGGGGCATGGCACACGTGCTGGTGGCGGTGGAGGTCGCCGTGCCCGTCCGCACCGCCTACGACCAGTGGACGCAGTTCGCGGAGTTCCCCCTCTTCATGCCGGGCGTGGAGAGCGTGACGCAGCGGGCCCCGGACCTCACCCGCTGGGTGGTCGACCTCCAGGGCGTCCGGCGGACCTTCGACGCGCGGATCACCCAGCAGAGCCCGGACGAGCGGGTGGCCTGGGCGACGGTCGGCGGGGAGGTCAGCCACTCGGGTTCGGTGACCTTCCACCCGCTGGGCGACGCGGCCTGCCGGCTGGTGGTGCAGCTGGACTTCAACCCCTCGGGGCCGGCGGAGCGGACCGCGGCCCTGCTGGGCGTGGTGCCGCGCCGGATCAGGGTGGACCTGGAGGCGTTCCGTACGTTCATCGAGAAGCGCGGCGCGGCCACCGGCGGCTGGCGCGGCGCCATATGAGGGTGCGGGGTGCGGGCCCGCCCACGGGAGGCGGGCCCCACCCCGGGATCAGGCCGGGATCGTCCGCGAGCGGTCGATGAGGGTGCCGGTGTCGACGCCGGGCGGCAGGGTGCCGAAGGCTCCGCCGTGGTCGCCGCCGAGACGGCCGGCGCAGAAGGCGTCGGCGACCGCGGCCGGCGCGTGCCGCTGGAGCAGGGAGCCCTGGAGGACCAGCGCCATGGACTCGGTGATCCGGCGGGCCCGGTACTCGGCCCCGGCCGGGTCGGCGAGCTCCTTGCGCAGCTCCGCCACCGCGGTGTCGAGGTGCCGGTCGGCGCCCGCGGCCAGCTCGACCTCGCCGAAGAAGGCCTCCACGGACTCGGGCGACCGGCCCATCGCCCGCAGCGTGTCGAGCGCGGCGACGTTCCCGGAGCCCTCCCAGATCGAGGAGAGCGGCGCCTCGCGGTAGAGGCGGGGCATGCCCGAGTCCTCGATGTAGCCGTTGCCGCCGAAGCATTCCAGCGCCTCGGCCGCGTGCATCGGGGCGCGCTTGCAGATCCAGTACTTGGTGACGGCGAGCCCGAGGCGGCGGAAGAGCGCCTCGCCCTCGTCTCCGGCGACGGCCCGGTCGGTGGCGCCGGCCAGCCGCAGCGCGACGGTGGTGGCGGCCTCGGACTCCAGGGCGAGGTCGGCGAGCACGTTGCGCATCAGCGGCTGGTCGACGAGGGCCCTGCCGAAGGCGCGGCGGTGCGTGGCGTGGTGGACCGCGCGGACCAGGCCCAGGCGCATGCCGGAGGCGCCGCCGAGCGCGCAGTCGAGCCGGGTCATGTTGACCATCTCGATGATGGTGGCGACGCCCCTGCCCTCCTCGCCGACGAGCAGCCCGTACGCCTGCTCGTACTCGATCTCGGCGGAGGCGTTCGACTTGTTGCCCAGCTTGTCCTTGAGGCGCTGCAGGCGCAGGGCGTTGAGGGTGCCGTCGGGCAGCACGCGCGGCAGGAGGAAGCAGGACAGGCCGCCGGGCGCCTGGGCGAGGGTGAGGAACACGTCCGACATGGGGGCCGAGGTGAACCACTTGTGGCCGGTGAGCCGGTACGTGCCGTCGCCGGCGGGCACGGCCGTGGTGGTGTTGGCCCGTACGTCGGAGCCGCCCTGCTTCTCGGTCATCGACATGCCGGCGATGAGCCCCCGCTTGGTGCGGGGGTCGCGCAGCCCGAAGTCGTAGGTGCGGGAGGCGAGCAGCGGCTCCAGCCAGGAGGCGAGTTCGGGCGTGGTGCGCAGGGCGGGCACGGCCGCGTAGGTCATCGAGACGGGGCAGGAGTGGCCGGCCTCGGCCTGGCCCCACACGTAGAACTTGGCGGCGCGGGCGACGTGGGCGCCGGGGCCGGCCTCCTGCCAGGGGGCGGCGTGCAGGCCGTGGCCGACGGCGACGTCCATCAGCTCGTGCCAGTACGGGTGGAACTCGACCTCGTCGACGCGGTGGCCGTAGCGGTCGTGGGTGCGCAGCACGGGCGTGTTCTCGTTGGCGAGGCGGCCCCACTCGGCGGCCTCCTGGGAGCCGGCGAGCACGCCCAGCTCGTGGACCTCGCCGGCGGCCCAGCCGGCGCCCTCGCGGTGCAGGGCCTCGACGAGCGCGGGGTCGGCGGCGGCGTCGTACCCGTGGTGCGGGGGGACCTGGTTGGTGACCTCATGCGTGCTGGGCAACGTGTCCTCCAAGGGCGCGCTGGGTGAAGGTGAGCAGGGCGGGTACGAGCTCCCCGGCCGCGGCGTCGCCGTCGGCGAGGGGGCCGACGAGGGCCTCGGCGACGGCACCGACGAGGGCGGCGGCGGTCAGTTCGGGTGACTGGGGCGGGAGTTCGCCGGAGGCGACGCCCTCGGCGACCAGGCCGGCGTACACGTCGCGGAAGGCGCGGCGGAAGACCAGGCGCTCGGTGTCGACGGCCGGGTCAACGGGCTCGGCGAGCAGCGCGAAGGCACGGCGGGGCGCGGCCAGGGCTCGGGTGGCGAAGGTCTCCACGGCCGCGGCGGTGCGTTCGGCGGCGGTGCCGGGCCGGGTGGCGGCCTGGGCGACCGCCTCGACCTCACGGGCGGCCAGGGTCCGGAAGAGGGCGGTGGCCAGCTCGGACTTGCCGGAGAAGGACTGGTAGACGCTGCCGGTGGAGATGCCGGTTTCGGCCGCGATGGCTGCGACGGAGCAGCCGGCGTACCCCTCCCGGGAGAGCAGGCGGACGGCGGCTTCGAGCACCTGGTCGCGGCGTGCGTCGAGGCGGGCCTGGACGGCGGGGGTCCTGCGGTAGGGCATACGAAGGATTGAAGCACTGATTCAGTGCTTCAGCCAGACTCGGTGCGGCACGTGCGTGAGGGCCGGCGCGACCCCGCCCCCTTCGCCGCCGCCGTCCGAACCCGGGCCGTACGCAGGGGAAATGCGGGATGGCCGAAACCTTTCGGAGCCTTTCGGAACCGTTCCTACCCACTGGTAGCTTCCGGTGTTCGATCTTGCCGGGCGGCCTTCGCGCGCGCCCGGAAACCCCTCACGCAAGGAAGCTCCATTGGCTGCCCAACGGCTCCGCCGCACCGCCCCCGCCGCCCGCACCGCGGTCACCGCCCTCTCCCTCGCCACCGCTCTCGCCCTCCCGGCGCACCCGGCCGCCGCCGACTCCGGCACCCCCACCCCCTACCTCGACGGCATCGAGCAGGTGCTGCGCCAGGTCTCCCCCGGCCTGGAGGGCCAGGTCTGGGAGCGCACCGCGGGCAACCGCCTGGACTCCTCCGCCCCCGACGGCGCGGACTGGCTGCTCCAGACGCCCGGCTGCTGGGGCGACGCCACGTGCGCCGACCGCCCGGGCACCCGGCGGCTGCTGGCGAAGACGACGGAGAACATCGCCGCCGCCACGCGCACCGTCGACATATCGACCCTGGCCCCCTTCCCCAACGGCGCCTTCAAGGAGGCGATCGTCGCGGGCCTGAAGGCCTCGGTGGCCAAGGGCAACAAGCCGGTCGTCCGGATCATGGTCGGTGCCGCGCCGCTGTACCACGCCAACGTGGTGCCCTCGAAGTACCGCGACGAGCTGGTGGCCGACCTGGGCGCGGCGGCCCCGTCCGTCACCCTCAACGTCGCCTCGATGACCACGTCCAAGACGGCCTTCTCCTGGAACCACTCCAAGCTGGTGGTGGTCGACGGCCGCTCCGTGATCACCGGCGGGATCAACAGCTGGAAGGACGACTACCTCGACACCACCCACCCGGTGGCCGACGTCGACCTGGCCCTCACCGGCCCCGCGGCCGGCTCCGCGAGCCGCTACCTCGACACCCTGTGGGCCTGGACCTGCCAGAACAAGTCCAACTTCATGAGCGTCTGGTTCGCCTCGACCAACGGCGCCGGCTGCATGCCGACGCTGGGGGCGGCCTCCCGTACCGCCTCCGCCGGGAGCGAGGGCGACGTACCGGTCATCGCGGTCGGCGGCCTCGGCGTCGGCATCAAGTCCGTGGACCCGGCCTCGACGTTCCGGCCCACGCTGCCCACCGCGCCGGACACCAAGTGCACGGTCGGCCTGCACGACAACACCAACGCCGACCGCGACTACGACACGGTCAACCCGGAGGAGAGCGCCCTGCGCGCGCTCGTCGCGAGCGCCCGCAGCCACGTCGAGATCTCCCAGCAGGACGTCAACGCCACCTGCCCGCCGCTCCCGCGCTACGACATCCGCCTGTACGACACCCTCGCCGCCAAGCTGGCCGCGGGCGTGAAGGTCCGCATCGTGGTCAGCGACCCGGCGAACCGGGGCGCCGTCGGCAGCGACGGCTACTCGCAGATCAAGTCGCTGTCCGAGGTCAGCGACGCGCTGCGCGGCCGGCTCGCGCTGCTGCCCGGCGGGGAGCCCGCCGCACGCGCCGCGATGTGCGCCAACCTCCAGCTGGCGACCTTCCGCGCCTCGGACGCACCGCGCTGGGCGGACGGCCGCCCGTACGCCCAGCACCACAAGCTGGTCTCGGTCGACGACTCGGCCTTCTACATCGGCTCGAAGAACCTCTACCCGTCCTGGCTGCAGGACTTCGGCTACATCGTCGAGAGCCCGCGGGCCGCGGCCCAGCTGCGCACGGACCTGCTGGCCCCGCAGTGGCGGTACTCCGCCGCCACGGCCACGTACGACTACGCCCGCGGGATCTGCTGACCACGACGCACCACGCCCCGCGCACGCCGGCCCGCCGCCGCCCCCTCCCCAGGGGACGGCGGCGGTGCCGCATCCGGTCCCGCCCCTCCGGCGGCGCGGCACCCGTCGTGACGATCTTTCTCCCGACTGACGCAACCGGCACCCCGCCGGAGCGCGTGTCCGCAGTCGGACGAAACCCGCAGGACCTTCCGACGAGAACGGGGACCGGCACCGCCGTGGACCGAGAACTAGTGCTCGAAGCCTTCCGCCTGGAATCGGAGGCCCTGACCGATGCGGTGGCAGGGCTGGCCCCGGCCGAGTGGGACCTTCCGACACGCTGCGCCCCCTGGACCGTCCGCGGCCTCCTCGGGCACGTGTGCGTCGTGATCGACTGGCTCCCGGGCATGCTGGGCGCTCCGGCACCTGCGCCGGGTGAGGCCGCGGTCTCCGCGGCCGGGTACTACCGGCCGGACGACCGCTTCTCACCCCGTACCAACGGCACCCGGATCTCGCTGGCCCAGGACCGTGCGGGCCGGGCGGCCGACGGCCGTGGAATCGCCGAGGACTTCGCCTCGACGTGGCGGAACGTCGACCGGCTGTGCCGCGACCAGCCGGCCGGCCGCTCGGTACGGACACGCCATGGTGACGCCATGCTCCTGTCCGAGTTCCTCCTCACCCGCGTGGTCGAAGTCGCCGTCCACGGTCTCGACCTCGCCGACGCACTCGGTCACGAGCCCTGGCTCACTCCGGCTGCCGGTGACGCCGTCGCGGAGTTGCTCCTCGGCACGGAGTACGCCGCGGCCACCAGGGAACTGGGGTGGAGCCGCACGCGTTTCCTGCGCAAGGCCACCGGCCGGGAGCCCCTCGACGAGGCGGAAGCCGGACAGGTCGAACGGCTCGGCCTCCGGTGGCTCGCCCTGGGCTAGATGTATTGAGCACGAGCGTTGTTAACAGGTCCCGGGTCTTGATCATGGCGAAGACCTCCGGTGTGGTGGAGGTGTCTAGGACTACACCGCACGGAGGTCTTCGTGTCCCACCGTAATGCCCGGCTGACCGTTCACGGCAGGCGGATCCTGGTCGAACGCGTCTTGTCCGGCCGACCGGTCGCGCACGTGGCCGCGGAGATGGGCATATCCCGCCCCACCGCACACAAATGGGTCCGCCGCTGGCGCGCCGAGGGCGATGCAGGGCTGCACGACCGCTCCAGCCGCCCCCACGCGACCCCGCACCGGACATCCGCGGCGGTCGAGAGGCGGGTCTGCCGCCTGCGGACCGAACGCAAACTCGGCCCCGCGCGGATCGGCCCGATCGTGGGCCTGCCGGCCTCGACGGTCCACCGGACCGCCCGACCGGCCGGATGATCCGCCGCTACGAACGAGCCCGGCCCGGCGAGCTGATCCACGTCGACATCAAGAAGCTCGGGAACATCCCCGACGGCGGCGGCTGGCGAGCTGTCGGCAGATCCGCCGGCGACCGCAACCGCCAGGCCACCACGACCGAGCGCAAGAGCTGCAAGCCGGTGATCGGCTACTCCTTCATCCACTCCGCCGTCGACGACCACTCCCGCCTGGCCTACAGCGAAGTCCTCCCCGACGAACGCCAGCACACCGCCATCGCCTTCTGGCAACGGGCCCAGGCCTTCTTCACCGCCCACCAGATCACCGTCGAACGGGTGCTGACCGACAACGGCTCCTGCTACAAGTCCAAGCTGTTCACCCAGACCCTGACGGCGGCCGGCATCGCCCACAAGAAGATCCGCCCCTACCGGCCCCAGACCAACGGCAAGGTCGAACGCTTCAACCGCACCCTCGCCGAGGAGTGGGCCTACCAGCGGCCCTACCGATCCAACGACGAACGGACCAGGGCCCTGGCAGACTTCCTCCACACCTACAACCACCACCGCTGCCACACCGCCCTCGGCGGACACCCACCCATCACCCGCGTCAACAACCCTGCGGGCCAATACAGCTAGACCGTGTCTTTCGGATCAGGCCGGTTCCGGCGGATCAGGCCGGTTCCGGGTCATGCCGGCGAGTTCCGCCTCCACCGCCTCACGCCGGCCCGACCGCCGGACGGTCCGGTCGGTGAGGTGATCCGAAGGAGACGGCCCGGGGCCGTCCGGCCCCGATCCGCCTGACACCTTTAGGCCCTGTCCCGCGCCATACTTGCGACTTGCGCCGCGAAGCGTTCAGCCAGTCTCTCAGGAGGAACCCATGAGGATGCTGATCAACGTTCCGGAGACCGTCGTCGCCGACGCGCTGCGCGGCATGGCCGCCGCGCACCCCGAGCTCACCGTGGACGTCGAGCGCAGGCTGGTGGTGCGCCGCGACGCGCCCGTGGCGGGGCGGGTGGCGCTCGTCTCCGGCGGGGGCTCGGGGCACGAGCCGCTGCACGCCGGGTTCGTGGGGCCCGGCATGCTGGCGGCGGCCTGCCCCGGAGAGGTGTTCACCTCGCCGGTGCCGGACCAGATGGTGCGGGCAGCGGCGGCCGTGGACAGCGGGGAGGGCGTGCTGTTCGTCGTCAAGAACTACACCGGCGACGTGCTGAACTTCGAGATGGCCGCCGAGCTCGCCGAGGAGGAGGGAATCCGGGTCCAGCGGGTGCTCGTCAACGACGACGTGGCCGTCACCGACAGCCTGTACACCGCCGGCCGGCGCGGCACGGGCGCCACCCTGTTCGTCGAGAAGATCGCCGGCGCGGCGGCCGAGGAGGGCGCGCCGCTCGACCACGTCGCGGCCGTCGCCCGCCGGGTCAACGAAGGCTCCGGCAGCTTCGGCGTGGCGCTGTCCCCCTGCACCACGCCCGCCAAGGGCAGCCCCACCTTCGAACTCCCCGCGGGGGAACTGGAGCTGGGCGTCGGCATCCACGGCGAGCCCGGCCGGGAGCGGCGGCCGATGATGACCTCGGGCGAGATCGCGGACTTCGCCGTGCACGCCGTCCTGGACGACCTCGAGCCGCGCGGGCCGGTGATCGCCCTCGTCAACGGCATGGGCGCCACCCCCCTGCTGGAGCTGTACGGGTTCAACGCGGAGGTGCAGCGGGTGCTCGGGGAGCGCGGCGTGCCGGTGGCCCGCACCCTGGTCGGCAACTACGTCACCGCCCTGGACATGGCGGGCTGTTCGGTCACCCTGTGCGCGGTCGACGAGGAGCTGCTGCGGCTGTGGGACGCGCCGGTGTCCACCCCGGCGCTGCGCTGGGGGCGGTGAGCGGCCCGAGTCCGTAGGCTGGGCGGCGACGAAGGACGACGGAGGAGGCCGGGTGCGCGACGCGGAGTTCTTCCGCCGCTGGATGGCGGCGACGGCGGCGGCCGTGGAGCGGGAGGCGGACCGGCTGACCGAGCTCGACTCGCCCATCGGCGACGCCGACCACGGCAGCAACCTCCTGCGCGGGTTCACGGCCGTGACGGCCGCGCTGGAGTCGGAACGGCCGGACCGGCCGGGTGCGGTGCTGCAGCTCGCCGGACGCACCCTGATCTCCACCGTGGGCGGCGCGTCGGGACCGCTGTACGGCACGCTGCTGCGGCGCGCCGGCAAGGAGCTCGGGGAGGCCGCGGAGGTCTCCGACGAGGAGGTGCGGAAGGCCCTGTACGCCGGGGTGGGCGCGGTGGCCCAGCTGGGCGGAGCCGCGCCGGGCGACAAGACCATGCTGGACGCGCTGGTGCCCGGGGTGGCCGCGCTGAGCACCTCGTACCGGGCCGCCGGGAACGCGGCGGAGAACGGCGCGCTGGCGACCGTCCCCCTCCAGGCCCGCAAGGGCCGGGCCAGCTACCTGGGCGAGCGGAGCATCGGACACCAGGACCCCGGGGCCACCTCCTCCGCACTGCTGCTGGGGGCACTGGCCGACGCCGCCGAGACGGCCGGGGACGGGGAGGGCGGCGCGTGAACACCGAGGCACAGGTCGGGATCGTGCTGGTCTCGCACAGCGCGCGGGTGGCCGAATCGGTGGCGGAGCTGGCCCGGGGGCTCGCGGCGGGCGGTCCGCCGGTACCGCTGGCCACCGCGGGCGGCACGCTGGACGGCGGCCTGGGCACGAGCGCGGAACTGATCGTGGCCGCCGCCCGGTCGGTGGACCGCGGGGCGGGCGTCGCACTGCTGGCCGACCTCGGCAGCTCCGTACTGACCGTCAAGGCCCTGCTGGCCGAGGAGGGCGAACTGCCCGAGGGGACCGTGCTGGTGGACGCGCCGTTCGTCGAAGGCGCGGTCTCGGCGGTCGTCACGGCCTCGGCCGGCGCCGGCGTCGAGGCGGTGGCCGCCTCGGCGGCCGAGGCGTACACGTACCGGAAGATCTGACCGCTCCCCCGCCGACGAACGGAGCCCGGCCCCCTCCCGAGAGGGTGCCGGGCTCTTGTCGTACGGGCCGCCCGCTGCCCACGGGCCTGGCGACGTGCCTAACGCCCGCGGAGCTGGTCGAGGTCGCGGCGCTCGCGCTTGGTGGGGCGGCCGGCGCCGCGGTCGCGCAGGCCCGTCGCGCCGGCCTCGACCCGGGTCGGGGGCGGCGGGCTCTTGTCGATGAGGCATTCGGCGGCGACCGGCGCGCCCACCCGCTTGGTGATCACGCGCTGGACGATCACGATGCGCTCACGGCCCTCGTGGAAGAGCCGGACCTCGTCGCCCGGCTTCACGGTCTGGGCGGGCTTGGCCCGGTCACCGTTGACCCTGACGTGGCCGGCCCGGCAGGCGGAGGCCGCGGCGGACCGGGTCTTCGTCAGGCGTACGGACCAGATCCAGGCGTCGACGCGCGCGGTGCCGCCCTGGTCGGGGGCGGCGGAGGAGGTCTGTGCGGACATGCGGCGACTCTAGCCCGGATCGCCCCGGTCTTCGTGGGATTAACCAAGTGGACAGCATCTGCCATGTACAACTTCAAGACAGAATTGCAAATGCGGTGAAGATCCCCCTACCTTGTCGCAGGTGCGGCGACACGCCGTACCACCCGCTCGATCAGAAGAGCCCGCGCCGCCCGTCACCGGCGGGGTTCACCCGCTGCGCGGACCGGCACGCACCGGCCGCAACCCCCGAGGAGCCACCCTCATGTCCCCGATGAACCGCCGCCGTGCCGCCGCCGCCCTGCTCAGCGCCGCGCTGATCCTGCCGCTCAGCGCCTGCGGAAGTGACGACAAGAAGGACGCCGCGAAGGACTCCGCCGCTTCCCCGTCGGCCGGGGCGAAGGGCGCGAAGCTCACCGTCCTCGCCGCGTCCTCGCTGACGAACGTCTTCGAGAAGGCCAAGGCGGCCTACGAGAAGTCCCACCCGGGCACGCAGATCACCTTCTCCTTCGCCGGCTCGCAGGAGCTGGCCGCGCAGGTCAAGCAGGGCGCCCCGGCCGACGCCCTGGTCACCGCCGACACCAAGACGATGGACGGCCTGAAGGCGGAGACCGGCACGCCGGCCGTCATCGCCAAGAACCGCCTGGTCATCGCCACGGGCAAGGGCAACCCGCACAAGGTGGGCGCCCTGAAGGACCTCGCCGACACCAAGCTGAAGGTCGTGCTGGCCGCGCCGGAGGTGCCGGTCGGCCGCTACAGCAAGAAGATCCTCGACGCGCAGAAGATCGTCGTGAAGCCGGTCTCGCAGGAGCCGAACGTCCGCGCCGTGCTGAGCAAGGTCGAGCTCGGCGAGGCCGACGCCGGTCTGGTCTACAAGACGGACGTGACCTCCGCCGCGGACAAGGTCGACGCCGTCGAGATCCCGGACGACCAGAACGCCGTGGCCTCGTACCCGGCCGCCACGCTGAAGGGCTCCGGGAACGCCGAGGCCGCCGCCGCGTTCGTCGCGTGGCTGAGCTCCCCCGAGGCGCAGAAGATCCTCCAGGACGCGGGCTTCCAGAAGCCGTAGTCCCGAGGAGGGGGGAGCGGGTCTGCCCGGACGGGGGGACGGGCAGGCCCGCCGTGTGCCTACGCTGCCCCCGTACGTCCCCCCGCCCCCGGCGCCGACCAGGAACGACCCCGACGCATGAGCCCCCTCCGCACCCGCACCCCGGGCCGCCCCCGTGCCCCGCTGGCCCTGGCGCTGCCCGCCCTGCTGGCCGTGGCGTTCCTGCTGCTGCCGCTGATCGGCATCCTGGTCCGCACCGAGTGGGACGAGCTCGGCGCGCACCTGAGCAGCCCCGGCGTGGTCGAGGCCCTCAAGCTGTCGCTGCTGGTCTCCTTCTGGGCGCTGCTGCTGTCGCTGCTCCTGGGCGTGCCGCTGGCCTGGCTGCTGGCGCGGGTGGACTTCCCGGGCAAGGCGGTGGTGCGCTCGCTGGTCCTGCTGCCGATGGTGCTGCCGCCGACGGTGGGCGGTGTGGCCCTGCTGCTCGGCTTCGGCCGGCGCGGCCTGCTGGGGCCCTGGCTGGAGGACACCTTCGGGGTGACCCTCCCGTTCCACACCTCGGGCGCGGTGGTCGCGGCCACCTTCGTCGCGATGCCCTTCCTCGTCATCAGCCTGGAGGGCGCGCTCGGCGGTCTCCGCGTGAGTTACGAGGAGACCGCCGCCTCCCTCGGCGCCTCGCCGGTACGGGTCTTCTTCACGGTCACCCTCCCCATGGTGGCGCCCGGCCTGGTCGCCGGTGCCGCGCTCACCTGGGCCCGCGCGCTCGGCGAGTTCGGCGCGACCATCACCTTCGCGGGCAACCTGCCCGGCACCACCCAGACCCTCCCGCTCCAGGTGTACCTGCTGCTGCAGGACCGGCCGGAGGCGGCGACCTCCCTGTCCCTGCTGCTGCTCGCCATCGCGATGGCGGTGCTGATCGCGCTGCGCGGCCGCTGGACCGGAACGCCGCTCGCGGGCCGGGCCGGGGAGCGGGTGGCGGCGGAGGAGCCGGAGTCTCCCGCTGCCGCTGCCGTTCCCGTTCCCGTTTCCGTTTCCGGAGCGGGCGCGGGCGACCGGCCCGTCGCGGCGCCCATGCCCGCGCCCGTACCCGTACCGGAGTCCGACGGATCCTGGCCCCTGCACGCCGAGGTCACCGGCTTCAACCGGCTGACCCTGGACGCGGATCCGGGCACCACCATCGCGGTGGTCGGCGAGAACGGCGCCGGCAAGACCACGCTGCTGCGGGCCCTGCTGGGCCTCACCCCCCGCGCCCACGCCGTCCTGCGCCTGGGCGACACCGACGTCACCGCGCTGCCGCCGCACCGGCGCGGCGTGGCCTGGGTGCCGCAGGACGGCGCCCTCTTCCCGCACCTGACCGCGCTGGCCAACACCGCGTACGGGCTGCGCGCCCGCGGTGTGCCACGGGCAGGGGCCCGGAAGGCCGCGCAGGCCTGGCTCGACCGGCTCGGCGTCGGTCACCTGGCCCACCGCAAGCCCGCCCAGCTGTCCGGCGGGCAGGCACAGCGGGTGGCCCTGGCCCGGGCGCTGGCCGCCCGGCCGCGGCTGCTGCTGCTCGACGAGCCGCTGGCCGCCCTCGACCAGACCACGCGGGCCCACGTCCGGCACATGCTGCGCACGCACCTGGACGGCTTCGGCGGCGTCTGCCTGATCGTCACGCACGACCCGGTGGAGGCGGTTTCGCTGGCCGACCGGGTCCTCGTACTCGACGGCGGCCGGGCCCTCCAGGACGCGCCGCCGCCCGAGGTCACCCGGCACCCCAGGTCGCCCTGGGTGGCCCGGATGCTCGGCCGCAACGCCTGGCCCGGCACCTTCGGCGGCGACGGCCTGGCCCTGGAGGGCGGCGGCCGGCTCATCGTCGCCGACGGGGCGCCGGAGGGCGGCCGGGCGCTGGCGATCATCGCGCCGGAGGCCGTCTCCGTGCACCGCGAGAAGCCCGGGGGCAGCCCCCGCAACGTCTGGTCCGGCACGGTCCGCGAGGTCACCGCGGTGGGCAGCAGGCTGCGCGTGCTGGTCACCTCGGCCGAGGCGCCGGACCTGGTCGCCGAGGTCACCCCGGCCGCGGCGGCCGAACTGGGCCTGGTGGAGGGCACGGACGTGTGGACCAGCGTGAAGGCCACCGAGGTCACGCTGGTCACGCTGTAACGGCGCGGCCGCGGCACGGCGTACCCCTTGGAACGCCCGGCGGCCGGGGACACAAGAGCGCAAAACCCCACCTGGGGTGGCTTCGGCCATTCGTCCGCGAACCCCTGAAAAGCGCTCACGGGCCCCGCTAGCGTCGAAGGCGCTCGACCGAGCACGCCGCACAAGAAGGGGGAACTTCATCGTGCGCACTCGTGTCCTCGGCGTCCTCGCGGCCACCGCCGCGTTCGCCGGTGTCATGGCAACCGCCCCGTCGGCCTCCGCCGAGGGGGACCCGCCCGGCTGTCCCAAGGGCTACTTCTGCGCGTACTCCGGATACGACCAGTCCGGGACGCTGCTGCTGAAGACCTGGGGCAACTGGTCGGGGTCGATCCCGAACGTCAAGTCGACCTTCAACAACGGCCTCCCCGACGCCGGGGCGGACCACGTGGACCAGTCCTACCGCTGGCGCACCGGCGCCTACACCGCGTGCATGCACTACAACCCCGGTCCCGGCGAGTACAAGGTCAACTGGGACAACATCACCCTGACCGCGGTCCGCTGGCGAGGCGAGTGCTGATCCGGCACCCGTCCCGCCGCCTCCCCTGACCGGGCCCGGCCGCGCCCACCGCGCGTCCGGGCCCTCCGCTGCCGTACCGGAACGCCGTCGGCATCTGGGGCGCCAGCACCCAGTTCGACCCCGGCGGCCACTACCGCCGCGTGTCGGCCGCGCCGGTAACGCCTGGTGGGCGGTGTACGTCGGGGGCTGCGCTTCGTAAGGAAGCTGACGGCCATGCAGCACCGCAAGGCCACCGAGGGGCCCGTCGCCGCGGTCTGAGCCGGCGTCAGCCGGGGCTATCCGGCGGCCGGTACGGCGAACTCGCACCACACGCACTTGCCGCCGCCCCGCGGTTCCACGCCCCACGCGTCCGACAGGCCGTCGACGAGCATCAGCCCGCGCCCGGACACGGCGAAGTCGTCGGCCTCGCGGCGGCGCGGCAGCGCGCTGGAGGTGTCCTCCACCTCCACCCGGATGCGGCCCTCGGCGGTCAGCCGGAGGGTCACCGTGCCGCCGCCGTCGGTGTGGACCAGGGCGTTGGTCATCAGCTCGTCGGCGGCCAGCTCGATCTCGTCGGCGCGTTCCCAGGCACCCCAGGCGGCTGCCGCGGCCCGGATCAGGTGCCGGGCGCTGGCCGGGGCGTCCGCGTCCCCGGGCGTCAGGTGCTGGCGCAGCGGGCCGCCGCCGCGCGGGCCCGCGGTGCCGTGCCGGCGCAGCAGGAGCAGGGCCATGTCGTCCCCGCCGCCGGCGTCGCCGACCAGGTCGGAGACCCGGTCCGCCAGCTCCTCCAGGTCCGTGGGCCCGTCGCGCACGGCGGCCATGAACTCCCGCATGCCGACGTCCGGGTCGAGGCCGGGGCGTTCGATCAGCCCGTCGGTGCAGAGCAGCAGCGTTTCGCCGGGGTGGAGTTCGAGCGCGGTCACCGGGTAGCCGCCGCCGGCGGGCCGGCCCTCCTTGTGCGCCAGGCCCAGCGGCAGACCGCCGGCCACCACGACGCGGTGGCAGCTGCCGTCGCCGCGCCGCACCACCGGGTCCAGGTGTCCGGCGCGGACCAGCTGGAGCAGGCCCGTGTTCAGGTCGGCCTCCGCGTACGTGCACGTGGCGAAGCGTTCGGTGTCGAGTTCGCGCAGGAAGGCGGAGGCGCGGGCCATCGCGGTGCCCGGGGTGTGGCCCTCGGTGACGTACGCGCGCAGGACGATCCGCAACTGGCCCATCACGGCGGCGGCGTCCGTGTCGTGGCCCTCCACGTCCCCGATCATCACGCCGACGCGGCCGTCCGGCAGCGGGATCACGTCGTACCAGTCACCGCCGATGTTCCGGCCCATCCGGGCCGCCCGGTAGCGTACGGCGATCTGCGCGCCCGGCACGGTCGGGATGCTGCGCGGCAGCATGGCCCGCTGGAGTCCCTCGGCGAGGTCGTGTTCCTGTTCGAAGAGGATCGCGCGCTGGAGGCTCTGCGCGATGCCGCTGCTCAGCGCGACCAGCAGGTTCCGCTCCTCGGCGGTGAAGTCGCCGTCGCGCACGTACAACAGCCCCAGCGCGCCGACCGGCCGGCCCTGGGCGATCAACGGCAGGTAGGCGCCGCTGCGCACCTCCAGCGGCGCGATGTACGGCCACAGCATCGGGAAGCGGGCCTGGAACTCCTCCCGCGAGGTGATCAGCACCGGCCGCATGGTGCGCACCGCCTCGCTCATCGGGAAATCGGCGTCGATCCGGGTGTACTCGATCTCCGGCACGTACGAGCCGAGCTGCCCTTCGGCCACGAGGTGGATCCGGCCGCCGTCGACGACGCCCAGCATCACGCTGACCGCGCCCAGGTGCCCCAGGGCCTCGGGGTCCTTGAGGATGTCGGTGACGTCGTTGACCGTACGGGCGTGGGCGAGGATCGCGGTGGTGCGCTCGACGACCCCGGTCATCCGGCGCCGGCCCTCGTCCAGCTCCGGGCCGGCGCCCGGGTGGCGTGGGTCGAGCGAGGCGTCCCGCACGATGCCGATGATGCGGAACGGGCGGCCGTCGGCGTGCCGCAGGATGTGGCCCTGCGTGTGGGTCCAGCGGGGGCTGCCGTTGCGGAGCCGGATGCGGAAGTAGGCCCCGTACTCGGCACGGCCGTTCTTGAGCGCCTGGGCGATGCGGGCGTCGAGCCGGGCGTCCTCGCCGGGCGGGATGCGCTGGCGCAGGGAGCCGGCGGTGCCGCCCCACTCGTACGGGCGCAGGTCGAACACCTCGAGGGCGGTGGGATCGAGGTGCATCTGTCCGCTGTCGAGGTTCCAGTCGAAGGTGCCCAGACCGGTGAGCGCGAGGCTCTGTTCCGGCCGGGCGGGCCACTCGTCCGGTGCCGGCGCGGCGGTCCGGGGCAGTCCCCTTTCGGCCATGCAGCCACTGTCTCACCGATCGGCGCCGCGCGGGGGACCGAACGGAGGGTGACAATCCGGTTCATGGGAAACCCTCAAGTCTCGGTGGACCGGCAGGTCCACGCACCGCTGGAGCGCGTCTGGCGGGCCATGACCGACCTGGAGGCCATGCCGGCCCGGCTGAGCGGCGTGGAGGGCGTGGAGGTGCTCACGCCGGGCCCCTTCGGCGTGGGCACCCGATGGCGGGAGACCCGGCGGATGTTCGGCAAGCAGGCCACCGAGGAGATGTGGGTGACGGCCTGTGACGCGCCCACCCGCTACGTGGCCGAGGCGGACAACTCGGGGATGCACTACGTGTCGGAGTTCGTGCTGACGGAGACGGGGCCGGGCCGGACCAACATCCGGATGATCTTCTCCGCCCGGCCGCAGGAGGGGCACCGGATGCCGCTGGTCGCGCGCCTGCTGGGCGGGCTGGGCCGGCGGGCGGTGGCCAAGGCCATCGAGAAGGACCTGGCGGACGTGGCGGCACACGTCGAGGGCGGCACGGCGTAGGGGCGTCCGGGGAAGCCTCCGCCCGGGGCCTCCCGCACACGCGGGGGAGCCCCGGAGGCCGGCGCTTGGCCTCCGGGGCTCCCCGGGCCCTCCTCAGTGGTTCAGTAGCCGGGCTGCTCGGCGGGTGCCGGGACGGAGGAGCTCGGCGGGGCCGGCGGGGTGGAGGTGGATGCCGGAGCCGGCGGCTGCGACAGGGGCCGCTGCTCGGCCGGCGGCGCGGGCGCCGATGACTGCGCCGGGGTCTCCGAGTAGGGGGCGGGCGAGTCGGGCGAGGCCGGCGTCGTCTCGCCCGGCGGCGGCTTCAGCGGCGGACAGGGCGTCGGCGGCGTCTCCCCGGGCTTCAGCGACGGGGTCACGATGACGGTGCCTTCGAGGGACGGGCACGGCTTGGGCGTGGGCGTCGGGGGCGACGAGACGGAGGTCGACCCGGACGGGTAGCCGGACGTGGACTCCGAGGGCGACACCGACGGCGAGACCGACGGGGAGACCGAAGGGGACACGGACGGCGACACAGACGGCGAGGGGCTCGTCGGCGTGACGATCGGGGACGGCTTCGGCGGCGGGACCGGACGGTCGTGCTTGCCGTGTCCGCCGTGCTCCCGCTCGAACCACTTGCGGTCCTTGTGGTCGTAGATCACGAACTTGTAGACCACGGTGGTGGACGGCGCGATCACGACGACCTTCTGCGGCTGGTACGCGGCCCAGGGCTCGCCGTACCGCTTCGGGTCGGCCTGGAGCGGCACCGGCTGACCGAGCGGGTTGCCGCAGGCGCAGCGCACCCGGGGCACGCCGCGGTCGTCGACGAGCACGGCGGTGCCGGCCTGGAGCACGGCCTGGTAGGCGGTGGCCTCGCCGTTCTCGTAACCGTGGTTGGTCACCCGGGTGTCGCTGCGCAGCTGGAGCGGGGTGAGGGAGCGCAGGTAGTCGGGGACGTCCGAGGACTGGATGCCGAGGGCGGAGGCGAAGGCCGCGTTCTTCGGGGGCTGCGAGGTGAGGGAGGTGATCTGCTTCTCCACGTCGCAGGCGGCCACGTTCTGGGTGCCGCCGTAGAGACCGGGTGCGGAGCCGCTGACACTGCGGGTGGCCGCGGTCTGGCCGGTGGCGGTCGGGGACGCGGGCTGCGTGGTCTGCGTGCCCTGGGACTCCGGGATGACGGAGCCCTGGGCCGTGGAGTCGGTGAAGGGCGCCTCGCCGGTCGAGGCCGCGGGCTCCAGGAAGACCTCGCCGCTGGCCTGCGGGGTGTCGCCCCCGCCGCCGTCGGGACGGGTCAGCACGATCGCCAGCACGGCCGCCGCGACCACGGCGACGGCGGCGGTGGCGATCCGCGGCACCGACTTCCACCAGGGCTTCCCCCCGGGTTCCCCACCACCGGGCGCGCCGGGCCCGCCGCCGGACGGGCCGGACGGCCCGGAAGGGCCCGAGGGGGGTGGTCCGGGCGGGGTACCGGGAGGAGGCGTGGCGGCTCCCCCTTGGGAGGGTCCGGAGAGCGGACCTGAAGGGGGACCTGAGGGGCGGCCGGAAGACGGCCTGCCGGAGGGTTGTGTGGTCACGGGCTCTTCTTCCCAGGCGGAGGATTCGGTCTTCGAGACGGGCCCCCAGGGGGGACAAACCGGACTTCTTCACTCCTGCGGACCATTCTGTACGCCACCCGGACGGCCGCAAGTCCTGCAGGTCCGCGCCCCGCGCAACGAGCCGCAAAGCCGGAGACCGACGCGCAGCACCGACGGCAGAGCTCTGACCGGCACCGACCAGCCCCGGGCACGGCGAAGCCACGCCACAACCTCCCGACACGAGGGATTCGGCACCCACCGGGCCGTGAGATCCGCTGAGCGGAACTGCGGGCAGGTCATCCGCGGGTGCAGACGCCGGGAGGGCTCGGACCGGCATGACTCGCCCGCCGGCACGGCGAAAAGCACGCCGCGACCTCCCGGCACAAGGGAATCGGCACCTACCGGGCCGTGAGATCCGCGGAGCGGAACTGTCGACAGGTCATCCGCGGGTCGAGACGCCGGCAGGGCTCGGACCGGCACGAATCGCCCGCCAGCATGACGAAAAGCACGCCGCAGCCTCCCGGCACAAGGGAATCGGCACCTACCGGGCCGTGAGATCCGCGGAGCGGAACTGTCGACAGGTCATCCGCGGGCTCAGACGCCGGGAGGGCTCGGACCGGCATGATTCGCCCGCCGGCACGGCGAAAAGCATGCCGCGACCTCCCGGCACGAGGCAGTCGGCACCTACCGGGCCGTGAGATCCGCTGAGCGGAATTGTCGGCAGGTCATCCGCGGGTGCAGACGCCGGGAGGGCTCGGACCTGGCTGCTTCGGCAGTGCCGGCGGCATGATCAGCCCCGGACGGCCTGTCGGCCGCCGAGACGACGGGAGCGCGTAGCGATCGGTGGCGGCTTATGAACGGGCACGGACGGCCCGGAGGCCGCTGAGACGGCTGGTGGGCCTACGGACGGGGGTGCGCGCCCCGTGGGGCGGGGGCTGGGCGGGAGCGTTGGTGGGCGGAGGTCGTGCTGCCGTCTGGTGGGATGCTTCCTCCCCCGACGCCGGGCAAGGGCTCTGAGTGTGGTGGGTGGCTTGTGTTCCTCCGGGGCGTTTTTCGGGGGTTGTCCGCCGAGGGATTTTGCCTTCCGGACCGGGGTGGGCGGTCAAGGGTGACCCGAAGGGTCATCGCGCAGCGACGCGCAGCGCCCTTGAGGGCCCGCCCCGGTCCGGAAACCCTCGGTCGGCGGACAACCCCACGCCGGGCGGCATCTAGGCACAGGCCCCGCGGCCCCTCCGTGTTCGGGGGCTTTGGGTGCTGGCCGGTCTGGGGGGGACACCTCAGGCCTGACGGTGCCGGGTGCGATTCCCCGCACCAAGACGAGAGCCCCCGCCCCAAGGGGCGGACGCGACAGCGTCCGTAGGCCCACCAGCAGTCTCAGCGGCCTCCGGCCCGTCTGTGCCCCTTCATAAGCCGCCACAGATCGCTACGCGCTCCCGCCGTCACGGCGGCCGCCAGGCCGTCCGGGGCTGATCAGGGAGCCCACACTGCCATCAGTGCCGGGCCCGAGCCCTCCGGGCGTCTGGACCCGCGGATCACCTGTCGACAGTTCCGCTCAGCGGATCTCACGGCCCGGTAGGTGCCGGAGGCCTCGTGCCGGGAGGCCGCGGCATGCTTTTCGCCATGCCGGCGGGCGAATCATGCCGGTCCGAACCCTGCCGGCGTCTGCACCCGCGGATCACCTGCCCACAGTTCCGCTCAGCGGACCTCACGGCCAGGCAGGTGCCGGAGGCCTCGTGCCGGGAGGCTGCGGCGTGCTTTTCGTCATGCCGGCGGGCGAATCATGCCGGTCCGAGCCCTCCCGGCGTCTGGACCCGCAGATGACCGGTCGACAGTTCCGCTCCGCGGATCTCACGGCCCGGTAGGTGCCGATCCCCTCGCGCCGGGAGGCCGCGGCGTTGATTTCCCTGTACTGGTGGCCGGTTCAGGCTGGGGTCCGAGCCCTCCCGGCGTCTGGACCCGCGGATCACCTGCCCACAATCCCGCTCAACGGACCACACAGCCCAGCGGGCGCCGGCTGCCGCGGGTCGGGAGGCCGCGACGCTGTTCCGCCATGCCGATGGCGCGATTCATGCCGGATCCGAACCCTCCCGGCGTCTGCGCCCGCAGATGACCTGGCCACAGTTCCGCTCAGCGGACCTCTCGGCCCAGCAGGTGCCGGACGTCCCGTCCCCAGAGGCCGCGGCGTGCCTTTCCCCATGCCGGCAGGCGGTCCGTGCCGGACCCGAGCCCTCCCGGCGTTCTGGCCCGCGCATGACCCGCCCAGAATTCCGCCCGGCGGACCCCACGGCGGGCGGCCGTGAACCGGGAGCGTGGTGCGGGGCAGCGATGTCCGGCTCTCGCGCTCTCCGCGCCGCGCAGCCGCACCGCGGCCCGCCTCGACGGGCGGGCCGACCCCGGGGTGCTTACGGTGGCAGGGTGAGCCGGACGGCAGCGAACTCCCAGGGGGCCGCCACCCGCGCGGCCGCCGTGCACGGCTGGCGCGACGCGCTCCTCGCGGTGGTCGCCGGCTTCGCCGCGATGATCGTCACCGCCTCGCTCGGCCTCTGGGCGGCCGGCGCCGCCGACCTCCCCGAGGGCGCCTTCCCCCGGGTGGTCGCGGCCGTGGTCGTGATGGCGGCCGGCGGTTCCGTGGAGGTGTCCGGCGGTGCCGGGTTCCTCGCCGACGCCGACGCCTCGATCGTCGTACTCCCCCTCTCCGTCACCCTGGCGGGCGCACTCGCCGCCGGGTACTGCTTCGTCCGCCCGCTGCGGCACCGCGCCGTCGCCACCGCCGGCGAGCTGGGGCTGCGCGGCGCACAGCTGGTCCTGCTATGGCTGCTGGCCCTCGCCGGGTGCGCGGCCCTGGCCCGGCAGACCTTCGGCATCGACGTGGGCGACAACCCCCTGGGCGAGCTCGGCGAACTCCTGGACGCCTCCCCGTCCGTGGGCTTCCGGGCCGACATGGGCGCCACCCTCGGCTTCGGGCTGCTGTGGATCCTGGGCCTGCTGGTCCTGGCCCTGCTGGTGTCCCCGCGGGCCCCGCTGCCGGCCCGGCTGGTGCGCTTCCACGAGGCCGTGCGGCCGGCCGCCTCCGCCACGGTCCTGCTGCTCCTCGCGTACGTGCTGGTCGCCCTGGTCATCGGGCTGGTGGTCGCCGCCACCCGGGGGCACGTCGCCGAGACCTTCGCCGTGATCCTGCTGGGCCTGCCGAACATCGCCTGGCTCGGGTTCACCGTGGGGCTGGGCGGCGCGTGGGAGGGTCAGGTGCAGGGTCCGTTCGGGCTGCCGATGCCGCAGATCCTGGACGACGTGCTGCGCACCCCGGACGTCTCCCGCGTCGACCTCGGCACGCTCACCGAGTACGACGGCCGGGCCTGGTGGCTGCTGGTGGTCGCCGCGGTCCTGGTGCTGGGCGCCGCCGTGCTGACGGCCGTACGTTCCTCCGCCCGCGTCCGCCCCTGGCAGCACGCCCTGCGCTTCGGCGTGGCGCTGGCCCTGGCCGCGCTGGCCGTGTCGCTGCTGGGGAACGTCGAGGCGCGCTTCGGCCTCTCGCTGCTCGGCATCGGTGACGTGGACGGTCTCGGCGGCCGGGTGGAGCTGAGCCCGCTGTTCTGGCGGAACGTCGGCGTGGCGCTGCTGTGGGGCGCGGCCGCCGGATTCCTCGCCGGCCTGCTCGCCCCCCGCCTCCGCCACCACGGCGAGGCCCCGGCCAGGCCCCCGGGACGGGGGTCCTAGGAGCGCGCCGGAGACCGGAAGACCGGCAGGGCCCAGGGCGGGGGCGGCTGGGGCGGCCCGGGGGCCGGTTCGCCGGCGACCGGGGGCTCGGCGGACGGCGGGGGCGCCGCGGGCTCGACGGCCGCGCCGGCCAGCCGCAGGGCGGTGATGAAGCCCAGGCAGGTGTCGTAACGGTCCTCGGGCGACTTGGCCAGGGCCTTGGCGAGGACCTCGTCCACCGCGTGCGGGAGGTCCGAGCGGTGGGACGAGACCGGCGGCGGCGGGTCGTACTGGTGGGCCCACAGCAGGGCCAGGTCGTCGTCCCGCTGGAAGGGCGGGCCGCCGGTGAGGGTCTCGTACACCACGCAGGCCAGGCTGTAGACGTCGCAGCGCCCGTCCGTCGGCTTGCCCGAGATCTGCTCGGGGGCGACGTAGTCGAGGGTGCCGACGAACTGCCCGACGCTGGTGAATCCGGTCAGGGAGAGGGACTTCTTCGTCAGGCCGAAGTCGGTGAGGTAGACGTGCTCGGGGTGGTCACTGTCGGTGCCCTCGGCGACCAGGATGTTGCCGGGTTTGACGTCGCGGTGGACCAGGTCGTGGTCGTGGGCGGCGTCGAGGGCGGAGGCCACCTGGGCGGCGATGCGGGTCGCGGTCTTGAGGGGCAGCGGGCCGGTGCCGTCCAGCAGGTGGCGCAGGTCCTGGCCGGAGACGAAGCGCATGGCGATGAAGAGCACGCCCTCGGTCTCGCCCGCCTCGAAGACCGGCACGATGTGCGGGTGGTCGATGGCGGCCGCGACCCGTGACTCGTGGGCGAAGCGCTGCCGGAAGGTGTCGTTGCGGGCCAGTTCGGGGGCGAGCAGCTTGAGGGCGACCGTGCGTTCCAGGCGCAGGTCCCGGGCCCGGTAGACCACCGCCATGCCGCCGCGGCCGATCTCCGCCTCGACGCGGTAGCCGGCGATCTGCCGGCCTCGCAGGTCGGAGGCCCGGCCGCTGGGGAGTCCGGGGTCGGGGTCCTGCGCCATCACCGGTCACCGGGGCCGTCGGGCACGCCGGTCACCCGGGTGGGCTCGTGGCCGAGGGAGGGGGCGGGGCGGGTCTCGTCCTCGGAGCCGCCCCGCTCCGGTGCCGGGGTGGCGGCGGGCGGGGCTCCGGGTGCGGGCGGGGCCGCCGGGGGCGGTGTTCCGGCGGCGGGCGGGGTCTCGGGGGTGGCTCCGGAGAGCCGCTCCCCCGGTCCGGCGGCGGCGTAGGTGGTCAGCCGGCTGCCCTCGCCGTACATCCACCGGCCGGCCGAGTCGTCGTACACCCACACGTCCTCGCCGTCGACGACGATCCCGGTGCGCAGGCCGCGGGTGGCCCGCCGGAAGCCCTCCGCGTCGGTGCGGCCGGCGGCGAGGTCGGCGGCGGCGCGCCGGTAGCGTTCGAGGGCCTCGGCGCTGCGGTCGAGCAGCGGCTGGGGGTTCTCGGTGCGCGAGAGGGGCCGGCCGCCGGTCGGCGGCGCCTGGGGTACGGCGACCAGGAGCCGGCCGTCGACCCAGGCGCTCCAGCCGTTGGCGCACAGGATCTGCCCCCATTCGCCGCGCCGGGCCAGGAGCTGCACCGGCAGGAACGGGTCGAGCGGTTCGGTGGGCCGGGACACGTCCGGGGCCTCCCAGGCGGGCAGGCCCTCCTGGGGGACCACGTGCGTGGGGCGGAAGTCCGGGGCGTACGCGTCGTCGTATCCGGTCATGGAGGGCTACTTCCGCATGATGGCGGGCTCGTGGCGGCGCAGCAGCCGCGCGACCAGGACGCCGAAGAGCACGGACAGGGCCACGAGCATCCCGGCGCACAGCAGCCAGGTGCCCGTCTCGTGGTCGAAGAGGGGGTCGGTGCTGATCGGGCCGGGCACGATCCGCTCCAGCTCGATGGTGCCGGCCATCGCGCCGAGCGCCCACCGGGAGGGGATGAGCCAGGCGAGCTGTTCGATGCCGGGGACGCCGTGCAGTTTGAGCAGCGCCCCGCAGAAGACCACCTGCACGATGGCCAGCAGCACCAGCAGCGGCATGGTGACCTCCTCCTTGCGCACCAGGGCGGAGACGAGGAGGCCGAGCATCATGGCGGTGAAGGAGAGCAGGGCGACGGCGAAGGCGATCTCGGGCAGCGGGGGCAGCAGGACGCCCTTGCCACCCGGGGCGTTGAGGTTCACGCCGAGCAGGGCCACGAGGGTGAGGACGACGGCCTGGACGACCGTGATGGTGCCGAGCACCACGACCTTGGACATCAGGTAGGCGGAGCGGGAGAGGCCGACGGCTCTCTCGCGCTGGTAGATGGTGCGTTCCTTGACCAGTTCCCGTACGGCGTTGGCGGCGCCGGTGAGGACGCCGCCCACGCACAGGATGAGCAGCGCGTTCAGTGCCGTCTCCTGGGTGAGGGCGCTGCCGGCGAGGGCGCGGGCCATGGCGCCCATCACGAACGGCAGGGCGATCATGATGATCAGGAAGGTGCGGTCGGCGCTGAGGGCGGCGGCGTAGCGGCGGACCAGGGTGCCGAGCTGGGAGCCCCAGCTCTGCGCCTTGGGCGGGGGCGCGGCGGGCGGCGCCGGGGTGCCGGGGGTGCCGTCGGGGCCGGGGAGGCCTGCCTGGCGGGGCTGTCCGCCGGCGTCGGCGACGTACTGGCGGTGGTGGGACGAGGCCCGGTACTCCCCCGCCCAGTCGCGGTCCTGCTGGGTCTCGAAGGCTTCGAAGGCCTCGGGCCACTGGGTGAAGCCGAAGAACTCCAGGGTGTCTCCGGGCGGCCCGTAGTACGCGATGCGGCCCCCCGGCGCGAGGACCAGCAGCCGGTCGCACACGTCGAGGCTGAGCACGCTGTGGGTGACGACGATGACGGTGCGGCCGTCGTCCGCGAGTCCGCGCAGCATGTGCATCACGGAGCGGTCCATGCCGGGGTCGAGGCCGGAGGTGGGTTCGTCGAGGAAGAGCAGGGAGGGCTTGGTCAGCAGTTCCAGCGCGACGGAGACGCGCTTGCGCTGGCCGCCGGAGAGGCTGTGGATGGGCTGGTCGACGCGCTGGGTGAGGCCGAGTTCGTGGATGACCTCGGTGACCCGGGCCTCGCGTTCGGCCGGGTCGGTGTCCTGCGGGAAGCGGAGCTCGGCGGCGTAGGCCAGGGCCCGGCGGACGGTGAGCTGGGCGTGCAGGATGTCGTCCTGGGGCACGAGGCCGATGCGGCTGCGGAGCTCGGCGTAGTCGCGGTAGAGGTCGCGGCCGTCGTAGAGGACGGTGCCCTGGTCGGCGGGGCGGAGCCCGGTGAGGGCGCCGAGCAGCGTGGACTTGCCGGCGCCGCTGGGGCCGACCACGGCGAGCAGGCACTTCTCGCCGACCGGGAAGGACACGTGGTCGAGGAGGACCTTGCGGCCGTTGTCGACGGCGACTGCGAGGTCCTGGACGTCGAGGGAGACCTCGCCGGTGTCGACGTACTCCTGGAGCTGGCCGTCGACGAGGCAGAAGGCGGAGTGGCCGATGCCGACGATGTCTCCGGGGCCGACGACGGCGTGGTGGACGAGGGCGCCGTTGAGGAAGGTGCCGTTGTGGCTGCCGAGGTCGATGATCTCGTGGCCGCCCTCGGGCAGGGCGCGCAGTTCTGCGTGGTGCCGGGAGACGACGAGGTCGTCGATGAGCAGGTCGTTGTCGGGGGCGCGGCCGATCCGGACGGTGGTCTGCGGCAGCGGGCGGACGGAGCTGGGTGCCCGGAAGGTGCCGGTCATCCGCGGGTTGGCGACGGCGGACAGCGCGGCGCCCCGGCCGGGTGGGGCCGGTGGTGCGGCGGACAGCACGGCGCGGGGCCCGTCCTCGGCGCTGCCGAAGCGGATGACGCTGCCGGGGCCGACGCCCCACTCGTGGACGCGGCGGCCGTCGGCGTAGGTGCCGTTGGTGCTGTGCTCGTCCTCCAGGGTCCAGTGGTCGCCGTCGGGGCGCAGGACCGCGTGGTGCCAGGAGACGCGCGCGTCGTCGAGGAAGATCTCGCTGAGCGGGTCCCTGCCGACGTGATAGGTCCGGCCGGGGCTCATGACGGTGGAGCCCCCGTCGGTCTCGAGAACGAGCTCGGGCGCAGTCGGCGCGCCGGGACGCTCAACCATGACTGGATTTTCCCACGATCCTTTCGGGCTGGCATCGTCGCAGGTCAGAGGGCTCTTATAGGTAATGACAACGGTCACCGGTGCAGCCTTTGCCTTCGTGGCGGCGGTGCGCTTCACTGCACGGGTCGAGGGCAGACGCACACGGGTACGAGAACCGAACCGGGGGACCTCATGGGCGCACACGACCACGCGCACGCAGACGGGCACGACCACGCACGCGACGCCGCGGACGGCCGCGAGGACGGCCACGCCGGTCCCGGTCACCGTCACGATCACGGAGGGCAAGGTCACGGAGGGCACGGTCACGGCGGGCACTCCCACGGGGTGGCCGAGAACGCCGACCGGCGCTGGCTGACCCTGGCGCTCACCCTCATCGGCACGTTCATGGCCGTCGAGGTCGTCGTGGCCGTGTTCGCCCGCTCGCTGGCGCTGCTGTCCGACGCCGCGCACATGCTGACCGACGCCGCCTCGATCGTGCTCGCGCTGATCGCGATGCGGCTGGCGGCCCGGCCGGCCCGCGGCGGGTTCACGTACGGGCTGAAGCGCGCGGAGATACTCTCCGCCCAGGCCAACGGCCTCACCCTGCTGCTGCTCGCGGCCTGGCTCGGCTACGAGGCCGTACGGCGGCTGCTCGACCCGCCCGAGGTGCACGGCGGTCTGGTCCTGGTGACGGCGCTCGCGGGCATCGCCGTGAACGTGGCGGCGGCTTGGTGCATCTCGAAGGCGAACCGCACCTCGCTCAACGTCGAGGGCGCCTACCAGCACATCCTGAACGACCTGTTCGCCTTCATCGGCACGGCCGTGGCGGGCCTGGTCGTGCTGCTCACCGGCTTCGTGCAGGCCGACGCGATCGCCACGCTCGTGGTGGTGGCGCTGATGGTCAAGGCCGGGTACGGGCTGGTGCGCGAGTCCGGGCGGATCTTCCTGGAGGCCGCCCCGGCGCACCTCGACCCGGACGCGGTCGGCGACCGGCTGGTCGGGCTGGCACCGGTCACCGAGGTGCACGACCTGCACATCTGGACGATCACCTCCGGCGAGGCCGCGCTGTCCGCGCACATCCTCGTCGAGCCCGCGGGCGACTGCCACGCGGTACGCCGCGACCTGGAGCGGCTGCTCCGGGAGGAGTACGGAATCGGCCACACCACCCTCCAGGTGGACCACGCGGCGGAGGAGCTGCTCAGCGTGGGGCTCGCCGGCGCGGCGGACGGCGGCCCGCACTGCGCCGCGCCGCACGGTCCGGTCCACCGCGAGGGCCCGCACGGGCACTGACGCCGCCCGGGCGGTTTCCCGCGGACACCGGGCGGGCCCTGCGGGCCGCCGGGCACCATGGGGCCATGACGCCGAAACGCAGTGCCGGACTGCTGCTCTTCCGCAGGACCGGTGGGGACCCGACCGGATTCGACGTACTGCTCGGGCACATGGGCGGTCCCTACTACGCCGACCGGGACGCGCGGGCCTGGTCGATCCCCAAGGGCGAGTACGGCCCGGAGGAGACCGCCTGGGACGCGGCCCGCCGGGAGTTCGAGGAGGAACTGGGGCTGGCACCGCCGGAGGGCGAGTACCTGGAGCTCGGCGAGGTGACCCAGGCCAACCGCAAGATCGTGACGGTCTGGGCGGTGGAGGCGGAGCTGGATCCGGCGGCCGTGCGGCCGGGCACCTTCCGGATGGAGTGGCCGCCCTTCTCGGGCCGGTACGAGGACTTCCCGGAGATCGACCGGGCGGCCTGGTTCCCCCGCGAGGAGGCCCGCGGGAAGCTCGTCGCGGCTCAGGGTGCGTTCCTCGACCGACTGGCTGAAACCCTCACCCACCTGGCAGAGGATTGACCGTTCGGTGACCCGACCGTGACGTGTCAACCAGCACACCCTCGTGAACATTACAAATATGACGATCGTCGTGCTGGTGGGAACACTGGACACCAAGGGCGTGGAGTACGGCTGGTTGCGCGAGCGGCTGCGGCGCACCGGCGTGGAGACGGTAGTGGTCGACGCGGGGGTGATGGGGGAACCCCGGGTGCCGGCGGACGTGCCCCGGGCCGAGGTGGCCCGGGCCGCGGGAGTGGACCTGACGGAGCTGCGGGCGGCCGGTGACCGGGGGGAGGCCGTGACCGCCATGGCCCGCGGCGCCGCCGCGACGGTCTTGAGGCTGCACGCCGAGGGCCGGCTGCACGGAGTGCTGGCCATCGGTGGCAGCGGGGGCACCTCCATCGCCTCACGGGCGATGCGGGCGCTGCCCCTCGGGGTGCCGAAGCTGATGGTGTCGTCGATGGCGTCGGGGGACGTCTCGGCGTACGTCGGAGCAACGGACATCACGATGATGTACAGCGTCGTGGACATCGCGGGCATCAATTCGGTCTCGGCCCCGGTGCTGGCGAACGCGGCGGACGCGATCGCCGGGATGGCCCGCGGCTTCGCCGAGTCCTCCCGCGCGGTGGACACGGCCGATCTGGGCGACGGCCGGCCGCTGGTCGCGGCGAGCATGGCGGGGGTGACCACCCCCGGTGTGGACGCGGCCCGCGAGCGGCTGACCGAACTGGGCTACGAGGTGCTGGTCTTCCACACCAGCGGCGCGGGCGGCCGCACGCTGGAGCACCTCGCCGGCCAGGGCCTGTTCGCCGGGGTGCTGGACCTGACGCTCAGCGAACTCGCCGACGACCTGTGCGGCGGGGTGCTGACGGCCGGCCCCGACCGGCTCAGCGCGGCCGGGCGGTGCGGCACCCCGCAGGTGGTGAGCCTGGGGGCGCTGGACATGGTGAAGTTCGGGCCCCTGGACACCCTGCCGGAGCGGGTGCGCTACCGGCGGGTGCGGGTGCACAACCCGTCGATCACCGTGATCAGGACCACCGAGGCGGAATGCGCGGAGCTGGGCCGCCGGGTGGCGGCGAAGCTGCGTGCGGCGACCGGGCCCACGGCGGTGTGCGTGCCGCTGCGGGGGCTGTCGACGCTGGGCGCGCCGGGCGGCCCGTACCACGATCCGCGCGCCGACCAGGCACTGTTCGGGGCGCTGCGGGAGGGGCTCCGCGACAGCGCGGCCGAGTGCTTCGACTACGACACCCACATCAACGATCCCGTGTTCGGCCGGGCGGCGGCGGACCGGCTGCACGCGATGATCGGGACCCACGACCGGGTGGCGCCCGCCTCCGGCTGACTCCCCCGGGCCCGCGGCGGGGCGGTGCGCGTGCGCTCCCGCCGCGGGCCGGTCACGGGTTGGAACCGGCCGTGGCGGAAATCGTGTCTGGTGAGGTGTCCGACACGGCAGACGCCACGGCAGGGGGCGCGATGGACGGGTGGACGGTCCCCGGGTACACGGAGACCAGGGAGCTGGGTTCCGGCGGCAGCGGCCGCGTGGTGCTGGCCGTGCACGACACGACCGGCACCCCGGTCGCGGTGAAGTACCTCAGCGAGCGGTTCCGCCGGGACCCCGCCTTCGTACGGGAGTTCCGGGCGGAGGCGCGGCTGCTGGGCGGCCTGCGGTCGCCGTACGTGGTGGGCCTGTACGAGTACGTGGAGGCGCCCGGCGGCGCCGCCATCGTGATGGAGCTGGTCGACGGGATCGCGCTGCGCGCGCTGCTGGCCCAGGAGGGCCGGACCGATCCCGAGCCCGCGCTGGTGGTGCTGAAGGGCTCGCTGCTGGGCCTGGCGGCCGCGCACCGGGCCGGTGTGGTGCACCGCGACTACAAGCCGGAGAACGTGCTGGTGGCGGCCGACGGCTCGTCGAAGCTGGTGGACTTCGGCATCGCGGCGGGCCGGGGCAGCACGCCCGGGGTGGCGGGCACGCCCGCGTACATGGCGCCCGAACAGTGGCAGGGGCAGCCGGCTTCCCCCGCGGCGGACGTGTACGCGGCCACGGCCGTGTTCTTCGAGTGCCTGACCGGGCGCAAGCCGTTCCGCGGGGAGAACTTCGCGGAGCTGGCCCTCCAGCACATCGAGGCGCCCGTGCCCGAGGAGGAGGCTCCCGAGCCGGTACGCCCGCTGATCCGGCGGGGACTGGCCAAGGCGCCCGGGGAACGGCCCGGGGACGCCGAGGAGTTCGTGGCCGAGCTGGAGGCGGTCGCCGGGGCGGCGTACGGGCCGGACTGGGAGCGGCGCGGACAGCGCAGGCTGGCCGCGGTGGCGGCGCTGCTGCCGCTGCTGTTCCCCTCGGCGGGCGGTCCGCCGGCGGTCGGCACGACGGCACTGGCCGAGACCTCGCTGGGCGGCGACGGGAGTTCGCTGGGGGCGTGGCAGCCGGGCCGGCGCGGCTGGCTGGCGGCCGGGCTGTCGCTGGTGACGGGCGCGGTGCTGGTGTTCGCCTCGCAGGCGGCCGGCGGCGAGCCCCACGGCCGCGAGGCGGTCAGCGTGTTCGCGACGACCAGTGCCTCCCCGGGCACGACGGCCCCCGGGCCGACCGGCTCGCCGGGGCCCTCGCCCTCCCCGTCCCCCTCCGTCGAGGCATCGCCGAGCGCCTCGCCCGGGGCTACCACGACCTCGCCGGCCCCGTACCCGACGGCCACCGCCACCACCTGGCCCACGGTCACCCCGAGCACGGCCACGGCCTGGCCGACCACGACGCCGACCCCGACCTGGACGGACCCGCCGCCCACCACGCCGCCGCCGACCACCGAGCCGCCCGCGCCGACGGTGTACGTCCGGGCGGTGGGGGTCTCCTCCTTCCGGCAGACCGGGGTGGGCACCGGCGAGGCGAAGGTGGCGGTCAAGACCGAGGGCGAGGGGGCGGTGACCGTCACCGTCGAGTGGTTCACCAGCGACGAGCAGGGCCACCTGGGCGCCTCCGAGGGCTCGCAGTCCTTCCCGTACGAGGGGTCCGCGCTGACCGTCACGCACACCTTCACCGGCGGCGGCTGCTACTGGGGCGTGCGCGCCACGACCCGGCCGGCCGCCGACAACGGGTCCTCCGTCCAGCAGGTCTTCATCAGGCGGTGCACGATCACTTGACGTCCTCCCCGCCTCAACGGGTGGGGTTTCCCGCCTGGCTGCCGGTGGTGACCGGCTGGGCCTTCGGGTGGGTTCCCCGTTCGACGGGCCGTGCCTGGCGTGGGATCTCCACTCCGGGTCTTACCGGGCCTCCAGGGGCGTTTAGCCTCTCCGCCCGTCCGGCGGCGAGGATCACACGCGACGCATTGAGGTCACGATCATGCTCGGTACCGCAGCCCTCGCACCGCCAGGTGCGCACGTGCAGCGGCTTCCTCCCGCCCACCACCCAACACACCGAACACGTCTGGGAGGAGGGCAGCCAGCGCGACACCACCCCGACGTGCCGGCCGTACCAGGCGGCCTTCTCCTCCAGGACGCGGCGGAACATGCCCCAGGCTGCATCGTGGACGGACTTCGCAAGGCGGGTGCGCGCACGGCGCAGGAAGCGGGGGTTGTCGATCACAGTGCCGTCGGACAGGACGGCGTAGTGGGTCAGGCCCAGGTCGATGCCGACCTCGGCCTCCACCGGCGGGAGTGTCTCGGGCTCGACGTCCACCACGAACGAGGCGAAGTACCGGCCCGAGGGGTCCTTGACCACGGTCACGCTGGACGGGGCAGCGGGCAGGGGACGGGACCAGCGCACGCGCACGTCACCGATCTTCGCGAGGTTCAGCCGTCCGTTGTCCCGCAGCCGGAACCCGTTCTTCGAGAACCGGACCGACTGCCGGCTGTCCTTCTTCGACTTGAACACCGGCAGACCCATACGACGACCGGGCCGCTTCCCCGACACCGACGCGAAGAAGTTCGCGTAGGCGCTGTCGAGGTCCCGGAGAGAGGACTGGAGCGCGTCCACGGACACCTCCGCGAGCCATGCCCGCTCGGGCGTGCGCTTCGCGTCGGTGATCACCCGCTTCGCCAGAGTTCCCGTTGGAATCTTCGACCGGTCCGCCTTCCAGGCGGCCTTACGGGCGGCCAGCGCATCGTTGAAGACCACCCGGGCGCAGCCGAACGTACGGGCCAGCGCAAGACGCTGACCCGCAGTGGGATCGATCCGGAAGGTGTACCGCAGATGCACGCACGCAACCTGCCGGCCGCCACTGACAACGCCGTTCCGCCCAGCGGGCGAACCGGCCTTCCCTGCCCCGCTCCGCGGGTGCTTCGTTTCCTCCCCGGCCTGAAGGCCGGGGTATCCACGAAGGAGTCCCGATGAACGATCCGCGGATTCCCTACGCGCCCGAGCCGGAGCCGGCGGCCGAGGCGGAGTACAGCGCGACGGTGCTGGGCAGCCACTGGTTCGACGGCCCGGTGCCGGACGGGCACGCGACGACGGTACGGGAGCCCCGGGTGCCCGGCGGCACGGACGGGGACGGGGACGGGGACGTGACGGTGCCCGTACCGGTGCCGGAGGTGGTCCCGGACCGGGTGGAGGGCTCGGTGCTGCGCTTCGGGCCCGGGGTGACGGCCGGGGCGGGACAGCGGTCCCCCGGCATCGGCACCACCCAGGTCTGGCACGGCGGCACGCTCGGCGGCGCACCGCCGCCGCGCCCGTCGCGCTGGGCGGGGCTGCGCCGGTACACCCTCGCCGCCGTGGTGCTGCTTGCGGTGCTGGTGTACCTGGGCTGGCAGCGGTACGGGCCCACGGTCGGGGTCCGGTCGGTGGCGGTGCAGACGGCCGCGGAGGGGCCCGGCTGTGACTCGGCTGCCGACGTGGTGGCGGTCGTGCGGACCGACGGCCGGCCGGGGACGCTCACGTACCGCTGGGTCAGGAACGACGGGTCGCGCTCGGACGTGCTGGAGGAGCGGGTGGCGCGCGGGCAGCGCGAGGCCCGGCTGCACCTGCTGTGGACGTTCCGCGGCGAGGGCGTGTACCGGGCGCGGGCGGAGCTGGTGCTGCTCACGCCGGAACACCGCACGGCGGCCGGGGAGTTCGTCTACCGCTGCGGTGGCTGAGGGCGGGGCGGGCACGGGCCGGCCCCGGCGCGACGGGGGTCGCGCCGGGGCCGGGTGCGGGGACTCAGCAGACGGGGATGCTGTTGAGGTTCTCCGCGTACCGGGCCGAGATCCAGCCACGGCCGTCGGCGAGCTTGTACCAGACCTTGTTGCCGTCCACGCTCTGACCGTTCTTGGTCTTGCACTGGACGCCGACCGTCGTGCCGTTGGCGATCCGGCCGCTCTTGGCGTGCGCGGTGCTCGGGCCGGAGCGGATGTTCAGCGAGCCGTCAGAGGACACGATCCGGGCCGAAAGCTTGTTGGTCTTGGGCGTCTTGCCCTTGTCCTTGCCCTTGTCCTTGTCCTTGCCCTTGTGGTCCTTGCCCTTGCCGTGCTTGCCCTTGCACTTGCAGTCGCCCTTCGGGCCCTGCGGTCCCGGCTTGCCCTGCGGTCCCGCGGGACCGGGGTTGCCCTGGGGACCCTGCGGACCCGCAGGACCCTGCTGGCCGTTCTCGCCGCGCGGGCCGCGGTAGCCGTCCTTGCCCTTGTCGCCCTTGGGGCCCTGCGGACCAGCCGGACCCTGGGGGCCGGCGGGACCCTGCGGACCGCCCGCCGGACCCGACGGACCCTGCGGTCCCTGCGGACCGGCCGGGCCGGCGGGACCCTGCGGACCCTGGACGCCGTTCTCACCCTTCGGCCCCGCCGGACCCTGCGGACCGGCCGGGCCGGCCGGACCCTGCGGACCACCCGACGGGCCCTGCGGTCCCTGCGGACCGGCCGGACCCTGCGGACCGGCCGGGCCGGCCGGACCCTGCGGACCACCCGACGGACCTTGCGGTCCCTGCGGACCGGCCGGACCCTGAGGACCCTGAGGGCCACCGGGACCCTGCGGACCGGCCGGACCCTGGTCTCCCTTGTCGCCCTTGTCGCCCTTGGGACCCTGCGGTCCGGGGGGCCCGGGCTTGCCCTTGTCCCCGTGCTTGCCGTGCTTGCCGTCCTTGCCGTGCTCGCCCTTGTCACCCTTGTCGCCCTTGTCACCCTTGGGGCCCTTCGGACCCTCGGGGCCGGTGACCGGGGTGGCGACCGCGTACGGCACCTCGTCGTCGGAGTCGACGGACCACTGCCCGCCGTCGAGCGTCGTGCCCTCCGGCGCGTCCGCGGCGACCTTCACCGCCACCGCGAGCCGGGTCTGCTCCCGCTCCGGGAACACGAACCCGGCGCGGGTGGCCGCGTTGCACGTGAGCTGGCGCAGGTCCGCCGAGCGGTCGCACGGCACCGTTGCGCGCTGCCCGCCCCAGGTGATGCCCGACTCGGGGAAGGTCACGTGCTCCGGGGCGATGATCCGGAAGGAGGAGCTGTACGCGGGGTCGGCCCCGTTGGAGGCCACGATGACGACCCGGCCGGTCTTGCCCGGGGCGATCGAGGGCACGTACGGCTGGGAGAAGCGGATGTTCTCGGAATCGGCGAGGGCCGGCGCGGCCGGCAGCAGACACGTCGCGGTCACGGCCGCGACGACCAGCGCGGCGGACGTGGAGCGGGCAGCAGACAAGAGCGTTCCTCTGCGTGCGTGAGTGAACCGGCGCGCAGCCGTCTGGCGCGGTCGGCCGGTTGGGCGGGAAGCCACCCCTAGTTAAGGACGCCCGGTTCCGCAACTCACGCGCGGCACGGGTGTGATCACTCGGAAGCCGCAGCGGGGACCGCCGGTCAGGCGAAGGTGACGTCGGTGAACAGGTCGTCGAGCGCACGGTGGGCCACCCGTACGGGCGTCACGCGGACCAGCAGGTCGCGGGCGGCGGCCGCCAGCGGGTGGGTGAGCTGCACGGCCCGGCCGGCGCGACGGGCGCGCAGGGCGATGGCGTTGGTGCGCCGGTGGCGGGCCCTGGTGTACGCGGCCAGCGCGGCCGGCACGTCGGAGTGCGCGTCGCCGTCGCCGACGAGCCGGGCGAGCACCACGGCGTCCTCGATGGCCTGGCAGCCGCCCTGGCCCAGATTGGGCGTCATGGCGTGGGCGGCGTCGCCGAGCCAGGCCAGCCGTCCCTCGTGGAAGCGGGGCAGCGGCGCGGCCAGGTCGTACAGGTCGTGGTGGAGCACCTTCGCCGGGTCGGTCCGCTCCAGGAGTGCGGGGATCGGGTCGTGCCAGGCGCCGAAGCGGCGGAGCAGTTCGGCGCGGTGGTCGGCGTACGAACTGCCCTCGGGGGCCAGCGCCGTGCCGTACACGTACACCTGGCCGTCGGCGAGCGGGACGACGCCGAAGCGCTCACCGCGGCCCCAGGTCTCGGCGACGGCCAGGCCGGGGAGGCCGGTGCCGGGCACGACGGTCCGCCAGGCGGCCTCCCCGCTGTAGTGCAGCCCCGGATGGCCGGGGAAGTGCCGGCGGCGCAGCGCGCTGTGGATGCCGTCGGCGGCCACGACCAGGTCGGCGGTGAGCTCGCCGTCCGGGGTGCGGACGACGGGGTGGGCGGTGCCGGTTCCGGCGACCTCCGTGACGGCGGCGCCGAACCGGACGGTGCCCGCGGGCAGGGCGCCGGCGAGCGCCTCGGCGAGGGCGGGCCGGTGGACGGCGAGCGGGGCGCGGCCGTAGCGGGCGGTGAGCGCGGCGGAGTCTCCGCGGTTCAGCCAGCGGCCGTCGGGGCGCCTGATGCCCATGTCGGCGACGGCCGCGTCGCCGGCCCAGTCCGCGGCCGGCGCGCCGATGGCCTCCAGGGCGCGCAGGCCGTTCGGGGCGAGGACGATACCGGCGCCGGCTGCGGAGAGCTCCGCCGCCCGCTCCAGGACGGTGACCCGCCAACCCCTTCGGGACAGGGCCACCGCGGCCGTCAGCCCGCCGATGCCCGCTCCCGCCACCACCGCGTGCCGCTGGGTCATGGCCGTTCCCCTCTCGTTGCACGGAAATCCGCCGGATCCTCTACATCCGTAGAGGCCGATGCCCTCACTCTACAGCTGTAGAGTGAGGGCATGTCCACCACCTCCGCCCGGGGCCCCGCCGACGGTCCCGCCCCCGCCCGGCCCGGCACCGACCGCCGCACGCTCATCGCCGACGCCGCGATCGCCACGGTGGCGGCCGCGGGGCTGCGGGGGCTGACGCACCGCGCGGTGGACACCGCCGCGGGGCTGCCGGCCGGGAGCACCTCGTACTACTTCCGGACGCGCACGGCCCTGCTCGGGGCCTGCTTCGAGCGACTGGCGGAGCTGGACCTCTCCGACTTCGACGCCCGCGACGGCGCACCGCCCCCGGCCGTGCCGGCGGGGCCCGCGGAGGCCGCGGACCTGATGGCGGACGTGCTGCACCGGTGGCTGACCACGGGCCGCGAACGGCAACTGGCCCGCTACGAGCTGAGCCTGGAGGCGGCGCGGAACCCGGAACTCGGGGCGCGGCTCCACGAGGCGGGCCGCGGCGCGCGCGACGGCGCGGCCGCCCTGCTCGCCGCCCTGGGCGCGGAGCGGCCGCGGGAGGCGGCGGAGGCGCTGGTCGCGTGGACGGACGGGGTGCTGTACGACCGGCTGGCCGGCGCCCTCGCCCACACCCGCCCGGCTCCCACCAGGGAGGAACTGCGGGCCCTGGCGGACGTGATGGTACGGGCGGCCCTGACGGTCTGAGGGAACCTACGCGGTCTGAGAGAACCGACGGCCGGGGTCAGGCGTGCGGGAGGCGGATGACGGCCCTGCCGCCGTCGAGGTCGACCCGGGTGCGGGGCGGAGCGCCGTCCTCCTCGTCGTCGCGCATGACCAACGCGCTCTGGCGTTCCTTGAGTTCGTTCTGCTTGCCCGGGGAGAAGCTGGCGTGCAGCTGCTCGAAGCCGGTGGACGCCACCTGGCCCTGCCGCCCGTTCCACCGCCAGGGCAGCAGCCCGGCGCGTCCGGCGCGCACGAGCGCCAGGTCGAGGAAGGCCATGGCGGTGAGCAGCACGGCGAGCCCCGGCAGCGTCATGAAGACGACGAACCCCATCCCGCTCCTCCGCCCGTGTCCCGGCCCGCGCGACAGGCGCCTGTGGCACCCCCGGACGACGCGCCCGCGCGGCACGCCCGTACGGCGTGCCCTCGGGTCGACCGTAACCCATGCCCACGGCCGGCCGGCAGGGCACCGGGCTCGTCCCTTCGGCCGGGGCCGGTCTGCCCGGACGGCCGAGGCGGCGGGCGGGCCCGCGCTGGTTGACTCGAAGACGCACGGGACACCGGCCCGTTCCGCGGAGCACCCCCTTCCGCGGGCCGCCGGAACCCTCCCGTGGGCACCGGTCGTGCCGCGTTCCAGCCGGCGACACACCCCCAACGGAACGCGGCCGTTCCGCGCGCACCACGCGCGGAAGGCCCGCAGTGCTTTGGGGAGTGCTGCGGGCCACAACGGGTGGTCGCCGCACCCACGCCCGCGAGTCGGGGCCTCCTCCTCAGGAGCGGGCGTGGGCGGTGATGTCCTGCTCAGAACCTCGCGTGGGCGGTGATGTCCGCCTCGAACTCCCCCGTCATCGCCGGGGTGACCGTCGGCCGGCACTGCGCCACGGCCGCCAGGTAGTCCTCGGTGCTCGCGCCGGGCGGCGGCAGCAGCGCGCCGGACCGGCTCCCGACGGCCTCCAGGTCCCGCTCGAACGACACCTGCGCCGCGATCCGCGCCGCGTGCTCGATGTCCGCGGGCGTGAACAGCTCCGTCTCCGCCACCAGCGCCGCCACGTCGACGTCCGGCCGCCCGGCCGTGTACCGGGACCAGATCGCGGCCCGCGCCCCGGCGTCCGGGGTGCCGATCGGGATCAGGTAGTCGAAGCGGCCCGGCCGCAGGAACGCCGGGTCCAGCGAGCGGATGGAGTTGGTGGCGCACACCAGCAGCCGCTCGTCGCCCTCACGGAAGCCCGGGATGAGCTTCAGCAGCTCGTTCGTCACCCCGTGCATGCCGCCCGGCTGGACCGGCTCGGTGCGCACCGGGGCGATCTCCTCGACCTCGTCGATGAAGACCAGCACCCGCTCCAGCTCGGCGACCCGGGCGAAGGCGTCGCGCAGAGCGGTCGCCAGGTTGCCCTCGTCGGCCAGCCGGGACGGGAAGAGCTCGACGAAGGGCCAGCCGAGCCGGGAGGCGATGGCGCGGGCGAAGGTGGTCTTGCCGGTGCCGGGCGGGCCGAAGAGCGTGATCGCGCGGGGCGGCCGGACGCCGTGCTGCGCGGCCCGCTCGGGCTCGGCGAGCGGCAGGACGACCCGGCGCTCGATGAGGTCCTTCTCCTTCTCCATCCCGGCGACCCCGGTCCACAGGTCGTTCGGCAGGAAGCGGCCCCCGAGGTCGTCGAGGAGGCCCGCGGCGGGCCCGTGCAGGGGCTCGGTCTTCTCGAAGTACGCGACCGCCGGCTGCCGGGTGTAGCCGGCGTTGAGCAGTCCCTCGCCCAGCAGGTCCTCCTCGGGCAGGACGTACGCGATCCTGCCCACCCGGGCGGCGATCAGGCGCCGCTCCAGCTCGACGAGGAGGGCGCTGGCCAGGCCCCGGCCGCGCCAGCCGGAGTTGATGGCGATCCGCATCACCCAGGCCCGCTCCCCCGCGACGCAGGCGAGGGCCGCGCCGATGGGGACGCCCTGGTGGACGGCGACGACGGCGGGCTGCCGGTCGGTCAGCGCGCTGATGCACTCGGCGAGCGAGAAGACGGACTCCTGCCCGAGCTCGGCCGTGGTGTCGATGAGATGGACCACCGCGGCGAGATCGCTCTCGCGGTAGTCGTGGATCAGCCAGTTCACCGGTACCGCCCCTCGTTCGTGCTCCTGCGGCGAGGCTAGGCGGGCGCGGGCGGCGGGCTCGTCCGACAGGTTGCACAAAGCGGAGCCGGGCATCCCGCCGTCGCGTCGATAGACGGGGGAGGTTCGGCGGGGAATGTCCGGGTCCGTACGGCCGGGCAGCCGAATTCACAGGCGATTCATATGGAATACCGGCCTCCGGTCATAGCCTTCTGGCACAGGCTCGGGGCATGATCCGCCGCATGCTCATCCGTCAGGCCGGGCGCGCCCGCACCGCCGTGCGCGTGCTCGCGGCGATGACCCCGCTCGTCGCCCTGCTCACCACGGGAGGTGCCGCACACGGCACCCACCTCCCGCTGGGCACGACCGTGCGGGCGGCGGCGACGGAGGACAGCGACCGGGTCGGCGCCCTCTTCACGGGCGGCCTCGACGGCGGGCACTTCTGCACGGCGTCAGTGGTGCGCAGCGCCGGCCGGAACCTGATCGCCACCGCCGCCCACTGCCTCGGCGGCGGCGAGGTGGCCGACACCGTCTTCGCGCCCGGCTACCGCGAGGGCGAGGCGCCGTACGGGGTCTGGCGGCTGACCGCCGCGTACGTGGCCGACAGCTGGACCGAGGACGAGGACCCGGACGCGGACGTGGCCTTCGCGACCGTGGCCCCACTGGACGGCCGGCAGGTCGAGGACGTGCTGGGCGGCTTCCCGGTCGCCACGGAGGAGCCCGGCGACGTGGCGGTCACGGTGATCGGTTACCCGCGCACGGACGCCGCGCCGCTGCTCTGCACCAACACGACCACGCTGTTCGACGACACCCAGCGGCGCGTCGAGTGCCCCGACTACAGCGGCGGGACCAGTGGCAGCCCGTGGCTGACCGCGCGGGGCGCCCTGGCGGGCGTACTGGGCGGTTACGAGGGCGGCGGGACCGTACCGGACGTCTCGTACAGCGCCGTCCTGGGCCCGACCGCCCACGCGCTGTACCGCGAGGCGGCGATGCCGGGCGGGTGAAGGTGCTTGCCACATCGCGGCACGCTGCACCGAAGACTGGCCCGAGCCGGGGATGGCCGAAGGCCAGGACGAAGTGCTCCAGCCCCCCGGGGGGCCCCGGCGGGGGCCGGGCCGGCCGCCGGCCGCCCCCGCGGGGGTCCGGTGGGTCAGGCGGCCGCCGGGCCCCGCCCCCCCCGCGACACC
>NZ_JBIVZG010000001.1:621256-685198 GCF_044759445.1 Streptomyces sp. NPDC101118 | reverse complement strand
GACCGGAATATGGCCGACTGTCCTCAGCGTCCTCGCTGTGTGTGTTGCCTACGAGCACCACAAGGGCCCCGCAGGTCTTTCAAAGGAACCTCAACCCACCGAAGTGAGCCGGGGTTGTCAATCTGGCGTTGACTTTTGGCACGCTGTTGAGTTCTCAAGGTGCGGTCGCTTCCTTTGTTCCCGTTTCCGGGCCCTCCGGGCGCTTCCTTCGTTTCCGACTCTATCAGATCTTTTCGACCCGATTTCCTCGGTGCTTTCCGGTTCCGGCGGCGTTTCCGTCGCTTTTCCCTTTCGGCGGTTTCAGACTCTATCAGGTTTCCCCGGTCTGAATTCCCACCCCCTCAGGACCGGTTCGGGCACAGGTGTGTGCCCGGGTCTTTCTGGGGTGAGGCCGTAAACGTACTGGAGCGGGGCCCCCGGATGCAAATCCGGTTGCCCCGCTCCGGTGCGGAGGCGTACGAGGGCGTCAGACCTCGACCACGACCGGGAGGATCATCGGGCGGCGGCGGTAGCCGTCGGAGACCCATTTGCCCAGCGTGCGGCGGATGAGCTGCTGCAGCTGGTGGGGTTCGACGACGCCGTCGGCGGCCTGCTTGGCGATCGCCTCCTCGATCTTCGGGACGACGGCCGCGAAGGCCGAGTCCTCGATGCCGGAGCCGCGGGCGTGGATGTTCGGGCCGCCCACGACCTTGCCGGTGGTGCTGTCCACCACGACGAAGACCGAGATGATGCCCTCGTCGCCGAGGATGCGGCGGTCCTTCAGCGAGGACTCCGTGACGTCGCCGACCGAGAGGCCGTCGACGTACACGTAGCCGGCCTGGACCTTGCCGGTGATCCGGGCCCGGCCGTCGATCAGGTCGACGACCACGCCGTCCTCGGCGATGACGATGTGGTCCTTCGGGACACCCGTCATCGCGCCGAGCTCGGCGTTGGCGCGCAGGTGGCGCCACTCTCCGTGGACCGGCATCAGGTTGCGCGGCTTGCAGATGTTGTAGAAGTACAGCAGCTCGCCGGCCGAGGCGTGGCCCGAGACGTGGACCTTGGCGTTGCCCTTGTGGACGACGTTGGCGCCCCAGCGGGTCAGGCCGTTGATCACGCGGTAGACCGCGTTCTCGTTGCCCGGGATCAGGGACGAAGCCAGGATCACGGTGTCGCCCTGGACGATCCGGATCTGGTGGTCGCGGTTGGCCATCCGGGAGAGGGCGGCCATCGGTTCGCCCTGGGAGCCGGTGCAGACCAGTACGACCTCGTGGTCCGGCAGGTCGTCCAGCGTCCTGACGTCCACGACCAGTCCGGCCGGGACCCGCAGGTAGCCCAGGTCACGGGCGATGCCCATGTTCCGGACCATGGAGCGGCCGACGAAGGCGACCCGGCGGCCGTACTCGTGGGCGGCGTCCAGGACCTGCTGGATGCGGTGGACGTGGCTGGCGAACGAAGCAACGATGATCCGCTTCTGGGCGCCCGCGAAGACTCCGCGGATCACGTTGGAGATGTCGCGCTCGGGCGGGACGAAGCCCGGGACCTCGGCGTTCGTGGAGTCCGAGAGGAGGAGGTCGATGCCCTCCTCGCTCAGGCGCGCGAACGCGTGCAGGTCGGTCAGCCGGTTGTCCATCGGGAGCTGGTCCATCTTGAAGTCGCCGGTGGCGACGACCAGGCCCGCGGGCGTGCGGATGGCCACCGCGAGGGCGTCCGGGATGGAGTGGTTCACCGCGATGAACTCGCAGTCGAAGGGGCCGAGGTTCTCCCGGTCGCCCTCCTTCACCTCAAGGGTGTACGGACGGATGCGGTGCTCCTGGAGCTTCGCCTCGATGAGGGCGAGCGTCAGCTTGGAGCCGATCAGCGGGATGTCCGCCTTCTCCCGGAGGAGGTAGGGGACGGCGCCGATGTGGTCCTCGTGGCCGTGCGTGAGGACGATGCCCTCGATGTCGTCGAGGCGGTCCCGGATGGACGAGAAGTCCGGCAGGATCAGGTCGATGCCGGGCTGCTCCTCCTCGGGGAAGAGGACGCCGCAGTCGACGATCAGCAGACGGCCGTCGAACTCGAAGACGGTCATGTTCCGGCCGATCTCGCCGAGGCCACCGAGCGGGGTGACGCGCAGGCCGCCCTTGGGCAGCTTCGGCGGGGGGCCGAGTTCCGGATGCGGATGGCTCAAAAGTCTCTCCTCACCACGCGCGCCACGTACCCCTGAGGCACGTGGCGCGCATGACATTCGTGCACTTGCTGTGTGTGTTTGTGGTTATTCAGTTGTGAAGTCCGTGGTCAGAGCTCTACCCCGCCGGCGGCGAGGTCGAGCTTGAGCTGCGCGGTCTCCTCGTCCGTGAGCCCGATCATCGGCAGCCGGAGGGGGCCGCCGGGCAGGCCCTGGAGGGCGAGGGCGGCCTTGGTGGTCATGACGCCCTGGGTGCGGAACATGCCCGTGAAGACCGGGAGCAGCTTCTGGTGGATCTCCGTGGCCTTCTGCACGTCGCCGCTGGTGTGGGCGTCGAGCATGGCGCGCAGGTCGGGGGCCACGACGTGGCCGACGACCGAGACGAAGCCGACGGCGCCGACGGAGAGCAGGGGGAGGTTGAGCATGTCGTCGCCGGAGTACCAGGCGAGGCCGCTGCGGGCGATCGCCCAGCTGGCGCGGCCGAGGTCGCCCTTGGCGTCCTTGTTGGCCACGATGCGCGGGTGCTCGGCCAGGCGGACGAGCGTCTCGGTGTTGATCGGGACGCCGCTGCGGCCGGGGATGTCGTAGAGCATCACGGGCAGCTCGGTGGCGTCGGCGATCGCCGTGAAGTGCCGGACCAGGCCCTCCTGCGGGGGCTTGTTGTAGTACGGCGTGACGGCGAGCAGGCCGTGGGCGCCGGTGGCGGCGGCCTCGCGGGCCAGCTCGATGCTGTGGTGGGTGTCGTTGGTTCCGATTCCGGCCACGACGTGGGCCCGGTCTCCGACGGCCTCCAGTACGGCTCGTACGAGGTCCTTTTTCTCCGCGTCGGTGGTGGTGGGCGACTCGCCGGTGGTGCCGTTGATGATCAGGCCGTCGTTGCCGGCGTCCACGAGGTGGGTGGCGAGGCGCTGGGCGCCGTCGAGGTCGAGCGCGCCGTCAGCCGTGAAGGGCGTGACCATGGCGGTGAGGACCCGGCCGAAGGGGGTCTGCGGAGTGGAGATCGGAGCCATGGGTAACACGCTACTCGCTGCTCTGCCCGCGGTGTCCCCTTGGGGGGACGTGTGAACCTACCGGCCTTGGCCGGGGGTGTTTGGAGCCCGGCACTGCCTGCTCGGGGGTTCAAGCAGTGCCGGGTCCGTTTGATCAGCCTAGATGAACTTCACGAAACGTCGCAATACGGACACTTCGGCGGAGGCTCCGTACATCCGTGCGCTAGGGCGCCACGCGTCCGTTCTTGTTGAACGCGGCGTACGTGAGGGGCATGAGCTTCGCCCAGTGCTCCTCCATCTTCTCGCCGACCATCTCGATCTCCCGCTGCGGGAAGGACGGCACCGCGGCCAGCTCGTGCTGGGTCCGCAGGCCGAGGAAGTGCATCAGCGAGCGGGCGTTGCAGGTGGCGTACATCGAGGAGTACAGGCCCACCGGGAGCACCGAGCGGGCCACCTCGCGGGCGACGCCGGCGCGGAGCATCTCCTGGTACGACTCGTACGCCTGGCGGTACGTGTCCTCCATGACGCGGCCGGTCAGCTCGTGCTGCGCCTGGGTGCCCTCGACGAAGACGTACTTGCCCGGGCGGCCCTCCTGGACCAGCTTGCGGGACTCGTCCGGGACGTAGAAGACCGGCTGGAGCTCCCTGTAGCGGCCGGATTCCTCGTTGTACGACCAGCCGACCCGGTGCCGCATGAACTCGCGGAACACGAAGATCGGGGCGCTGATGAAGAAGGTCATCGAGTTGTGCTCGAAGGGGCTGCCGTGGCGGTCCCGCATGAGGTAGTTGATGAGCCCCTTGGAGCGCTCGGGGTCCTTCTGGAGCTCGTCCAGGGACTGCTCACCGGCCGTCGACACACGGGCGGCCCACAGCACGTCGGAGTCGGTCGCGGCGTGCTTGACCAGCTCCACGGTGACTTCGCTGCGGAAGCTGGGCTTCAGGTCGGCTTCGGGGGTCTCGCTCACCGGCGGGGGTCCTTCCATTCGCATCGCACGGGCGGCGCCCACTCTACGGCGCCGCGCCGACAACACCGCACAGCCGACCCAGGGGCACGAACTTCGGCGAATTCGCCGAAACAGGGCACCCATCCGGCCCGTCGCGCGTCTGACATCACAACAGCACCACGCACCGTCTGCCCCCGTGACCCATCGGGTCCCCGCTTCGAGGAGGCGCCCCACATGTTCCGCCGGCGCGAGTCCGTCCCGTTCGCCTTCGTCGCCGAGGCCGACCGATTCCGCAGTAACGTCACTCCCCCGCCGCGCGAGAGTCTGAGCAAGACTCAGATCGCCGCCCGTAGTCTGGTCGGGCTCACGGTGGTGGCCGGACTCGTCGGCTCGCTGCTCTTCGGCATGCCGGCGCTGCAGCCCCAGAAGCCCGGCGCGGCGCCGCAGTCCGCGGCCTCCGAGGGGCGCTGACACCATCCGGACCCCCTGGGGTGGAAGGCCGACCGCGGGCTGGATAGCCTCACCGGCACAGCCCAACCGAATGTGCATGTGAGTGAGGACCAGCCGTGCCCCTGCCCTTCCTGACGGCGGACAGCGCATTCGACGCGCACGAAGACACCCAGCTTCCGCTGCCCCACGAGGACCACGACCGCTGGCGGCGGCCCTACCGGCCCGGCCCCTGGCGCGTGGCCTTCGGAGCGGTGCTGCTGCTCATCGGCTCGTTCATGCTGCTCGCGACGATGACGGTCGCCTTCGTGGGCGAGGCCGTCGGCGCACTGATCTGCCTGGGAGCCGCCTCGCTGGTGATCGGCTCCGCGCTGCGGCTGCTGCGGGCCGGCGTCTGGGTGAGCCGCGCCGGGCTGCGCCGGGTGTCGTTCCTCGGCACCCGCACGGTCGCCTGGCAGGACCTGGGCGAGGTGCGCACGGTGCAGCAGCCGGTCCGCTGGCTGGGTCTGCCGCGTACCGTGCAGGGCCAGGCGCTGACTGCCTCGACGCGGTCCGGCGGTGAGCTGCCGGTGCTGCTGACCGACCACAACGCCGATTTCCTGTCCCGCACCGAGGCCTTCGACCGGGCCGCCGACGCCGTGGAGGCGTGGGCGGCCGAGTACCGGCCGGCCGGGGCGGCGTAACCGCCCCGAGAACCCACCGGAAGCCCGTACGCACCTCAGGCGCGTACGGGCTTTCCGTCGTGCAACGCGATGGCCCGCTGCATCGCCTTGCGCGCCCGGGGGGTGTCCCGGGCGTCGTGGTAGGCGACGGCGAGGCGGAACCAGCTGCGCCAGTCGTCCGGGGCGTCCTCGGTCTCGGCCTTGCGGCGCGCGAAGACCTCGTCGGCCGAATCGCGCAGGATCCGGCCGTACTGGTCACGGGCCAGCTCGTCGACGGGCAGGCCGCCCTCGGCCTCCAGCTCGGCCGCGAGGCCGTTGGCCCGGTTGACGAACTGGGTGTTCTTCCACAGGAACCAGATGCCGATGACCGGCAGGATCAGCACGGCCACACCGAAGGTGACGGTGAGGGCGGTGCCCTGCCGGATCAGCATCAGGCCCCGGCTGCCGGCCAGGACGAAGTAGACGACCAGGACGGCGGCCGTGATGAAGTACGTGATCTTCGCGCGCATGGTGGGCCTAGAGGTCGAGGAAGTTTTCCAGGCCGAAGGTGAGGCCCGGGGTGTCCACCACGCGGCGCGCGCCGAGCAGGATGCCCGGCATGAAGCTGCTGTGGTGCAGGGAGTCGTGACGGATGGTCAGGGTCTCGCCCTCGCCGCCGAGCAGTACCTCCTGGTGGGCCAGCAGGCCCCGCAGGCGGACCGCGTGCACCGGGACGCCGTCGACGTCCGCGCCACGGGCGCCGTCGAGCGCCGTGGCGGTGGCGTCGGGCTGCGGGGCGCAGCCGGCCTCGGCGCGGGCCGCGGCGATCAGCTGGGCGGTGCGGGTGGCCGTGCCGGAGGGGGCGTCGACCTTGTTGGGGTGGTGCAGCTCGACGACCTCGACCGATTCGAAGTAGCGGGCGGCCTGGGCCGCGAACTTCATGGTGAGGACGGCGCCGATGGAGAAGTTCGGCGCGATGAGCACTCCGGTCTCCGGGGAGGCGGCGAGCCAGGTGTTCAGCTGCGCGAGGCGGTCCTCGTTCCACCCGGTGGTGCCGACGACGGCGTGGATGCCGTGACGGACGCAGTAGTCGAGGTTCTCCATCACCGAGGCGGGGGTGGTCAGCTCGACGACGACCTGGGCGCCGGCCTCGGCCAGCGTGTCCAGACCGTCGCCGCGGCCGAGCGCCGCGACCAGTTCCATGTCCTCGGCGGCCTCGACCGCCCGTACGGCCTCGGAGCCGATCCGGCCCTTGGCACCGAGGACCGCCACGCGCAGCTTGCTCATTGCTCTTCCTTCTACGAGGTACGGAGTGCGAGGGGATTTCTGCGGGAGGTGCTGCGGGGGAGGTCTCCCCCGCGTTGCTCACGCGACCGCTTCGTCCAGCCGGGCGGCCTGCTTCTCCTTGAGCGGGCCGATGACCGAGAGCGAGGGGCGCTGGGCCAGGACGTCCCGGGCCACCTCGCGGACGTCGTCCGGGGTGACGGCGGCGATGCTGGTGAGCATGTCGTCGACCGACATCTGGGTCCCCCAGCAGAGCTCGCTCTTGCCGATGCGGTTCATCAGGGCGCCGGTGTCCTCCAGGCCGAGGACGGTGGAGCCGGAGAGCTGGCCGATGGCGCGGCCGATCTCCTCGTCCGTGAGCCCCTCGGAGGCGACCTTGTCGAGCTCGTCGCGGCAGATCCGCAGCACGTCGTGCACCTGGTTGGGGCGGCAGCCCGCGTACACGCCGAAGAGGCCGCAGTCGGCGAAGCCGGACGTGTACGAGTACACGCTGTAGGCCAGGCCGCGCTTCTCCCGGACCTCCTGGAAGAGGCGGGAGGACATGCCGCCGCCGAGGGCGGTGTTCAGCACGCCCAGGGCCCAGCGGCGCTCATCGGTGCGGGCCAGGCCCGGCATGCCGAGGACCACGTGGGCCTGCTCGGTGCGGCGGCCGAGCAGCTCGACCTTGCCGGCGGTGCGGACGCGGCGCTCGCCGGCGCGCGGGCCGATGGGCTCGGCGTCGGTGCGGGTGAGGGCGCCGGCCTTCTCGAAGGCGGCGCGGACCTGGCGTACCACCTTGGCGTGGTCGACGTTGCCCGCGGCGGCGACGACCAGGTGGGTGGGGTCGTAGTGCTTCTTGTAGAAGCGGGCGATCTGGTCGCGGCCGAGCGCGTTGATCGTGTCGACCGTGCCGAGGACGGGACGGCCCAGCGGGCTGTCGCCGAGCATGGTGTGGGCGAACAGGTCGTGCACCATGTCGCCCGGGTCGTCCTCGGTCATCGCGATCTCTTCGAGGATGACGCCGCGCTCCGCGTCGACGTCGGATTCGAGGATCAGCGAGCCGGTGAGCATGTCGCAGACGACGTCGATCGCCAGCGGCAGGTCGGTGTCGAGCACCCGTGCGTAGTAGCAGGTGTACTCCTTCGCCGTGAAGGCGTTCATCTCGCCGCCGACCGCGTCGATGGCGGAGGAGATGTCGAGGGCGGACCGCTTGGCGGTGCCCTTGAAGAGGAGGTGCTCCAGGTAGTGGGTGGCGCCGTTGAGGGTGGGCGTCTCGTCACGGGAGCCCACGTGGGCCCAGATGCCGAAGGTCGCCGACCGGACCGAGGGGAGGGTCTCGGTCACGACGCGCAGGCCGCCGGGGAGGGTGGTGCGCCGGACGGTGCCGATGCCGTTCTCGCCCTTGAGCAGGGTTTGGGTACGGGCGACGGCCCGCCCCTCCGAAGAGGTGCGGGCCGTCACACGGGAACTACGCGACGTCACTTGTCGGAGTCGTCCTTGTCAGCCTCGGCGCCCGCGGCGGAGCCGCCGGTGGACTCGGTCTCGCCCTCGATCACGGGGATCAGGGAGAGCTTGCCGCGCTGGTCGATCTCGGCGATCTCGACCTGGACCTTGGAGCCGACCGCGAGCACGTCCTCGACGTTCTCCACGCGCTTGCCACCGGCGAGCTTGCGGATCTGCGAGATGTGCAGCAGGCCGTCCTTGCCCGGGAGCAGGGAGACGAAGGCACCGAAGGTGGTGGTCTTGACGACCGTACCCAGGTAGCGCTCGCCGACCTCCGGCATGGTCGGGTTGGCGATGCTGTTGATCGTGGCGCGGGCGGCCTCGGCGGCCGGGCCGTCGGAGGCACCGATGTAGATGGTGCCGTCGTCCTCGATCGTGATCTCGGCGCCGGTGTCCTCCTGGATCTGGTTGATCATCTTGCCCTTGGGGCCGATGACCTCACCGATCTTGTCCACCGGGATCTTGACGGTGATGATCCGCGGGGCGAACGGGGACATCGCGTCCGGCGTGTCGATCGCTTCCATCATCACGTCGAGGATGTGGAGGCGGGCGTCGCGGGCCTGCTTGAGGGCCGCGGCCAGGACGGAGGCCGGGATGCCGTCCAGCTTGGTGTCGAGCTGGAGGGCGGTGACGAACTCCTTGGTGCCGGCGACCTTGAAGTCCATGTCACCGAAGGCGTCCTCCGCACCGAGGATGTCGGTGAGGGCGACGTAGTGCGTCTGGCCGTCGATCTCCTGGGAGATCAGGCCCATGGCGATGCCGGCGACGGGGGCCTTGAGGGGCACACCGGCGTTCAGCAGCGACATGGTGGAGGCGCAGACGGAGCCCATGGAGGTGGAGCCGTTGGAGCCGAGGGCCTCGGACACCTGACGGATCGCGTAGGGGAACTCCTCGCGGGTCGGGAGGACCGGCACGATGGCGCGCTCGGCGAGCGCGCCGTGGCCGATCTCGCGGCGCTTCGGGGAGCCGACGCGGCCGGTCTCGCCGACGGAGTACGGCGGGAAGTTGTAGTTGTGCATGTAGCGCTTGCGGGTCACCGGGGAGAGGGTGTCCAGCTGCTGCTCCATGCGGAGCATGTTGAGGGTGGTGACGCCCAGGATCTGGGTCTCGCCACGCTCGAACAGCGCCGAGCCGTGCACGCGCGGGATGGCCTCGACCTCGGCGGCGAGGGTACGGATGTCCGTGATCCCGCGGCCGTCGATGCGGACCTTGTCCTTGATGACGCGCTCGCGGACCAGGGCCTTGGTCAGGCTGCGGTAGGCGGCGGAGATCTCCTTCTCGCGGCCCTCGAAGGCCGGGAGGAGCTTCTCGGCGGCGAGCTCCTTGACGCGGTCGAGCTCGGCCTCGCGCTCCTGCTTGCCCGCGATGGTCAGCGCCTGGGCGAGCTCGCCCTTGACCGCGGCGGCCAGCGCCTCGTACACGTCGTCCTGGTAGTCCAGGAAGACCGGGAACTCGCCGGTGGGCTTGGCGGCCTTGGCGGCGAGGTCGGCCTGGGCCTTGCAGAGGACCTTGATGAACGGCTTCGCGGCCTCGAGGCCCGCGGCGACGATCTCCTCGGTCGGCGCCTCGGCGCCGCCCTTGACGAGCTGGATGGTCTTCTCGGTGGCCTCGGCCTCGACCATCATGATCGCGACGTCGCCGTCCTCGAGGGTGCGGCCCGCGACGACCATGTCGAAGACGGCGTCCTCGAGCTCGGTGTGCGTCGGGAAGGCGACCCACTGGCCCTTGATCAGCGCGACGCGGACGCCGCCGATCGGGCCGGAGAAGGGCAGGCCGGCCAGCTGGGTGGACGCGGACGCGGCGTTGATCGCGACGACGTCGTACAGGTGGTCCGGGTTGAGCGCCATGACCGTGGCGACGACCTGGATCTCGTTGCGCAGGCCCTTCTTGAAGGACGGGCGCAGCGGGCGGTCGATCAGGCGGCAGGTGAGGACGGCGTCCTCGGAGGGGCGGCCCTCACGGCGGAAGAAGGAGCCGGGGATCTTGCCCGCGGCGTACATGCGCTCCTCGACGTCCACCGTCAGGGGGAAGAAGTCGAGCTGGTCCTTGGGCTTCTTCGACGCGGTGGTCGCGGAGAGGACCATCGTGTCGTCGTCCAGGTACGCGACGGCGGAGCCGGCGGCCTGGCGGGCCAGGCGGCCCGTCTCGAAGCGGATGGTGCGGGTGCCGAAGGAGCCGTTGTCGATGACGGCCTCGGCGTAGTGGGTCTCGTTCTCCACTAGCGTTTTCTCCATTTTCGTCGTCTCCGTCCTCCACCCGTGTGGCGGGGGACGGTTCTGGAGAAGCGCTCCTGGGTGCGGGCCGGTCTTCGATCGAAGCACCCGGTACGGGGCCCCGCGGGCTCTCCGGATGCCACTACCGAGGACCGGCGTGCGTGTGGAGGGCGCTCCTCCTCTTCAGTTGTCCGTGTTGCGACCAGACTACAAAGCGTCCGGTACGTCCCGCACGTACAGCAAAGGGAGCGGTCCCCTAAGAGTGGGAACCGCTCCCTTCACAGCGTCTTACTTGGCGCCGGCGGCACCGCGGCGGATGCCGAGACGGTCGACCAGCGTACGGAAGCGCTGGATGTCCTTCTTGGCCAGGTACTGCAGCAGGCGGCGGCGCTGGCCGACCAGGATCAGCAGACCACGGCGGGAGTGGTGGTCGTGCTTGTGGGCCTTCAGGTGCTCGGTGAGGTCCGAGATGCGGCGCGAGAGCATCGCGACCTGGACCTCGGGGGAGCCGGTGTCGCCCTCCTTGGTACCGAACTCGGCGATGATCTGCTTCTTCGTGGCGGTGTCGAGCGACACGTGCACTCCTCTGTGATGTCTGAGATTGCCGCCGAGTGCCCCAGGTCTACATCTCTGGGGAGCTTCCGTGACTCGGGAGGCGGGGTCCGCCGGGCGCTGCTCCCGGAAATCCGGGAACGCGTACACAGACGGCCGTCACACAGCGTACCAGGCGTGCGCCCGGACGGTCTCAGCTGGTGAGCGAGCGGGCCCGGGAGTACACGTCCAGGACTGCCAGGCACAGCGGTACCAGGCTGAGCAGCACCGCCGCCTCGGTGAGGTCGAGCAGGCGCCCCCAGAAGGGTGACAGACCCTTGCGGGGGATGACCAGCGAAATTCCGGTGAGCAGGGCCGCGCCGGCGGCGACGCAGGCCGAGAGCCAGATGGTGCGGAGGTCCAGGGGGCCCCGGTCGCCGTACTGGACCAGCTCGCGGAGCAGGTCGTACGGGGGGTTCAGGGCCATGCCGAGGATCAGCAGGGCGACGGCGGCGAGGCCGGCGGCCAGGGCGCAGGCGACCTGGGAGGTGTAGCGGAAGAGGCGGGCGCGCAGGAGCATCGCGAGGCCGGCGGCCAGGGCGAGGAGCTTGCCCCAGGTGTTGTCGGAGAAGCCGAGGATGGCGGCGGAGCCGACGACCACGGCGGCGGAGCCCGCGACGAGGCCCAGCAGCATCTCGTGGCCGCGGCGGGCCTGGGCGGCGATGCGCTCGGCGTCGACCGGGGTGGTCTCGGCGCGGTCGGCATGGTCGTCGGCGTCGGGCGCGTCGTAGGCGTCGGCGGCGCTGCGCGGGGCGGCGTACCCGATGGGCAGCCGGGCGAAGCGGGCGGAGAGGCCCGGGAGGAACGCGACCAGGCCGATGGCGACCGGGGCGCAGACGGCGGCGGTGTCGGTGGCGGAGGCCTCGGTGAGGATGGCGGCGAAGGTGGCGAGGGTGCCGGTGGCGGCCAGGAAGGTGGCCGCGACGAAGGGGGCGTCGCCGCTGGGGGTGAGCGCGACCAGCGCGACCGAGGCGGTCAGCACGCAGACGCAGCCGAGCAGGAACTGGAGGCGGCCGGGGCCGTCGCCCGCGGCCGGGGCGATGATCCCGGACCCGGCGATGAGCAGGTGGGGCAGGGCGCCGAGGCCGAGGGCGACGGCGGAGCCGCGGTCGTCGTAGACGCGGGCGCGGACGCCGGCGCAGGCGGTCAGCAGGATGCCGGCGGCGCCCGCGATGATGCCGGGCAGGCCGTGCATGTCGTGGCGGACCGGGTCGGCGTACCAGAGCACGAAGCCCAGGAGGACGAGCAGCAGGACGGCTCCGGCGAGGCCGGCACCGCGCAGCATGTCGTCGCTCCAGCGGTGCCGGTCGCGGACGACGGCGGAGGCGACGGCGTCGGAGACGTCGTCGAAGACCGCCGGGGGCAGCGACTCGGCGAAGGGCCGCAGGCTGAGCAGCTCGCCGTCGAGCACCTGCTGGGCGGCGAGGGTGCGGGCGCCGTCGAGGACGGTGCCGTCGCGGCGGACCAGGTGGTAGCCGGCCGGTGAGCCGGCGGGCTGGGTCTGGCCGGTCAGCCGGAGGAGCTCCGGGTAGACGTCGGCGACGGCGATGTCCTCGGGGAGCGCTACGTCGATGCGGCTGTCCGGAGCCACGACGGTGACCCTGCAGAAACCCGTCGATGCGGCCGTACTCACCTGGTTGACCCCCTGATTCGCGGTTGCGCACGCTGCGCCGGTGGTGCGCGGCGCCACCCTACCGGGCGGTGGTCGGACGGTCGGCAAGTAGGATCACCGGCTGCGGCGGGATCCCCCTGGAGCCCGCGCGCAAGGAGGGCCATGGGGGCGCCGGATGACGTCCCGTCCGTTTTCAAGGGATTGATGCTCCGGTGAGCCAGATCGTCGTCAAACGCCCGCCGCGGTCCCTGCCGCCCGAGGTCCCGTCGGACGAGCTGAGGCTGGAGGCTCCACCGGAACTCCCGCGCGGGCAGCAGGAAGGCATGCTGATGCAGCTCCTGCCGATGCTCGGCATGGGCTCGTCGGTGGTGTTCTTCTTCATGCCGAACGCGCACCCCTTCATGCGCATCATGGGCGTGCTGATGCTGGTGTCCACGGGCGCGATGGTGGTGGCCCAGATCGTCCGCTACCGGCGCGGTGCGCAGGGGCAAATGGCGGACGTGCGGCGGGACTACCTCAAGTACCTGGCGCAGGCGCGCCGGCAGGTGCGGCGTACGGCGCGGGCGCAGCGCGACGCGCAGCTGTACCTGCACCCGGCACCGGAGCAGCTGTGGTCGGTGGTGGCCGAGGGCTCGCGGGTGTGGGAACGCCGGGTGGGCGACGGGGACTTCGGGCAGGCCCGGCTGGGGCTGGGCGCGCAGCGGCTGGCCACTCCGCTGGTGGCGCCGGAGACGGCGCCGGTCGACGAGCTGGAGCCGCTGACCGCGGGTGCGATGCAGCGGTTCCTCGCGGTGCACGCGTACCTGGACGGGCTGCCGGTGGCGGTGTCGATGCGGGCGTTCTACCACGTGACGGTGTCCGGGGAGCCGGAGTCGGTGCGGGGTGCGGCGCGTTCGCTGGTGGCCCAGCTGGTGACGCTGCACTCCCCCGAGGACCTGATGGTGGCCGTGGTGGCGGCGCCGGGGGCGGTGCCGGCCTGGGACTGGGTGAAGTGGCTGCCGCACACGCAGGTGCCGGGTCAGGTGGACGGTGCGGGCACGAAGCGGCTGTTCGGGGACGACGTCACGGAGCTGGAGGGGCTGCTGGCCTCGCGGCTGGACGGCCGGCCGCGGTTCAGCCGGGACGTGCAGCCGGTGCTGGACCAGCCGCACGTGGTGGTGGTGCTGGACGGCGCGACGGTGCCGCCGGACTCGGTGTTCGCGGCGGCCGAGGGGCTGCAGGGCGTGACCATCGTCGAGGTGGTGCCGGGCGAGCTGGACGAGTTGCGGGGCGGGCTGTCCGTACAGGTGCGGCCGGGCCGGCTGCGGCTGGAGTCGGGCGCGGGTGTCGCGTACGAGGGCGTGCCGGACGTGCTGTCGCTGCCCGCGGCGGAGGCGCTGGCGCGGCAGCTGGCGCCGCTGCGCACGGGCGGCGGCGACGAGGACGAGCCGCTGCTGGCGAACCTGGACTTCACCGACCTGCTGAACCTGGGCGACGCCGCGTCGATCGACGTGGCCCGCACCTGGCGGCCGCGGTCGGCGGGTGAGCGGCTGCGCGTGCCGATCGGGGTGGGCGAGGACGGCGCGCCGGTGATGCTGGACCTCAAGGAGGCGGCGCAGGAGGGCATGGGTCCGCACGGGCTGTGCGTGGGCGCGACGGGTTCCGGCAAGTCGGAGCTGCTGCGGACGCTGGTGCTGGGTCTGGCGGTGACGCACACGTCGGAGACGCTGAACTTCGTCCTGGCGGACTTCAAGGGCGGTGCGACGTTCACGGGGATGTCGCAGATGCCGCACGTGGCGGCGGTCATCACGAACCTGGCGGACGACCTGACGCTGGTCGACCGGATGGGCGACTCGATCCGCGGCGAGCTGCAGCGGCGCCAGGAGCTGCTGCGTTCGGCGGGCAACTACGCGAACATCCACGACTACGAGAAGGCGCGCGCCGCGGGTGCCCCGCTGGAGCCGCTGGCCTCGCTGGTCCTGGTCATCGACGAGTTCAGCGAGCTGCTGACGGCGAAGCCCGACTTCATCGACATGTTCATCCAGATCGGCCGGATCGGCCGGTCGCTGGGCGTCCACCTGCTGCTGGCCTCGCAGCGCCTGGAGGAGGGCAAGCTGCGCGGTCTGGACACGTACCTGTCGTACCGGATCGGTCTGCGGACGTTCTCCGCGGCGGAGTCCCGGACGGCGATCGGCGTGCCGGACGCGTACCACCTGCCGTCGGTGCCGGGTTCCGGCTACCTGAAGTTCGGCACGGACGAGATGACGCGCTTCAAGGCGGCGTACGTGTCGGGCACGTACCGCTCGGGCGGCCGTGAGCTGTCGGTCGGGCAGTTCCCGGTGGAGCGGCGGCCCGCGGTGTTCACGGCCGCTCCGGTGCCGGTGGTGTACGCGGCGCCGGACCCGGCGTACCTGGCGGCGGCCTCCCGGCGGGAGGACGACGCGCTGGCGGACACCGTGCTGGACGTGATCGTGGCGCGGCTGGAGGGGCAGGGCGTGCCGGCGCACCAGGTGTGGCTGCCGCCGCTGGACGACGCGCCGCCGCTGGACCAGCTGCTGCCGGTGCTGGCGGGCTCGGCGGAGCGCGGGCTGCACGCGGAGGGGTACACGCGGCCGGGTGGTCTCGTCGTACCGCTGGGTCTGATCGACAAGCCGTTCGAGCAGCGGCGCGAGGTGCTGTACCGGGACTTCTCGGGGGCGGCCGGCCACCTGCTGGTGGTGGGCGGCCCGCAGTCGGGCAAGTCGACGCTGCTGCGGACGCTGGTGTCGGCCTTCGCGGTCACGCACACGCCGCGCGAGGTGCAGTTCTACGGGCTGGACTTCGGCGGTGGCGGCCTCGCGGCGGTGCAGGACCTGCCGCACGTGGGCGGGGTGGCCTCGCGCCTGGACCCGGAGCGGGTGCGGCGCACGGTCGCCGAGGTGGCCGGCGTGCTGAACCGGCGGGAGGAGTTCTTCCGGGCCAACGCGGTGGACTCGATGGCGACCTACCGGCGCCGCCGGGCGGCCGGTGAGCTGCCGGGCGAGGTGTTCGGCGACGTGTTCCTGCTGGTCGACGGCTGGGGCGCGTTCCGCAACGACTACGAGCACCTGGAGCCGGTGGTCGCGGACATCGCGGCGCGCGGTCTGGGCTACGGCATCCACGTGGTGCTGACGGCGTCCCGCTACATGGAGGTGCGGGCGGCGCTGAAGGACCAGATCCTGGGCCGGCTGGAGCTGCGCCTGGGTGACGTCATGGACTCGGAGTTCGACCGCAAGGTCGCGGCGAACGTGCCGCAGGGCGCGCCGGGCCGGGGCCAGGTACCGGAGAAGCTGCACTTCATGGCGGCGCTGCCGCGGACCGACGGGCGGACCGGCGCGGACTCGCTGCCGGAGGCGACGGCCGCGTTCGTGGAGTCGGTACGCACTTCCTGGGCCGGTCCGGCGGCGCCCGCGGTGCGGCTGCTGCCGCGCAAGCTGCCGGCGGACCAGCTGCCGAAGGGCTTCGAGTTCCCGCAGCACGGCATCGCGATCGGCATCGACGAGACGGACCTGGAGCCGGTGTTCGTCGACTTCGAGACCGACCCGTTCTTCCTGGTGTTCGGTGAGAGCGAGTCGGGCAAGACGGCGCTGCTGCGGCTGATCGCGAAGCAGATCGCCGAGCGGTACACGCCGGACCAGGCACGGATCGTGGTGGGCGACTACCGGCGGACCCTGCTGGAGGCGGTGCCGGAGGGGCACCTGCTGGAGTACGCGCCGATGGCGTCGTCCATGCAGATGCACATGGAGGCGGTGGCCACGGTGATGGCCAAGCGGGCGCCGAAGGCCGACATCACGCCGCAGCAGCTGCGCGACCGCAGCTGGTGGTCGGGCCCGCAGCTGTTCGTGGTCGTGGACGACTACGAGCTGGTCTCGTCCGGCACCGGGAACCCGATGGCCGGGCTGGTGGAGCACCTGCCGTTCGCTCGGGACGTGGGCATCCGCTTCATCGTCGCGCGGAGCTCCGCGGGTGCCTCGCGGGCCGCGTACGAGCCGTTCATCCAGCGGGTGAAGGAGCTGGGCGCGCAGGGCGTGGTCCTGTCCGGCGACCGGAACGAGGGCGACATCCTCGGCGGTGTCCGGGCCCGCCCGCTGCCTCCGGGCCGGGGCACCTTCATCTCCCGCAAGCGCGGCAACTCCCTGGTGCAGCTGGGCTGGCTGCCGGACCGGTGAGCCGCGCGGGCCGCGCCCCGGGTGCCGGGGCGCGGCTGGTCGCGTACCGCTGACGCGGCCGGCGGGGCGGAAGTACGATGCCGGACGAGGCTGTTCGTACTACCCGCTCCGCCGAAGGGAACCGCGCCGATGGCCGACGCACGTGAGAAAGACGAGCTGTACGCCCTGGACATCTCGGGGGTGGAATGGCTCAGCGCGCCCGGGACGGAGGAGCACGAGGAGCGGGTCGAGATCGCGCACCTGCCGGGCGGGGCCGTGGCGATGCGGTCCTCGCTCGACCCGGAGACCGTGCTGCGGTACACGGAGGCCGAGTGGCGCGCGTTCGTACTCGGGGCCCGGGACGGGGAGTTCGACCTCAGGCGGCCGTGAGCCGCGGCCCGGGTACCGTCCGGGCACACGAGAGGGGCACGCGCCCGGTGCGCGTGCCCCTCTCGTGTGTGCGGGGCCCGGGGCCCGGCGCGGGTCAGATCATGCGGAAGCGCGCCGCGTTGCCCTTGTCGGTGTCCTGGTAGCCCACGAGGGAGCTGTCGAGCAGGTTGGCGATGTTGCCGAGCTTGGCGTTCATGCCCGCCATCTCGGTCGAGACGACCTGCTGGATCTCCAGGTACGAGGTCTTCGCCTCACCCTCCCAGGACTCGGCGACGGTGCGGACCTGGGCCATGAGGGCGTCCAGCTCCTCCGTCAGCTTGTGGCTGGTGGTGCGGACGTCACCGGCGGCGGTGGCGACGGTGTCGTAGTTGACTGCGAAGGACATGTCGGTCTTCTCCCGTTGGAATGCGGTGGTGGCGGCTGCGGATCTGCGGCGCGGATCACATGTCGAGGATGGCGCTGCGGCCGCCGCCCGCCCCCTGGTCCGCGTTCACCTTGCGGATGTCCGCGATGCGCTGCTGCTCCTCGGCCGTGAAGCCCTTGACGCTCATCCGCATGGCGTCCTCGAGCTCGATGAGCTTGGCCTTGATCTTGTTGAGGTGCTCGTTCACACCCCGCTGGAGGGAGTCGTACTCCTGGCTCGCGGCGCCCTGCCACCCCGCCTGGATCCGGTCGACGACGTCGTTGAGCCGGCCGATCCGGGTCGAGAGCTCCGTGTGGTAGCTGAAGATCTCGTCGGCAAGCTTTTGCTTCTTGACGTCGTCGACTGCGAGGTTCATCGCCATGGTCAGTGCTCTCCCGTCATCACACTTGTGAAGTCGCCTGCCACTTTAGCCACTTCATACGACAGGCCCAACAAACACCCCTGACGCCCCGCACGGGGGCTTCGGTTCCCCGTCTGCAAAGGCGCGCAGGGGAGTTCAGGCTCCGCCGGCGGTGGTCCGCCGCCGTTTGCGGCGCAGGTCGCGCAGGACCGTCGCGCCGCCCGCGATCACGGCGATCAGCACGCCGCCGATGCCCAGGGCGTAGGTGGCGTAGCGCTCGTCGCGCTCCTGCGCGGTCTCGGCCGTGGAGAGGTGCGCGGCGTCGGGGGCGACGGCCGGGGGCGGGCCGGGGTCCGGGGTGGGTGCCTCCTTGGGCACCTGGTCCTCGGTGAGGGCGCGCACCGGGTCCACCACGCCCCAGCCGACGAAGTTGTCGTGCCCGTTCACGGAGCGCTCCGCGGTCTGCTCGATCTGCGCGATGACCTGGCGCGGGGTCCAGGTGGGGTGCTTGGCCACGAGGAGGGCGGCGACGCCGGCGACGTACGGGGCGCTGAAGCTGGTGCCGTTGTCGACGCACTGGCCGTTGCCGGGGACGGTGGAGACGATGTCGACGCCGGGTGCGGCCACGCCGACGAAGGCGCCTGACTGGGAGAAGGCGGCGCGCTCGTTGTTGCGGTCGGAGGCGGCGACGGCCAGCACGCCGTCGAAGGCGGCCGGGTAGGTCTTCTTCTGGTCGCCGTCGAGCCCGTCGTTGCCCGCCGAGGCGACGATCAGGACGTTCTTGTCGACGGCCCGCTTCACGGCCTGCGCGAGCGCGGAGGCGGGCGGCAGCGGCTTGTCGGTGTCCTGGGAGATGTTGATGATCCGGGCGCCCTTGGCGACGGCGTGGTCGATGGCGTCGGCCATGGTGGCCGCGTTGCCGCTGTTGCGGTCGTCGTTCTGCCGGATCGGGATGATGGTGGCCTCGGGGGCCAGGCCGACGAACCCGGTGCCTTCGCGGGGGCGGGCGGCGATCAGTCCGGCGACCTTGGTGCCGTGGCCCACCTCGTCGTCCGTGCCGTCCTTGCCCTTGTCGAGGAAGTCCCGGCCGGCGGCCGTGTCGAGGGCGTCGCGGAGCTGGGGGTTGACCCGGTCGACGCCGGTGTCGATGACGGCGACGCGGACGCCCTTGCCCCGGGTGTCCTGCCAGAGTTCGTCGAGCAGGACGCGCTGCAGGGCCCAGGGGCGGCCGGCGATCTGCTTCTTCATGGGGAAGCTGCACTCGCCGGCCCCGTCGAGGGCGGGGCGGGGGGTGGCGACGGGTGCGGTGGCCGGGGCCCCGGAGGGAGCGGCCGCGGCGGGTGCGGCCTTGGGTACGGCCGTGGGCGCGGCCGGTACGGCGGCCTGCGCGGCCGGTGCCGCGGTGAGGACGGCCGGTGCCGCGGTGAGCGCGAGGGCGGCCGCCGCCGACGCGGCGTGCCGGGAGGTCGTACGGATCACGGCGGCCTCCCTACGAACCCTGCGGCTGGCGCGCGCTGTTGGTGTCCAGGCGCGGGCCCTTCGAGAGGAACTCCGACCAGGCCATGGGCACCAGGACCGGTACGACCTTCTCGTAGCCGAGCCGGATCTGCGCCTGGCTGGGCTCCGGGCGGCCGTCCTCGTCCTTGCCCTTGTTCTCGCCCGCGCCGATCTCCGAGAGGTCCGCGTCGCTGTCGCCGTTCGCCTGCATCGCGTAGCGCAGTCCGGTGTCGGTGAGCAGGAACAGTGAGCCGTCGGGACGCGACTGGGTGCCCCGGACCTGGGTGTACAGCAGCCCGGTACCGGGCGTGACGTACGTGCTGGTGCCGGTGGCGGTGATGTCCACCGGGAAGCCGGTGCCCGCCCAGGTGCTGAGGGTGGGCCGGCCCTTGGAGTCGACCTCGCGCAGCACGTTGCACACCGTGTCGCGCAGCTCGGAGCGGGAGGTGCCCGAACCCGCGGCGGCCTTCGTACGGTTGACCTGCTCGGCCTTGCGCTGCGGCCAGCGGGCGTCGCCGGCGAAGGCGGAGCGGCCCGGGTCGATGGACTGGAGGTCGACGTCGCGGGCCCGGCCGGCCATGTCGAGGCGGTCGGTGGCCGGGGAGTTGATGAGCAGCCAGGCGGTGAACTCCGAGACCGGCGACACCTTGCCGGGCAGCACCACGTAGTGCTGCGGGCCCGAGCCGGTCTGGGCGCGGAGCACCATGCCGACGCGGTTGTCGGCGGTGGCGAGGCCGGAGACCTTCGCGTCCTCGCCCGGCCGGCCGGGCAGGGCGGGGAACTCGACGGGCGTGCCGGAGCGCAGGGTGTCCAGCCACTCGGCGGTGACCTGCTGGGGGCGGCCGTCGCCGACCAGGGCGCGCGTGAGGGTCTCGCGGTCCTCCTTGGGACCGCCTATGGCGTACCGGATGCCGGCCGCGTCGACCAGGTAGCGGGCCTTGTCGGGCCCCTGCACGTAGAGGACCTGGCCGTCGGTCAGCCGCCGGGGCCCCTCGGTGAGGCCGGCCTCGCGGTCGGCGAGGACGAAGGCTGCGGTCTGCGTGCCGTGGCCGTTGCCACCGGGCTGCTGGCAGACCGCCCAGCGCTTGGCCGTGCCCGCGTCCTTGGCGGTGGGCAGCCGGTCGGGGGCGTACGGGATGCCGAGGATCGGCCCGCGGGGCGGCTTGCCGGCGTCGAGGATCTCGTCGCTGACCTGGATGACCTCGAACTGCTGGGGCGTCAGCAGCAGGCGCGCGGAAGCGAGGTTGAGCACCGGGTGCAGCAGGGTCTTCCGGTGCTTGCCACTGCCGGTGGTGAGCACCACGTACCGGGTGGTGGAGTCCTTGCCGACTATGACCCTGGTGCCCGGGGTGTCCCAGCCCTTGGGCGCGTTGGGCTTGAACATGCCCCAGGCGCCGAACCCGGCGAGGACCAGCGCGCCGACGACCATGCCCGGCACGATCGCGCGCAGCGGGCGCGGGGCGCCCTCCTCGGTCCCGGTGGCCGAGGGCTGGAGGAACGCGGCCACCGTCCGCCTCTTCGCAAAGGTGTACGCGTTGAGCTCGTCCCGCCGTGATGCCATGACCGCTCGCTTCTCCCCGCTTCTCCCGGCACGGCCCGCTCGGCGGGCCCGCTCCCCGGGCCTGGACTGCCGGACCGGCCCCCTACTATGCCTGTTGATCGACGGCGCCCGGGTGGCGGGTAGGGTGAGGCCGCCGCCCCGTCCCTTCCGTACCGGGGCGGTCAGGTTTCATTGGGGCGGATTGGGTGATTCCGGAGCGCGCGGCTCTCACCCGGGGAGGGGCGCGAGAGATGGCCACCGCGACGGAACCACGGGCCGCGGGCACGGAGCAGCGCGTCGCCGAAGCCGGGTCGGCTCGGGGCGCGGTGACGCCGCGTCCGAAGTCGACTCCGGGGCGCTTCGGCCCGTTCCGATTGCAACAGGTCGTGCTGCTGGAGGTCGCCGCGGCGCTGCTGGTGGTGGCCTGGGTGGTCGACCCGATGCTGCTCGTGCCGGCCGGTGTGGTCGCGGCCGCGCTGCTGCTGCTCGCCCTGGTGCGCCGTCACCAGCGGTCGCTGCCGGAGTGGCTGGGGACCGCGATGGCGCTGCGCGCCCGGCGGCGCAGGGCGGCCTCGTTCACGGTGCCCGCGGGGACCGAGCCGGGGCTGGCGCCGGTGGTGGAGGCCGATCCGGCCCTGCGCACGTACACGTTCAGCGACCGGGACCGGCGGCCGGTGGGCATCATCGGCGACGGAACCTTCCTGACCGCCGTGGTGCAGGTCGACCTGGAGGCCACCGCGCTGCGCCCGGACCGCTCGGCGAGGCCGCTGCCGCTCGGCATCGTCCGGGACGTGCTGGAGACCGACGGCATCCGTCTGGAGTCGGCGCAGCTGGTGCAGCACACGCAGCCCGCACCCGCGCCGCACCTGCCCCAGCAGTCGATGGCCGCCCGCAACTACGCGCCGCTGCAGGCGCAGACGGGCACCCCGGCGGTCCGGCTCACCTGGATCGCCCTCAAGCTCGACCCCGAGCTGTGCCCCGAGGCGGTCGCCGCGCGCGGCGGCGGGCTCGCGGGGGCGCAGCGGTGCGTCGTACGCGCCGTGGACCAGCTGGCCAGCCGGCTGACGGGTGCCGGGTTCCGCGCGACGGTGCTGACGGAGCAGGAGCTGACGGCCGCGCTGGCGACGTCGACCTGTGCCAACCCGATGGCCATCACCCAGGCCGGGCGTTCCGGGACGCCGGGCCGGCGTACGGAGGAGAGCCCGCGCAGCTGGCGCTGCGACGACCGCCGGCACACCACGTACTGGGTGTCGCGCTGGCCCCAGCTCGGCGGCGGCGCCGCGCCGCTGCCGCAGTTCGTGGCGCTGCTGACGTCGGTCCCGGCGCTGGCGACGAACTTCAGCCTGACGCTGGCCGCGAGCGAGCGGCAGGAGGTGACGGTGACCGGCCACGTGCGCATCACCGGACGCAGTGACGAGGAACTGGTGGCCGCCCGGCGGGAGCTGGAGCGGATCGCCCGCGGGGTGAAGACCGCGCTGGTACGGCTCGACCGCGAGCAGCTGCCGGGTGTACTGGCCTCGCTGCCGCTGGGAGGTGCGCGCTGATGGGCCGCGGTCTTCGGCAGCGGGTGGGGTACGGGCTGGTGGGACCCCGCCGGGAGCGGCACGCGGTGTCGTTCGAGGAACTGGACGCGCTGGCGGTGCCCGTGGCTGACGACGGCGTCGTCATCGGGGTGGATTCCGGCGGCCGGCCCGCGGTGCTCGGGCTGAACCGCCCGACGCCGTACGACGTCACGCTGGTGGGCGGTCTGTGGACGGCTCAGGTGCTGGCGCTGCGGGCGGCCGCGACCGGAGCACGGGTCGCCGTGGAGACCGGGCGCGCGGCCGTGTGGACGGCGCTGGCCCAGTCCGCGGGCGGCGGCCAGCCGTGCGTGACGCTGCACGACGTGGGCCGGGTGCCGCCGCAGGGCGCGTCCGCGGGCAGCCCCGTGCTGGTGGTGCGCGACTGCGGGATGCGGCCGCCGCGCGGGCGCGTGGTGGCCGGGCCCTGGCAGTCGGTGCTGACGCTGCTGCCCTACCTGAGCCCGGCCGCGGCGCGACTGCTGGAGCAGTCGGCGCTGGTGGGCGTCCAGCGGGTGTCCCCCGACGAGGCGGAGCAGGTGGGCCGGCTGATGGGCCTGCCGCGGTCCGCGGTGGACGCGCTGCCGACGCTGGGCGAGGGCGTGACCCTGTGGTGCACCGGGCGGGACCGGCAGTTCGTGATGACGCAGGGCACGGAGGCGGAGACCGGGCTGCTGGGTGCGGCGCGGCGGATCGACTGACGACCGGCCGGCTTGGGGCGCGTGGCCGCGGGTGCCTGCCATGCCGGGGTGTCCGGTGCCGCCCGGTGCCGCCCGGTGCCGCCCGGTGCCGACTGCCGTGGTCTACCCGTTCGGATGACGGTGGTCGGCGGCCGGCGGCCCGTGCCGGTCTGTGCCGGGGCCCGGTGAGGCCCGTCGGCCGGTCCCGGCAGGTGCCTGCGGGCCGACGGGGCCGGGTCCCGGGCGCGCGGCGCGATTAGGCTGAACGTGGGCGCGGGGGCCGGGCCGGTGCCGGGCCGCCGTGACCGGCGGGTCCGGTGGCCGGGGAGGCCCCGGTGACCCGTGGAGGCCGCCGAGGGGCAGCCCGGGGGTGTGCGGGGCCGGTAACGGTTCGGTGCCGATGCTCCCGGCCCGGGGCGGTTTCGGAGACGGTTCAGTGGCAAGGCCTGTGCCGGGCGCGCCCATACGAGTACCGAGTGCCGGTGCTCGGACAGAGCAGGAGGATTTGTGAACAGCGATCGGAACGAGAGCCGCGGCGGGTCGCGTGACGTCCCGACGGACGATCAGTCCGACGCGGAGCCCGAGCTGACGGGCGAGTTCACCATCGACTACACGCCGCCGGCCTGGTACACGCAGAACGCGGCGCCGGGTCCGGTGCCGGGCGTTCCGGTGCCCGGCCTGCCGCCGGGCAGCGGATTCGAGCCGAACTGGGCGCCGCGGGACGCGGGTACGGGTGCACCGGCTGCGGGTGCCGGACCCGTACCGGGTGCCTACGCGCCGGGGGCCGGGCCCGTACCGGGGGCCGCAGTTCCGCCGAACACCGGCCACGGGCCCGTACCGGGCAACGCGCCCGACGGTGCGCCCGGTGCCGCGCAGGTGCCCGGCGGCCACGCGCCGGGGACCGGTGGGTTCCCGGGAGCCGGACCCGTACCCGGTGCCGCAGTTCCGCCGAACACCGGCCAGGGATCCGTACCGGGCAACGCGCCCGACGGTGCGCCGGGTGGCTACGCGTACCCCGGCTCCGCGCACGTGGCGGGCGCGGCCGACGCCGGTACCGGGCAGCCGTACGCCGCCGTGCCGCCGCAGGGCTCCGGGCCGGTTCCCGTACCGCCGTCTCCCGCGCAGCCGGCCGACGGCTGGTCGGCCGGTCCCTACGCGCCGAACCCCTGGGCCGCCCAGCAGCCGCCCGCCGTGCCCGTCGGCCAGGACGCCTCCGCGATGCCGCCGTTCCCCGGTCCCGCCGACGCCGTACCGGCACCCGCACCCGCGCCGGGCGAGCCCGTCGACGCGGTTCCGGCCGGCTACGCCGTGCCCGGACCCGCCCCGTACGCCGCCGCGGACGCGGCCCAAGCCGCCCCCGTCCAGGCCTCCGCCGAGCCGGCACCTGGCACCCCCGGGGACACTCCGCCCGCCGCTCCCGAGCCCGCGGACGCCGTTCCCGTGCCGTACGCGGACGCCGAACCGGCGCCCGACCCGGCCGACTTCGCGGTGCCCGCGGTGTTCTACGAGCCCGACGGTCCGGCGCCGGAAGCGCCCTACGAGCCGGAGCCGGACTCCGCCGTGAGCCCCGTCATGCCGGATGTGACGACCGGCGTCGCGGCCGATGCCGACTCGCCCGAGCCCGCCGACGCCGAACCGGTGGACGGTCCCGCACTGCCCGCGCCCGACGCCGTCGACGGCGCGGACGAGGAGCTGGCCCCGCCGAACGCCGCCGACGGCCCGCTGCCCGACCCGGGCACCGGCCCGGACCTGCCGGCGCTCGCCGCCGACCCGGCCGACGCCGTGCCCGGCCTTCCGGCCGCCCCGGTGGACGCCCCGGCCCACCCGGCCGACGCCGGGACCTCGCCCTTCGGGCCCGAGGACGCCCCGGCCCTGCCGTTCGGCCCCGACGCGCCCGCCGTCCCGGCCGGCCACGCCGACGCCCCCGCGTACCCCGCCGGGCCCGAGACCCCTGCCGTGCCGCCGGTGCCCGGTGACCCGTCCGCCGACCTGGCGTCGCCGCCCACGATGCGGATCGCCCCGCCCGTACGGCCCGGCGACCCGGCCGCGGGCGCCCCCGCGCCCGTACCGCCCGCAGACCTGTCCGGAGCCGGTCTTCCCCCGGCCCCGCCGCAGCCGCAGCCGCAGGCACCCCAGCCGCCGCAGGGGTACGGCTTCCCGCCGCCCCAGCAGCAGGCCCCGCAGGGGTACGGGTTCCCCCCGCCCCAGCAGCAGCCCCCGCACGGCTACGGCTTCCCGGCCCCCGGCCCGGCACCGGCACCCGCACCTCCGACGCCGCCCGCCCCGGCCCCCACGCCCGCGCCGGCGCCGGCCCCGGCTCCCGCACCCGCCCCCGGCCCGGCCCCGCAGCCGCCCCACGCCGCCGACCCGCGCGCCGGGGCCCAGTGGCCCTCGCCGGTCGCGCACGACCCGCGCCAGCGCTCCGTACCGGGCGCCCCGCTCGGGTACACGGCGGCGGTGGAGCTGTCCTCCGAGCGGCTGCTGCGCAACAAGCAGAAGCCCCGCAGCAACCCCGGCGGCTCCCGCTTCCGCTTCGGCGGCAAGGCGGCGGAGGCCGAGCGCCAGCGCAAGCTGGAGCTGATCCGCACCCCGGTGATGTCCTGCTACCGGATCGCGGTCATCAGCCTGAAGGGCGGCGTCGGCAAGACCACGACCACCACCGCCCTCGGTGCCACCCTGGCCAGCGAGCGCCAGGACAAGATCCTCGCCATCGACGCCAACCCGGACGCCGGCACGCTCGGCCGCCGCGTGCGGCGCGAGACCGGGGCGACGATCCGCGACCTCGTCCAGGCGATCCCGTACCTGAACTCCTACATGGACATCAGGCGGTTCACCTCGCAGGCGCCCTCGGGCCTGGAGATCATCGCCAACGACGTGGACCCGGCGGTCTCGACGACGTTCAACGACGAGGACTACCGCCGTGCGATCGACACGCTCGGCAAGCAGTACCCGATCATCCTCACGGACTCCGGCACCGGCCTGCTGTACTCCGCCATGCGCGGGGTCCTGGACCTGGCCGACCAGTTGATCATCATCTCGACGCCCTCGGTGGACGGCGCGAGCAGCGCGAGCACCACGCTCGACTGGCTCTCGGCCCACGGGTACGCCGACCTCGTCTCCCGCTCCCTCACGGTGATCTCGGGGGTCCGCGAGACCGGCAAGATGATCAAGGTCGACGACATCGTGCAGCACTTCGAGACCCGCTGCCGCGGGGTGGTCGTGGTGCCGTTCGACGAACACCTGGCGGCCGGCGCCGAGGTGGACCTGGACATGATGCGGCCGAAGACCCGCGAGGCGTACTTCCACCTCGCGACCCTCGTGGCCGAGGACTTCGCCCGCGCGCAGCAGGCCAACGGCGTGTGGGGACAGCCGGGTCACCCCGGCCGGCAGGGTCAGCCCGGCCACCCCGGCATGCCTCCGCAGGGCTACCCGGGCCAGCCGGTCCCGCAGCCGCAGCCCCAGCCATACGGTCAGCCCGCCCCCGGCCCCGGCAGCCACCCGCAGCAGCCGCCGTACCCGGGCCAGCCGGGTCCCTACCCGGGCCAGCCGTACCCCGGCCAGCAGCCGTACCAGCAGCAGGCGGGGCCCGGGCAGCCCCAGCAGCCCGCGCCCCCGCAGCAGTGGCCCCCCGCCCCGCCCCAGCCCGGCCAGGGCTGGCCCCAGCAGCCGCAGCAGCCGCAGCAGCCCCAGGCACCCCACCAGCCGCAGCAGCAGCCGCCCCAGGCACCGCCGCAGCCGGGTCAGGCCCAGCCGCAGCCGCCGGCCCAGCAGTGAGGAACGGGTGAGGGCCCGTACCACCCCGTCAGGGGGGTACGGGCCCTCACCCGTGTCGCTGTGGAGGAACGGCGCCTAGCGCTGCGCGTCGTACGCCTCGGTCAGCTCCCGCGCCTTCTTCACGTCGTCGGCGATGGCGTCGAGCAGCACCTCGATCGACTCGAACTTCGCCATCCCGCGCACGTACGCCAGGAAGTCCACGGTCACGTGCAGCCCGTACAGGTCCAGGCCCACCCGGTCGATCGCGTACGCCTCGACCGTCCGCTCCGTGCCGTCGAACTGCGGGTTGGTACCGACCGAGATGGCCGCGGGCATCCGCTCGCCGTCGGCCGTCAGCCAGCCCGCGTACACGCCGTCGGCCGGGATCGCGGTGTGCGGCAGCGTCTCGACGTTCGCCGTCGGGTAGCCCAGCTCGCGCCCGCGCTGCGCACCGCGCACGACGACGCCCTCGACGCGGTGCGGGCGGCCCAGGATCTCCGCCGCGCCCGTCATGTCGCCCTCGGCGACCAGACGGCGGGTCAGGGTCGAGGAGAACGGCTCGCCGCCGCCCGCCTCGCCGCTCACGTACAGGTCGACGACCTCGACCTCGTAGTCGTACGTGGCGCCCAGCTCGGCCAGGTAGTCGGTGTTGCCCGCGGCCTTGTGGCCGAAGCGGAAGTTCGGGCCCTCGATGACGGCCTTGGCGTGCAGGGCCTCGACGAGCACCTTCACGATGAAGTCGGCCGGGGACAGCTGCGAGAACTCCGCCGTGAAGGGCAGGATCAGCAGCGCGTCGACGCCGAGTTCGGCCATCAGCTCGGCACGGCGGTGGTGCGGGGCGAGCAGGGGCGGGTGGCTGCCGGGGCGGACCACCTCGCTGGGGTGCGGGTCGAAGGTGACGACGACGGAGGGCACGCCGAGCTCGCGCGCCCGGGCCACCGCCCGTCCGATGATCAGCTGATGTCCCCGGTGGACGCCGTCGTAGGAGCCGATGGTGACGACGCTGCGTCCCCAGTCCTGGGGGATGTCCTCCAAGCCACGCCAGCGCTGCACTGTGACCGCTCCTCGCCCGAACCCTGTAGTGATTGCCGATGTGCCGGCGGCGCCGTTCGCCCGTGCGTCTGACGCCAAGGTCTAAGACTGCCATGCCCGCGCCACTCGGCCGTCATCGGTATCGGCGGGATGTCACCACCGTCACCGCCGCCGCTGTGCCACGCCCCCGCCGGGGGGCGCGGAGGGCACGGCCGGTGCCAGGGCCAGCCGGGCCAGGGCCGTGCCGTGCGCGCCGGTCTCCTCCGGGCGGGTGAGCAGGGCCCGGGCGGCGTAGCCCAGCAGGGCGCGGTCGGCCGGTGTGACCGCGTACGGGGCGGTCGCGAGGCCGTATGCGGCGGCGGCCACCCGGCGCTCGGGGCGGGCGTCGTGGGCCCACCGGTCGACGGCCCGGCAGAGGGCGGAGGGCTCCTCCTCGGCGAGGGCGGCGAGGAGTTCGTCGGCGCGGGGGTGGGCCCGCTCGACCAGTGCCTCCGCGAGGTCGTCCACAGCGAGGCACCGGTGGGTGTGCAGCAGGGCTTGAGCGGCGGTGGCCACGGTCGCCCCGGGGGTGGCGGCGAGCGGGGTCTCGTCGGTGAACCAGCCGCAGAGCAGCGGCTGTACGGTCCGCGGGTCGGCGGTCAGCCGGCGGGCGACGGCGTCGAGGTAGCGGTCGGGGGCGCCGGGCGGTCCGTCGCCCGGCACGAGCCCGCGCAGGAGGTCCAGCCGGTACGCCTCGGGGAGCTGGAGCCGCTCCCAGAACCGGCCGCCGAGGCCGGGGCACGGTACGCGGGCCAGCGCGCGCAGCACCTCCTCGTACGGGGTGAGGTCGGCCAGCCGGGGCAGCGTCTCCCGCAGCAGCCGGACGGCCCACCAGCGGGCCTCCCCGGCGGTGCCGTCGCGCACCTGCCCTGCCAGGGCGGCCAGCAGCGGTACGAGCCGCTCGCCGCGCAGCGCGAGGAGGCCCTCCACCAGCACCCCGAGCCGCTCGGGCACGACCCCGGCGCTGCCGGGCCCGGCGTCCCGGATCATGCGCAGTGCCGCGGGTACGTCGAGGTGGGCGCCCTGCAGCCAGTCGGCCAGGGCCTCGTGGGCGAACCGGTGGCCCGCGCCGGCCGGGACGATCAGCCCCTCGGCGAGCACGGCGTCGGCCCAGCCGGTGTCGCGGGGGAACAGTGCCTCGAAGGCGGCGCGGTCGAGGGCGCCCCGCCCGGGCCCGAGACAGCGCCGGGCGGCCTCGTGCACCTGGGCCGCCACCTGCGCGGCCATCCGCCGGGACCCCGCGGCCCGCACCCCGCGCTCCCCACCGGGCGTGCCGTACGCCCTCCCGGGCACGCCGTACTCCCCCGCACCCGCGGCACCCTGCCGGCCACCCCACCCCGCGCCCGCCCCGGCACCCGGGCCCCCGGGCACGCCGGCGCCCCGGCTCCCGAGCGCACCGGCCCCGCGGCTCCCGAACTCCTCAGCCGCCACACCAGCCCCGCCACCCGCACCACCACCACGCCCACGGCCTTCCCGCGCGCCGGCACCCCGGCCCCCGGCCGGCTCCGCCCGGTCCGCGTCGGATCCCCCTGCCGGGCCGCCCGGGCTCGGGTACCGCCCGTACGGGTCGCCGTCCCCGGCACTCCCCGTGCCGGGGTCCCACACCTCTCCGGCCTGGCCGGACGGCCCCGCGCGACGACCGGCACCCCCGTCGGTGCCCCGGTCCGTCAGGCGGGCCGCGATGCGCAGGCACACCAGGTCGAGGTAGGCGGCGAAGACCTCGTCCCGGCCCGGGCAGCCCGCGGTGACCCCGGCCGCCCGCACCTCGCCCAGCAGCCGCAGCGTCAGCGGGTGTCCCGCGTCCCGCACGGCCACGGCCCCGTCGGGCACCCCGTACAGCCGCCGGGCGCGCTCCGCCTCCCCCGCGGCGAGGTCGCCCAGCCCCACCACCACGGCCTCGGGGAAGCCGACCCGCTCCCAGAACTCCGGGCGGCAGCCCACCGCAAGCCGCGCCGCGGCGTCCCGCAGCCAGCCGACGCTCCCGTCCCACCACGTGTCCAGGACCCGGCCCAGCGCCCCCGGCATCTCCTCGGGCGCGTCCAGCACCACGAGCAGCGGCCGCCCCGCGCCGGCGGCCAGGCGTGCCACCCGCTCCGCGAGCCCTTCCCCCTCCCCCACCCCGTCTCCGGCTCCGGGACCCCCGTCCGCCAGGATCCGCTCCGCCTCCCCGAGGGCCCGCGCCACGGCGTCCCCCACCGAACGGTCGCCCACCATCAGGTCCGCACCCCGCAGCCAGACCGTCGGCGCGGGCGCCCCGCTCCGCACGCGCCGGCCGGCCCAGGCCGCCAATTCGGTCGTGCGCCCGGTACCGGGGCGGCCCACCAGCGCGCACACCGGTGCCGCACCCGCCTCGAAGCAGGCCAGTTCCGTCACGATCGCCGCGCGTTCCACCACGGCGCCGGACTCCGCGCCCCACAGCGCCCCGCCGGCAGCCCCCAGCGTGATCCCGGTGAGCCGCAGCGCTCCCGCCAGGTTGAGTTCCGTGCCGTGGGCCGGCACGGTCGCCGCGTTCCTCGCGAGCAGTTCCGCCAGCTCCCCCGCCCGGTCCGGCTCCACCGCACGCAGCGGCACCGCCCGGGGGCCGCCGTCCAGCACCGCGAGCACCGCCCCGGTCTCCGCGTCCAGCACCGGGCCGCCGCGCGTCTCCCCGCCCAGCAGCAGCGCGTCCCGCCCGTCCGTGCCGATGGCCAGGTCCAGCTCGGGGCCCGCCCTGAGGACCCGCGCCTGGCGCCAGCCGCGGGCGGCGAGCCGGACGTACGTACCCGGGGCGATCCGCTCCCGCGCGGCGACCGGCAGCGGCGGCAGGCCCAGGTCCGCGCCCCCGGTGCGCACCAGCGCGAGCCCGCTCGCGCCCAGCACGGTGACCGCCCCCGGGCCCACCTCGCAGACCCGTCCGGGGCCGTGCAGCACCAGCGGGTCGATGCCGGTGACGGCGGCGCGGCTGGTCAGGACGGTGCCCCGGTCGTCGGCCACGAACCCGCTGCCCCACGGCCGCCCGGCCCGGTCCCGGATCCGCACGAGCACCCCCTCGGGCTCGTCCGCCGTGGCCCCCGTAGCCCGCATCGCGACCGACCTCCCCGTCTCCCCGTACGGACGACGTTAGGCCGGTGAAGATCGACGGAACAGGACGCGCACGCAAAGCGCCCCCTCACGCTCCCTCCATTCACTCCGAGCGCCTCCTCGGACGGGTGAATAGCGGGTGTCGGATGGATAGAGACCGAGCGGGGGGAAGTGAGGGGGACGCGGAGCGGTGAGCGGCACAGGGGGGTGCGCTCACCGCTCCGCGGCGTACGAAGACCCCGCCGGGGCCCAGGTCCTGGACGGGACACCCGGCCAGGCGCCCCGGACCGGCAGCCGCCCCACCCGCCGACGCGAGGAGGCCGGTCCGTACCTGGTACGGACCGGCCTCCTCGGGCACGGTGGCGGACTGCCCCCGCCCCGGACGGCACCGGGGGGGGCAGGCCTCTCGGGTCGTCAGACGAAGACCGCCAGGGACTTCGCCTTGCCGCCCTTGCTCTCGACCAGCGCCAGCAGCTTCCCGTCGGGCCCGAACACCGCGACGGGCTTCCCCGACGGGTACTCGTCCGGCATCTCCAGCCGGACGCCGTTGCCCAGCAGCCGCGCCCGCTTCTCGTCGAGGTCCCAGCGCGGGAAGGCCGCCTGGGCGGCGTCCGCGACGGGCATGACGGTCAGCTCCTCCTGGAGCTGGTCCAGGGTGCGCGCCCGGTCGATCTTGTACGGGCCGACCCGCGTGCGCCGCAGCGCCGTGAGGTGCCCGCCGACGCCGAGGTCGGCGCCGAGGTCGCGGGCGAGCGCCCGGATGTACGTACCGCTGGAGCAGACGACCGAGACGATGAGGTCGACGACCTTGGTGCCGTCCTCGGCCTCGGACTCGCTCATGTCGTAGACGTGGAACGAGGACACGGTCACCGGGCGGGCCGGGATCTCGAACTCCTCGCCCTCGCGGACGCGGGTGTACGAGCGCTTGCCGTCGATCTTGATGGCGCTGACCTTGGACGGCACCTGCATGATGTCGCCGGTCAGCTTCGCGACGCCCGCGTCCACCGCGTCCCGGGTCACGCCCGAGGCGTCGGCGGACGAGGTGATGTCGCCCTCGGCGTCGTCCGTGACCGTGTTCTGGCCGAGGCGGATGGTGCCGAGGTACTCCTTCTCGGTCAGCGCGAGGTGGCCGAGGAGCTTGGTCGCCTTCTCGACACCGAGCACGAGCACGCCCGTGGCCATGGGGTCGAGCGTGCCGGCGTGGCCGACGCGGCGGGTCTTGGCGATACCGCGCATCTTGGCCACGACGTCGTGCGAAGTGAAGCCGGACGGCTTGTCGACGATGACGAGGCCGTCCGGAGTCGGGGTGTGCTTGCTCATTCCGCGGCTTCGTCCTCGCCCGGCTTCTTGTAGGGGTCGGCCTCGCCCGCGTACGTGGCGTTGGAGGAGGCCTCCCGCACCTGGGCGTCCGAGGCGCGCGCCTTGTCGAGGAGGTCCTCGATGGTCTTGGCGTTCTCCGGGAGCGCGTCCGCCACGAACGTCAGGGTGGGCGTGAACTTGGTGCCCGCCGCGCGGCCGACCGCGGAGCGCAGGATGCCCTTGGCGCTCTCCAGGCCCGCCGCGGCGCTCGCGCGCTCCTCGTCGTCACCGTAGACCGTGTAGAAGACCGTGGCCTCCCGCAGGTCGCCGGTGACGCGGGTGTCCGTGATGGTCACGTGCGTACCGAGCCGCGGGTCCTTGATGCCACGCTGCAGCTTCTCGGCGACCACCTCCCGGATGAGGTCTGCCAGCTTCTTCGCCCGCGCGTTGTCGGCCACTGGTCCGTCTCCTTCTTTTCTTGCAAGTCAAGCAGTTCAGTCTTCATCACCGTGGAGGCGTCGGCGCACCGACAGCAGCTCCACTTCAGGACGTGCCGCGACCAGTCGCTCACAGCGGTCGAGCACGTCCGACAGGTGCCCCACGTCCCCCGACACCATGGCGACCCCCAGATGGGCCCGGCGATGGAGGTTCTGGTCGCCGACCTCGGCCGCGCTCACGGAGAACTTCCGCTGGAGCTCGGAAACGATGGGCCTGACGATGGAGCGCTTCTCCTTCAGCGAACGTACGTCGCCGAGGAGCAGGTCGAAGGACAGAGTCCCCACGTACATGCAGATCCGGATGTCCCGCCGGTTCGGGTTCGGTGGTCCGCCAGCCGTCGCTTGGCAGGAACATCCAAACCGTACACGCAACGGCCGGGGCCGATCGACGGAAATTCCGCCGACCGGCCCCGGTCACGACATCCCCCGGCTCACGCCGGGAAGTGCCCCAGTACGAACAGCCGGGCGTCAGCCGCGCGGCTTCTCGCGCATCTCGTACGTCGCGATGACGTCGTCGATCTTGATGTCGTTGAAGTTTCCGAGGTTGATACCACCCTCGAAGCCCTCGCGGATCTCGGTGACGTCGTCCTTGAAGCGGCGCAGACCGGAGATGGTGAGGTTCTCCGCGATGACCTTTCCGTCGCGGAGGAGGCGCGCCTTGGTGTTGCGCTTGACCTCGCCCGACCGGACCAGGACACCGGCGATGTTGCCCAGCTTGGACGAGCGGAAGACCTCGCGGATCTCCGCCGTGCCGAGCTCGACCTCTTCGTACTCCGGCTTGAGCAGACCCTTGAGGGCCGCCTCGATCTCCTCGATGGCCTGGTAGATCACCGAGTAGTAGCGGACGTCGACACCCTCGCGCTCGGCCATCTGCGCGGCACGGCCGGCCGCACGGACGTTGTAGCCGATGACGATGGCGTCGGAGCCCATGGCCAGGTCGATGTCCGACTCCGTGACCGCACCCACACCGCGGTGCAGGACGCGGATGTCGACCTCTTCGCCGACGTCGAGCTGGAGCAGCGAGCTCTCCAGGGCCTCGACCGCACCGGACGCGTCGCCCTTGATGATGAGGTTGAGTTCCTGGACCAGACCGGCCTTGAGCACCGAGTCGAGGTCCTCGAGGGACACCCGGCGGGTGCGCTTGGCGAAGTTGGCGTTGCGCTCGCGCGCCGCGCGCTTCTCGGCGATCTGGCGGGCCGTGCGGTCCTCGTCGACGACGAGGAAGTTGTCGCCGGCGCCGGGGACGTTGGTGAGACCCAGGACCAGGACGGGGGTCGACGGACCCGCTTCCTCGACGTTGTTGCCCTTGTCGTCGAGCATCGCCCGGACGCGGCCGTACGCGTCGCCGACGACCATCGTGTCGCCGATGCGCAGCGTTCCGCGCTGGACCAGGACGGTCGAGACGGCACCGCGGCCGCGGTCGAGGTGGGACTCGATCGCAATACCCTGCGCGTCCTGCTCCGGGTTGGCCCGCAGGTCGAGCGAGGCGTCCGCGGTGAGGACCACGGCCTCCAGCAGGGAGTCGATGTGCAGACCCTGCTTGGCGGAGATGTCGACGAACATGGTGTCGCCGCCGTACTCCTCGGCCACCAGGCCGTACTCGGTCAGCTGACCGCGCACCTTGACCGGGTCGGCACCCTCGACGTCGATCTTGTTGACCGCGACCACGATCGGCACGTCGGCCGCCTTGGCGTGGTTCAGGGCCTCGATCGTCTGCGGCATGACACCGTCGTTGGCCGCCACCACGAGGATCGCGATGTCGGTCGACTTGGCACCACGGGCACGCATGGCGGTGAACGCCTCGTGACCCGGGGTGTCGATGAAGGTGATCTTGCGGTCTTCGTCGTTGACCTGGGTGGAGACCTGGTAGGCACCGATGTGCTGGGTGATGCCACCGGCCTCGCCCGCGACCACGTTGGTCTTGCGGATCGCGTCGAGGAGTCGGGTCTTGCCGTGGTCGACGTGACCCATGACGGTCACGACCGGCGGACGCGCGACGAGGAACTCCTCGCCACCCTCGTCCTCGCCGAACTCGATGTCGAAGGACTCGAGCAGCTCGCGGTCCTCCTCCTCCGGGCTGACGATCTGAACTTCGTAGTTCATCTCGCCCGCGAGGAGCTGGAGGGTCGCGTCGGAGACGGACTGCGTGGCAGTGACCATCTCGCCGAGGTTCATCATGACCGCGACCAGCGACGCCGGGTTGGCGTTGATCTTCTCCGCGAAGTCGGTGAGGGACGCACCGCGCGACAGGCGAACGGTCTCGCCGTTGCCGCGGGGCAGCATCACGCCGCCCACGGACGGGGCCTGCATGGCCTCGTACTCCTGGCGCCTCTGACGCTTCGACTTGCGGCCGCGACGGGCCGGACCGCCGGGACGGCCGAAGGCACCCTGCGTGCCGCCACGGGCACCCGGGCCGCCGGGACGGCCGCCGAAGCCGGGACGACCGCCGAAGCCGCCGCCACCGCCGGGAGCACCGCCGCCGCCACCGGGACGACCGCCGAAGCCGCCGCCACCGCCGCCGGGACGACCGCCGCCGCCCGGACCTGCCGGACGACCGGCGAAGCCGGGACGACCGCCGCCGCCACCGCCGGGACCGGCCGGACGGCCGCCGGGGCCACCGGGGCCACGGCCGCCGGGGCCCGGACGCGGGCCGGCAGCGGGACGCTGCGGCATCATGCCCGGGTTCGGACGGTTACCGCCGGGAGCACCGCCCGGACGCGGGGCGCCGCCCTGCGGACGGGGCATGCCACCGGGAGTGGGACGGGCGCCCTGCGGACGCGGGGCACCGCCGGGACCGCCCTGCGGGCGCGGGCCGGGAGCACCGGCGCCGGGGGCACCGGGGCGCGGCGCGCCGCCCGGACGGGGCGCCTGCGGGCGCGCCATGCCGGTGGAGCCGCCGGAGGTGAAGGGGTTGTTGCCCGGACGCGGACCCGCGGGACGGGCACCACCGGGACGCGGGGCCTGGGCGCCACCCGGACGGGGGGCCTGGGCACCGGGGGTCGCACCGGCCGGACGCGGGGCGCCGGGACGGGCACCGCCCTGGCCGGAGGCGGCCGGACGCTGACCGGTCGGGCGCGGGCCCGGGGTCGCGGACGGACGCGAGGCGGCCGGAGCCGCCGGAGGCGCCTGGAACTCCGCGGCGACCGGGGCCGGAGCGGCCGGAGCCGGCTTCGGGGCCGGAGCCTTCGGACCGGGACGCGGGCCGGAGGCGGCCGGGGTCACCGGAGCGCCGCCCGCGGGGGCCTCGGCAGCGGCCGGCTTGGGGGCCGGGGCGCCGGGCTTCGGGGCAGCAGGACGTGCCGCGGCAGCCGGGGACGGCGCGGGGGCCGCCGGCTTCGCGGGAGAGGGCGCCGTCTTGCGGGGCGCACCGGGCTTCGCAGGGGTCTTGCCGGCGCCGCCGGGACCCTGCAGAGCGTCGGTCAGTTTGCGTACAACGGGCGCCTCGATCGTCGAGGACGCCGAACGGACGAATTCACCGAGTTCTTGGAGCTTGGCCATGACGACCTTGCTCTCAACCCCGAACTCCTTGGCGAGTTCGTATACCCGGACCTTAGCCACTTCGCTCCTTTTAGGTCCGGGTTACCGCCGGACCGTCGCTACTTCATGGGCGTACTCATCGCGTACTCATCGAGTGCTCATCGCAATCTCGACCTACTTCCAACTCGCGAGGTACCTGACCGCACGGGGGTAGTCCGTGCCGTACTTCTTCTTACGGTGTCGCCTCAACGGCCTTGCGCAGTTCCGCCGTGTCGAGCGCCCTCTGGACCCGCAGGGCCCTGGGGAACGCCCGGCGGCGGACCGCCAGGTCGAGGCAGACCACGGCGGGATGCAGATACGCACCCCGGCCGGGTAGCGTACCGCGACGGTCGGGGACGCACTCGTCCCCGCTCACCACGATCCGCAGCAGATCGTTCTTGGCCGCTCGCTCCCGGCACCCCACGCAGGTGCGCTCAGGGCATGCGCGGGCATGCGTCCGGCCAGACACTCTTAAGTCTACCTCCCCGTACCGACCTCACCCCTTTGGGCGAGAAATCGAACGGATGTTGTCGATGGACAGCACCCGGCACCGCCGGGTGACACCTGTCTACCGGCCGGGTAACCCCGGCCGGTAGCGGTTTTATTCCGCCGGCTCGGTGTCGGGCCGGATGTCGATGCGCCAGCCGGTGAGCCGCGCGGCGAGGCGGGCGTTCTGGCCCTCCTTGCCGATGGCCAGCGACAGCTGGTAGTCGGGGACGGTCACGCGGGCGGACCGCGAGCCCAGGTCGACGATCTCGACCTTGCTCACCCGGGCGGGTGACAGCGCGTTCGCGACCATCTCCGCCGGGTCGTCCGACCAGTCGACGATGTCGATCTTCTCGCCGTGCAGCTCCGCCATCACGTTGCGCACCCGGCCGCCCATCGGGCCGATGCAGGCGCCCTTGGGGTTCAGGCCCGAACGGGTGGAACGCACCGCGATCTTGGTGCGGTGGCCGGCCTCACGGGCGATCGCGGCGATCTCGACGCTGCCGTCGGCGATCTCCGGGACCTCCAGGGCGAACAGCTTCTTCACCAGGTTCGGGTGGGTGCGCGACAGCGTCACGGACGGGCCGCGGACACCCTTGGCCACGCGGACCACGTAGGTGCGCAGGCGCAGGCCGTGCGTGTACTCCTCGCCGGGGACCTGCTCCTGCACGGGCAGGATGGCCTCCAGCTTGCCGATGTCGACGAGGACGTTCTTGGGGTCCTTGCCCTGCTGGACGACGCCGGTGATGACGTCGCCCTCGCGGCCCGCGAACTCGCCGAAGGTCAGGTCGTCCTCGGCGTCGCGCAGACGCTGCAGGATGACCTGCTTCGCGGTGGTGGCGGCGATCCGGCCGAAGCCCGACGGGGTGTCGTCGAACTCCTGCGCCTCCTGCCCCTCCTCCAGGTCCTGCGGGTCCTCCTTCGCCCACACCGTCACGTGACCGTTGGTGCGGTCCAGCTCGACGCGGGCGCGGCGGCGGCTTCCCTCGGTGCGGTGGTACGCGATGAGGAGGGCCGACTCGATCGCCTCGACCAGCAGATCGAAGGAGATCTCCTTCTCCCTGACCAGACCCCGCAGGGCACTCATGTCGATGTCCACGGCTACGCCTCCTCTTCCTTCTTGTCCTTGCGGCTGAACTCGATCTCGACACGCGCCTTGGCGATCTCCGTGAAGGCGATCCGGCGGGCGGTGGGCTTGCGCCCCTTCACGCCCGGCACCTCCAGGTCGAGGCCCTCGTCGTCCACGTCCACGATCCGCGCGACCAGGTCGCCGTCCTCGGCGAGTTGGAACTTCACGAGGCGGCCGACGGCCCGCACGTAGTGGCGGTGCTCCTTCAGCGGGCGGTCCGCACCAGGGGAGCTGACCTCCAGCTGGTACTCGTCCTCGCCCATCACGTCGGTCTCGTCGAGCTTGTCGGAGATCTCACGGCTCAGCTCGGCGCACAGGTCCAGGTCGAGGCCCTCGTCGGAGTCGACCACGATCCGCAGCATCCGCCGACGGCCCGCCCTGGAGAGTTCGATGTCCTCGAGGTCCAGTCCCTTGGCGTCGACGAGCGGCTCCAGCAGTCCGCGCAGCCTGTCGCTCTGGGTGGTGCTCATCCGGGTGACTCCTCGGCCGCGTGTGCTGTTGTGGTTTCCGTCGCGTGTCAGACCAAAGGGTATCCGGTCCCGGGGGGTGTTGCCGTCCGCCCCATGGCCGGATGCCACCGGTACGGTGATCAGCGTTCCGCCGCCCCCTGCCACCCCGAGGACGTCACCGTGCCGCTCCCCCCGCCCTCGCGCCCCTCGCGAAGAAGCCTGCTCGCCGCCGGTGCCGGGGCCGCGGGCGCCGCCCTGCTCGCCGGGTGCTCGGACGGCGGAGGCACCGCCGGGGAGCGACGGGCCGAGCGGGTACCACCCGAACGGCGGATCAGGGACTCGGCCGTCCGGGAGACCCGCGCCCTGCTGGAACGTTACGACGCCACGCTCGCCGCCCACCCCGCCCTGGCCCCGCGCCTCGCACCCCTGCGGGCCTCGGTCGCCGCGCACGCCGGAGCCCTCGCCCCGGCCGGGGCATCTCCCGCGGCGACGCCCTCCCCGTCGGGGTCTCCGGTGGCGGCCGCGCCGCCGGCCGGCACGGCCTCCTCCGCACCCGCCTCCGCTGCACCGTCGGCGGCCACGCCGTCGGCGGCCGCGGTCCCCGCGAGGCCCGGGGCCGCCCTCGCGGCGCTGGCCGACGCCGAGCGCCGTACCGCGGCGGCACACACCGCCGCCCTGGCGGGGGCGCCCGGCGAGCTGGCCCGGCTGCTGGCCTCGGTCGCCGCCTGCGGCAGCGTCCACGCCTACCTCCTCACCACCGCACCCACCGGATCGGAGCCGTCATGAGCGACAAGCCGGAGACCGGACCCGGCGTGCTGGCCGCGGCCCAGGCGGCGCTCGCCGCCGAGCACGCCGCGGTGTACGGCTACGGGGTGGTCGGCGCGCGCGCCGGGGAGTCCCGCACCGCCGAGGCGCGGCAGGCGTACGCCGCCCACCACGCCCGGCGCGACGAACTGGCCCGCACCGTGCGGGAGCTGGGCGGCACCCCGCGCCCGTCGGAGGCCGCGTACGCACTCCCGGCACCCGTACGGACCCCCGCCGACGCGGAGCTGCTGGCGGCCGGGATCGAGGACCGGATCGCGGGCGCGTACTCGGATCTGGTGCGGGCCGCGGAGGGTCCCCTGCGCCTGCGGGCGGCGGCCGCGCTGAGCGAGGCGGCCCTGCGCGCGGCACGCTGGCGGGGAGGCGGCGTAGCCTTCCCTGGGCTCGTGGAACGATCACAACGAGCCGGGAACAGCTGAAAGGGACCTTGCACGTATGGCTTTCGAACCGCCCGAGCGGCTTGTCCGGGCGCTCGGCGAGAGGTCCGAAGACGCACCCGCGCAGTGGCTCCGAGAGCTCCCCGCGCTGGCCCGCGAGGCGCTGGACCGGCGGGGGCTGACCGCGCAGCGCGTGCAGGCCCCGGGCGGCCGGAGCAGCCTGGTCGTCCTCGTCCGGTACTCCGACGGCACGCCGGCCACGCTGAAGCTGGCCCCGCCGTGCGCGGCCCCCGGGGACGAGCTGGCGGCCCTGGCGCACTGGGGCGGGTTCGGCGCCGTGCGGGTCCTCGACACCCGGCACGACGACGACGCCCTGCTGCTGGAACGGCTCCAGCCGGAGGTGTCGCTCCGCTCCCTGCCGGAGGCGAAGGCGCTGCTGGAGGCCTGCGGGACGATCCGGCGGCTGTGGGTGGCCCCGCCGCCGGGGCACTCCTTCGAGACGGTGGCCGAGCGCAGCGCGCGGCAGGCCGAGCCGATGTCCAAGGCCCCGGAGGAGGCGCAGCCGCTGGTCCGGCAGGCGCTGGCGGTCCGCGACGAGCTGGCGGTCCTCCCGCCGGAGGAGCTGCTGCTGCACGGCGCGTTCCGGCAGGGGAAGGTGCTGGCGGGCGACCGGGCGCCGTGGCTGACGGTCGGGCCGGAGCCGCTGGTCGGCGAGCGGGCGTACGACCTGGCGCGGCTGGTCAGGGACCGGCTGGAGGACCAGCTGGCGTCGAGCACGGGCGCTGCGGGCGCCAAGCGGCGGGTGAACCGGCTGGCCGACTCGCTGGAGGTGGACCGGGACCGGCTGCGGGGCTGGACCCTCTTCCGCGCGGTGGAGTCCGGCACCCGGGCCCTGGCCGCGGGACGGCGGCGGGACGCCGAGATGCTGCTGGAGTTCGGCTCCTGGCTCTAGGGCTTGCGTCGGGCGGCCAGAGCTGGGCATACCGTGATTAAGCGGAAAAGTCTGGCAGGGGGCCGTCATGGTCGAAGAACTGCTGGCAGCGGGTGTGGCGGCGGCCGTGGGCGTCACGGTCTACGTGGCCACGGCGGCGCGCATCGTGAAGCAGTACGAGCGGGGCCTGGTGTTCCGGCTCGGCCGGCTCCGCGCGGGCGTGCGGCCGCCCGGGTTCACGATGATCGTGCCCGTGGTGGACCGCCTGCGGAAGGTGAACATGCAGATCGTGACGCTGCCGGTGCCGGCCCAGGAGGGCATCACCCGGGACAACGTCACGGTGCGGGTGGACGCGGTCGTGTACTTCCGGGTGATCGATCCGGCGAACGCGATCGTCGAGGTGGAGGACTACCGGTTCGCGGTCTCGCAGATGGCGCAGACCTCCCTGCGGTCGATCATCGGCAAGTCCGACCTGGACGACCTGCTGTCCAACCGGGAGAAGCTGAACCAGGGCCTGGAGCTGATGATCGACAGCCCGGCGGTGGGCTGGGGCGTGCAGATCGACCGCGTGGAGATCAAGGACGTCTCGCTGCCGGAGACGATGAAGCGGTCGATGGCCCGGCAGGCCGAGGCGGACCGCGAGCGGCGGGCCCGGGTCATCAACGCGGACGCGGAACTCCAGGCCTCGCGAAAGCTGGCGGAGGCGGCGGGGGTGATGGCCGACCAGCCGGCGGCGCTGCAGCTGCGGCTCCTGCAGACGGTGGTCGCGGTGGCGGCGGAGAAGAACTCGACGCTGGTCCTGCCCTTCCCGGTCGAACTGCTCCGCTTCCTGGAACGGGCGGCCGAGGCCCAGCCGGTGCCGCACGAGCGGGAGGGCGGTGGGCGGACCGCGGCGCGTTCGCCGGAGGCTGCGCCTCAGCCGAAGCCGGCCCCCTCGGGCACCGAGCCCGACGCCCTGGACGCTGCGCCTCAGCCGAAGCCGACCGCCGCGGGTACCGAGCCCGAAGCCCTGGATGCTGCGCCTCTGCCGGACGCGGAGCGTACCGCTGTCGAGGCGGCGCCGGACACCGTGGTCGGGGCCTCGGCGGTGCCGGAACTGCCGGACGTGGTACCGGAGTCCGGGACGTGGCCTGCGGCCGGGGCGGCGCCTGCGCCGGCCCGGTCTCGGGCGGACCCGGCGGAGGAGCCGTTGCCGTAGCGCCGCTGCGCGGAGCCGTTTCCCCACCCCGCCCCTTCCCGAAACCGGGGCTCCGCCCCGGACCCTCCCCCAGACTCCGTCCGGCGGGACCCCTACGCCTCAAACGCCGGCGAGGCCGGATTTCGCTGCGCGAACCCAGCGGCCGCCGGCACGTTCCAGCCCCTCCGGCGTTTGAGGAGCGGGGGTCCGGGGGCGGAGCCCCCGAAGGGTCCGGGGCGGAGCCCCGGGAAACGGAGAAAGGGCGGGTAGGGGACCAGCCCCGCAGGGCAACGAACCCGCACCCGGCAGCTGCCTGCACCCGGCACGGGGAGCCGCACCCGGCACGGGACCGCCCCCGGCACGGGACCGCCCCGGCACGGGACCCGCACGGCAGGCTCGCAGGGCGGCCGTACGGGAAGGGTCAGCCCGCGACCCGCGGCACCGCTTCGGACAGCGGGAGCTCCGTGCGGGTGCCCGCACGGCGGTCCTGGAGCTCCACGACACCCTCCCCGGCCCGGCGCCCCGCGACGACCACGCACGGCACCCCGATCAGCTCGGCATCGGTCAGCTTCACGCCCGGCGACAGCCCCGGCCGGTCGTCCAGCAGGACCCGCAGGCCCCGCGCCGCCAGCGCCGTCGCCGCCTCCTCGGCCAGCGCCTGCTGCGCCGCCTTGCCCGCGGCCACCACGTGGACGTCCGCCGGGGCGACCTCGGCCGGCCAGCACAGGCCCCGCTCGTCCGCGGTCTGCTCCGCCAGCGCCGCCACCACGCGCGACACCCCGATGCCGTACGAGCCCATGGTCACCCGGACCGGCTTGCCCTCCTGGCCCAGCACGTCCAGGCCGAACGCGTCCGCGTACTTGCGGCCCAGCTGGAAGATGTGGCCCACCTCGATGGCCCGGTCGAGCCGCAGCCCCGCCCCGCAGGCGGGGCACGGGTCGCCGTCCCGGACCACGACCACGTCCAGGTACCGGTCCACCTCGAAGTCCCGGCCGCACACCACGTTGCGGGCGTGGGTGTCGGCGCGGTTCGCGCCCGTCACCCACGACGTGCCCGGCGCGATCCGCGGGTCGGCGAGGTAGCGCACCTTATCCAGGCCCTGCGGGCCGACGTAGCCGCGTACCAGGTCGGGCCGGTCCGCGAAGTCCGCCTCCGTCACCAGCTCCACGACCGCGGGCGCCAGGTGCTCGCCGAGCTTGCCGAGGTCGACCTCCCGGTCCCCGGGCACGCCGACGGCCACGATCTCCCCGTCCACCTTGACCAGCAGGTTCTTCAGGGTGGCCGAGGCCGGCACGCCCAGGTGCGCGGCGAGGCTCTCGATGGTCGGGGTGTCCGGGGTGGCCAGCTCCTCCACCGGCCCGGCCGCCCCGGCGGACACCGGCACGAGCGGGAAGGTGACCGCCTCGGTGTTGGCCGCGTACCCGCAGGAGGGGCAGTCCGCGAAGGTGTCCTCGCCCGCGGCGGCCGGGGCGAGGAACTCCTCGGAGGCCGAGCCGCCCATCGCGCCGGACACCGCCGACACGATCCGGAAGTCCAGCCCGAGCCGGGTGAAGATCCGCCGGTACGCCTCGCGCTGGACCGCGTACGAGGCCGCCAGGCCCTCGTCCGTCGTGTCGAAGGAGTACGCGTCCTTCATCTGGAACTCGCGCCCGCGCAGCACCCCCGAGCGCGGCCTGGCCTCGTCCCGGTACTTCGTCTGGATCTGGTAGAGCGTCACCGGCAGGTCCTTGTAGGACGTGCACTGGTCCTTCACCACCTGGGTGAAGATCTCCTCGTGCGTGGGCCCGAGCAGGTACTCCGCGCCCTTGCGGTCCTTCAGCCGGAAGAGCAGGTCGCCGTACTCGTCCCAGCGCCCGCTCACGTCGTAGGGCTCGCGGGGCAGCAGCGCCGGCAGCAGCACCTCCTGCGCGCCGGCGGCGTCCATCTCCTCGCGGACGACGCGCGTGACGTTGTCCAGCACCTTCTTGCCGAGCGGCAGCCAGCTCCAGACGCCGGCCGAGGTGCGCCGCACGTAGCCCGCGCGGACCAGCAGCCGGTGGCTGAGCGTCTCCGCGTCCGCCGGGTCCTCCCGGAGGGTCTTCACCATCAGCCGGGACAACCGCTGGACGGGCTGGGACATCACGCGCTCCTGCTCACGAAAGGGGTGGTGGTGCGCAGGAGGCTAGCCGAGCGGGACGGTCCGGCCGTACCGGTTTACCCGCTACACGCTGCGCAGGTGCACGCGCCTGGGGAGCGGCAGCGGCGCACCCATCACGGCGTACGGCTGGGCCGCGCTCGGGAAGTACACCCGCCGCGCGAGGTCGTGGTACCCCAGCGAGCGGTAGAGGCCCCGCGCGGGGGACTCGATGTCGATGGCCGAGAGGATCGAGCGGGTCTCCCCGGCGGTGTCGGTGATCCGGGTGATCAGCTCGCGGCCCACGCCCCGGCCCTGGAAGCCCGGGTGGACGTGCAGTTCGGTGATGACGAAGGAGCCGTCGAGCCAGCCCTCCGCTCCCCCGGCCCGCAGGTACGGCTCGACGACGGTGGACCACCAGTGCGTACGGTCGTTGGGCATCCCGTACACGAAGCCGACGAGCCGGCCGTCGTCCTCGGTGAAGGCGCCCAGTGCCCGCGCGCCGGGCAGCTTCATGTGCCGCTGCACGATGTGGCGCCGGATGCCCACCTCTTCGTCGCTCAGCCCGAAGGCGACGGCCTGGACCTCCAGCGCCTCGTCCACGCGCTCGGCCAGGTCCAGCGGGCGGATCACGACACCGGCGGGGAGGCGGGGGTCGGCCCCGGGCGTATGCAGCATGCGGGAACCCTACTCGGCGGTCACGGAGCCGTCACCGGGTCCCCGGGGACCGGCCGCCGTCACCCGGACGGAGGGCCGGAACGGCACCCTCTCGCATCAGAACAGCACGCTCATGAAGGCGCCGACCTCACGGAAGCCCACCCGCCGGTACGCGGCCCTGGCGGCGGTGTTGAAGTCGTTGACGTACAGGCTGACCACCGGCGCGACGTCCCGCAGCGCGAACTCGACCACGGCGGCCATGCCGGTCTCGGAGTGGCCCCGGCCGCGGAACTCGGGGGCGACCCAGACCCCTTGGATCTGGCAGGCCCGGGCGGTGGCGGCGCCGATCTCGGCCTTGAAGACCACCCGGCCGTCCTCGACGCGGGCGAAGGACCGCCCGGAGCCCACGAGTTCGGCCACCCGCGCCTGGTAGAGCAGCCCGCCGTCGCCGGCCATCGGGGAGACGCCGACCTCCTCGGTGAACATGGCCACGCACGCCGGCATGATCAGGTCCATCTCGTTCTTGCGGATGCGGCGGACCAGCGGGTCGGGGCCGACCTCGGCCGAGGGCTGCTCGATGACCATCAGGGGCTGGTGGCCGCGCACGTCGCGGGCGGGGCCCCAGTGGGGCTCCAGCAGCCGCCACAGGGCCGCCGTGGGCTCGGCGGGGCCGACGATGGAGGAGCAGCGCCGGCCGGTCCTGCGGGCCCGGTCGGCGAAGGCGCGTACGGCCTCGGGGGTGGCGCAGACCGGTACGAGGTTGGCGCCCGCGTAGCAGAGGGAGCGCAGCTCGCCGCCCTCGTAGTAGCCCCACATCTCCCCGCCGAGGCGCCAGGGGTCGAGTCCGGCGACCTGGACGCGGGAGGTGACGAAGGCGTTGGCGACCGGGTCGCGGTCGAGTACCTCGAGCGCGGCTTCGAGGTCGCTGGGCTCGAGCACCCTGGTGGTGGTCTGCGTCAACACTGTGGGGGCCTCACCGTGCAAGTCTGCTGATCTCCGCACTGTAACCCGTCGCGGCGCCCGGACGCGCCCCGCGAGGGCCCCGGAACGGGCCCGCGAGCGCGGCGGAACGCGGCCGGCCCCGCCCCCGCGAGCTGCGGGAACGGGGCCGGGGCGGTCCGGTGGGTGTCAGACGCCGATGGCGACGGTGGGCTCGCCGCTCATCACGCCGTCCTTCTCCATCTGCTCGGCGATCTTCATCGCCTCCTCGATGAGGGTCTCGACGATCTTCGACTCGGGGACGGTCTTGATGACCTCGCCCTTGACGAAGATCTGGCCCTTGCCATTGCCGGAGGCGACGCCGAGGTCGGCCTCGCGCGCCTCGCCGGGGCCGTTGACGACGCAGCCCATGACGGCGACGCGGAGGGGCACCTCCATGCCGGTCAGGCCCGCGGTGACCTCCTCGGCCAGCTTGTAGACGTCGACCTGGGCGCGGCCGCAGGACGGGCAGGAGACGATCTCCAGGCGGCGCTGGCGGAGGTTGAGCGACTCCAGGATCTGGATGCCGACCTTGATCTCCTCGGCCGGCGGCGCGGAGAGGGAGACGCGGATGGTGTCGCCGATGCCCTGGGAGAGGAGCGCGCCGAAGGCGACGGCGGACTTGATGGTGCCCTGGAAGGCGGGGCCGGCCTCGGTCACGCCGAGGTGCAGCGGGTAGTCGCACTGGGCGGCGAGCTGGCGGTAGGCCTCGACCATGACGACCGGGTCGTTGTGCTTGACCGAGATCTTGATGTCGCGGAAGTCGTGCTCCTCGAAGAGGGAGGCCTCCCACAGCGCCGACTCGACGAGCGCCTCGGGGGTGGCCTTGCCGTACTTCTTCAGGAGGCGGGCGTCGAGGGAGCCGGCGTTGACGCCGATGCGGATCGGGGTGCCCGCGTCCTTCGCCGCCCGGGCGATCTCCTTGACCTTGTCGTCGAACTGCTTGATGTTGCCCGGGTTCACGCGGACGGCGGCGCAGCCGGCGTCGATGGCGGCGAACACGTACTTGGGCTGGAAGTGGATGTCGGCGATCACCGGGATCTGCGACTTCTTCGCGATGGTCGCGAGCGCGTCGGCGTCGTCCTGCGTGGGGCAGGCCACGCGGACGATCTGGCAGCCGGAGGCGGTCAGCTCGGCGATCTGCTGGAGCGTGGCGCCGATGTCGGAGGTCCGCGTGGTGGTCATCGACTGCACCGAGACGGGTGCGTCACCGCCGACGGCGACGGATCCGACCTGGATCTTGCGGCTGACCCGTCGGTCGGCGAGCTTCGTCGGCACGGACGGCATTCCGAGAGAGATGGCAGTCATCTGCTGTGCAACCCCAAGGTGTGGATCAAGGTCCCGATATCGGCGGGCTCCAGGCCTCCGAGATTACGCCACACGGCGCGCGCGACGCGCACGAGGAGGAGTGCGCCACCCGAACGTAGGGGGCCGGGCACACAGTGTGCCCGGCCCGCCTCGTACATCCGCTCGACCGCGGTCTCCGTCAGGAGATCTTGACCGGGTTCACCACGTCGGCCACGAGCACGAGCAGCGTGAAGCAGACGAAGACACCGGCCACGACGTAGGCGAAGGGCATCAGCTTCGCGACGTCGAACGGGCCCGGGTCGGGCCGCTTGAACAGCCGGGCGAAGCTGCGGCGCACGGACTCCCAGAGGGCGCCCGCGATGTGCCCGCCGTCCAGCGGCAGCAGCGGCAGCATGTTGAACAGGAACAGCGACAGGTTGAAGAAGCCGATGAGCTGGAGGAAGAACACCATCCGGTCGGTGGCCGGGATGTCCAGGTTGGCGATCTCGCCGCTGATCCGGGCGGCGCCCACGATGCCCATCGGGGAGTCCTGCTCGCGCGGGCCGTCGCCGAAGGCGGCGTCCCACAGGGCGGGGATCTTCGAGGGCAGCTTGATCAGGCCCTGCACGCCGGCCTCGACCATCTCGCCCATGTGGTCCACGGACTGGCCGAAGGTCAGCTGGACCTTCTCGGTCTTGGGGGTGAAGCCGAGGAAGCCGGCGACGATGTACTGGTCGGGCACGTAGCCGCCGCGGCCGTCCGACTTGGCGACCTTGTTCTCGATCAGGTCGGCCTTGAGGACGACCTCCCGGCCGTCGCGCAGCACGGTGACGGTGGCGGGGCCGACGGTGTCGCGGATCCGCTGCTGGAGGGTGGACCAGTCGTCCGTCTTCCGGCCGTTGAAGGCGACGATCCGGTCGCCGGGCCTGAGGCCGGCGGCCTCCGCCGGGGTGACCTGGTCGCCCGGCTTGCAGGTGTCGCGCTTCTCGCTCGCCTGGATGACGCAGTGGCTGACCGAGCGCACGGCGGTGGTCTGCATGTTGACCCCGAAGGTCATCCACACGCCGAAGAACACCGCGAGGGCCAGGACCAGGTTCATGAAGGGTCCGGCGAACATGACGATGACGCGCTTCCACGGCTTGCGCGTGTAGAACAGCCGCTTCTCGTCGCCCGGCTCCAGCTCCTCGTACGCGGCGGAGCGGGCGTCCTCGATCATCGTGCGCCAGGGCGACGTGGAACGGGCCGTGATCCGGCCGTCCTCACCCGGCGGGAACATGCCGATCATGCGGATGTAGCCGCCGGCGGGGATGGCCTTGATGCCGTACTCGGTCTCCCCCTTCCTGCGCGACCAGATGGTCGGGCCGAAGCCGACCATGTACTGCGGCACGCGGATGCCGAACAGCTTGGCCGTGGAGAGGTGTCCCAGCTCGTGCCACGCGATCGAGACCAGCAGCCCGAAGACGAAGACGAGTATCCCGAGCACCGTCATCAGAAGGATCATGCGCGCGCCTCCACTGCGGCCTTGGCCGCCATCTCCCTGGCCCGGGCGCGGGCCCAGGCCTCCGCCTCGAGGACGTCGCCGACGGTGAGCGAAGTTCCCGTCCGCGGTGTGCCGTGGTCCTCGACCACAGCGGTGACCGTATCCATGATTGCTGTGAACGGCAGCCGACCGGCCAGGAACGCGTCGACGCACTCCTCGTTCGCCGCATTGAACACGGCGGGCGCCGTGCCGCCCAGTCCGCCCACGTGCCGGGCCAGCCCGACGGAGGGGAAGGCCTCGGTGTCGAGGGGGAAGAACTCCCAGGTGGAGGCCTTGGTCCAGTCGAAGGAGCGGGACGCGTCCGGCACCCGCTCGGGCCAGCCGAGACCGATCGCGATCGGGCCGCGCATGTCCGGCGGGGTGGCCTGGGCGAGCGTGGAGCCGTCGGTGAACTCCACCATCGAGTGAACGTAGGACTGCGGGTGGACCACGACCTCGATGCGGTCGAAGGGGATGTCGTAGAGCAGGTGGGCCTCGATGACCTCCAGGCCCTTGTTGACCAGGGTGGCGCTGTTGACCGTGATCACCGGGCCCATGGCCCAGGTGGGGTGGGCCAGCGCGTCCTCGACGGTGACCTCGGCCAGTTCGGCGCGGGTGCGGCCGCGGAAGGGGCCGCCGGAGGCGGTCACGACCAGCTTGCGGACGTCGGCGCGGGTGCCGGCGGCCAGGGCCTGGAACAGCGCGGCGTGCTCGGAGTCGACCGGGATGATCTGGCCGGGCTTCGCGAGGGCCTTCACCAGCGGGCCGCCGACGATCAGCGACTCCTTGTTGGCCAGGGCGAGGGTGCGGCCCGCCTCCAGCGCGGCGAGGGTCGGCGCGAGGCCGATGGAGCCGGTGATGCCGTTGAGGACCGTGTGGCATTCGGAGGCGGCGATCTGGGCGGCGGCGTCCGGCCCGGCCAGGATCTCCGGCTGCGGCTCGCTGCCGTACTGGGCGCTCAGCGCCTCCTTGAGGGCCGGTACGACGTCCTCGCGGGCCACCGCCACGGTGTGCACCCGCAGCTGCCGGGCCTGCTCGGCGAGCAGGCCGACGCGGCCGCCGGCCGCCGAGAGGGCGGTGACGCGGAACCGGTCGGGGTTGCGCAGGACCAGGTCGATGGCCTGCGTGCCGATGGACCCGGTGGAGCCGAGGACGACGATGTCCCGGCGGCCGACCGCGGGGTCGAAGAGGAGGTGCGGGTCGGCGAGGGGGGCTGGGCTGGCGCTCATGCCCCCCATTGTTGCCGCAACTCAGCCGCGCCCGGGCACGGAGTCCCCCTGTACGACGCCGGCGACGAGCTCGGGCAGGGTCCCGGGGAAGCCGGGCAGCGCGAGGGCGGTGCGCCACCAGGCGGTGACGTCGGTGCGGAGGGCCCCGCCGAGCAGCCGGTCCGCCTCGGCCCGGGCGGCGAGGAGGGCCTGGGCGCGGGCCCGCTCGGACACGTCCGTCCACGGGTCCTCGTCCAGGAGGGTCCGGGTGAGGTCGACCTCGCCGAGCCAGTGGTCCTCGTCGAGGGCCCAGGCGGCGGGGGCCTTGTGCCGGATCACGTCCGTGCCGGTGAGCAGGGAGCGGTCCAGGCAGGCCCGTACCCAGCGGATGTCCTCGGCGATGTCGCCCATGGCGTTGGGTACGCCCAGTGCCGCGAGGGCGAGCTCGCGCTCCGGGCCGCCGGGTGCCTCCGGGGGGTGCGCGGCGAGGGCGGTGACGGCTTCGCCGAGCGCCCGGGCCAAGGGATCGGTCTCGTTCGGTGGCGTCCCCGGTCCTCCGGGGACGCTCCCCTCCCCGGCCGGCTCCGGGAGCCGCTCGGGCGGGGTGCCGGCCGGCAGGCCCCCGGCCGGCTCCGGCACGGTGCCGGCGGCCACGGCGGCGGCCAGCTCCCGGAGGGTGCCGTCGAAGGCGGGGGCGTGGCGGAGGAGTTCGGCCCAGAGGCGGGGGTCGTCGCCCAGGGCGGGGCGGAGGGCGCGGTGCAGCGCGGAGCGGTACGCGGCCTGCTCGGGCAGGGACCACCGCAGCCCCGTGCGGACGCGCAGGTCGCCGAGGAGCAGGCTGCGGTGGGCGGGGGCGACGTACGCGACGATCTCGTCGCAGGTCAGCAGGCCCATCCGGACGGCGCGGACGGCGGGCCGGTGCCAGTCCCGGCCGTACGAGGCCGCCGCACGCGTGTCGAGCAGCGCGGCGCAGGCCTCGCGGGGCAGCCCGCCGGTGAGCAGCAGGGCCTCCACGGAGCCGGGCGGCAGCGGCCGGCGGGCGTGCTCCCGCAGCAGCGGCTCCGCCTCCGGGGCCCCGCCGGCCAGCGCCAGCAGGTCCAACGGCACCCGCGGCCGCCGCGCGCCGTGCCGCCGCAGCAGCCCCACCAGCCGGGCGGTGGTGAGCCCGTCCGCTTCCGCCGGGGTCCCCGCCTGCGAGAGTTCCGCCGACACCGTGCCGCGGAGTTCCGGTGAGGGGGCGCGGCGGGTGGCGTAGCGGCGGGCGCCCGGGAGGCCCGGGAGGGGGCGGCCGAGGACGTACGGGTTGGCGGCGACCCGGCGGCGGTCCTCGGCGGTGCCGTGCCGCAGCAGCAGGGTGACCGCCGAGGGGGCCAGGGGTTCGTCCCGGCACAGGTACTTCCGGGCGGCCGGGTCCAGGCGGTCCAGGAGTCCGGTCACCACCGGGTCCGGTGCGTGGCGCAGCAGGAGCGCCACGCACCGGGCCAGCCGTCTGCTCTCCAGGTCGGCCGTCATGTCCGTCCCGCTCCGTTCGCCGGTCTGCCGCACCGTGCGGCGCTCCGGCGAATCCTCGCAGGTCGGTCCGCGTCAGCGGATGGGGCGGTGCACGTTCTTGTGCGCGGAGGGCCCGGGGGTGGCGTCGGCGATCCAGGGACCGTCGCCCGAGGGGTCGAGGACGCCCTCCTCCAGCCAGGTGTAGGTGCCCGAGAGCACCCCGGCGACCACCTTGCGGTCCAGGTCGTCGGTGTTGGCCCAGAGCCGCCCGAACAGTTCCTCCACCCGCAGCCGGGACTGCCGGCAGAACGCGTCGGCGAGCTGGTAGGCCTCGCGCCCGTGGTCGCCGGAGGCCCGCAGGTGCTCGGCCCGCACGCAGGCCGCGCTCATGGCGAAGAGTTCGGCGCCGATGTCGACGATCCGGCCCAGGAAGCCCTGCTTGGTCTCCATCTTCCCCTGCCAGCGGGACATGGCGTAGAAGGTGGAGCGGGCCAGCCTGCGGGCGCCGCGTTCGACGTACCGCAGGTGCGCGGAGAGGTCGGCGTGGCCGCGCGGGTGGAACTCGCGGTAGCTGCCGGGGACGTGCCCGGGGCCGGTGGCCAGCTTCGGCAGCCACCGGGCGTAGAAGCCGGCGGCCCTGGCGCCCGCCCTGGCCTTGTCGCCGAGTGCCTTCTCGGGGTCGATGAGGTCGCCGGCGACGGAGAGGTGGGCGTCGACGGCCTCGCGGGCGATCAGCAGGTGCATGATCTCCGTGGAGCCCTCGAAGATGCGGTTGATCCGCAGGTCGCGCAGGAGCTGTTCGGCCGGGACCGCGCGCTCGCCGCGGGCGGCGAGGGACTCGGCGGTCTCGAAGCCGCGGCCGCCGCGGATCTGGACCAGTTCGTCGGCCATCAGGCAGGCCATCTCGCTGCCGTAGAGCTTGGCGAGTGCGGCCTCGATGCGGATGTCGTTGCGGTCCTCGTCGGCCATCTGGGAGGACAGGTCGACCACGGCCTCCAGGGCGAACGTGGTGGCCGCGATGAAGGAGATCTTGGCGCCCACGGCCTCGTGCTTCGCGACCGGGCGGCCCCACTGCTCGCGCACGCCCGCCCACTCCCGGGCGATCTTCAGGCACCACTTCCCGGCACCGACGCACATGGCGGGCAGCGAGAGGCGGCCGGTGTTGAGGGTGGTGAGGGCGATCTTGAGGCCGGCGCCCTCGGGCCCGATGCGCTGGTCGGCGGGGACGCGGACCCGGTGGAAGCGGGTGACGCCGTTCTCCAGGCCGCGCAGGCCCATGAAGGCGTTGCGGTGCTCGACGGTGACGCCGGGCGAGTCGGCCTCGACGACGAAGGCGGTGATGCCGCCCTTGTGGCCGTCGGAGCGCGGCACGCGGGCCATGACGACGAGCAGGTCGGCCACGACGCCGTTGGTGGTCCAGAGCTTGACGCCGTCGAGCACGTACGCGTCGTCGCCGTCCGGGGTGGCGGTGGTGGCCAGCCGCGCCGGGTCGGAGCCGACGTCGGGCTCGGTGAGCAGGAAGGCGCTGATGTCGGTGGTGGCGCAGCGCGGCAGGTAGGTGTCCTTCTGCTGCTGCGTGCCGAAGATCTTCAGCGGCTGGGGGACGCCGATGGACTGGTGGGCGGAGAGGAGGGCGCCGATGGCGGGGCTGACGGAGCCGACCAGGGCGAGGGCCTTGTTGTAGTAGACCTGGGTGAGGCCGAGGCCGCCGTACTTGGGGTCGATCTTCATGCCGAGGGCGCCGAGCTGCTTGAGGCCGCGGACGGTCTCGTCGGGGATCCGGGCCTCGCGCTCGATGCGGGGGCCGTCGATCCCGGTCTCGCAGAACTCGCGCAGCCGGGCGAGGAAGGCCTCGCCGCGCCGGACGTCCTCGTCGGCGGGCAGCGGGTGCGGGTGGATCAGGTCGAGCCGGAACCTGCCGAGGAAGAGTTCCTTGGCGAAGCTGGGTTTGCGCCAGTCCTGTTCCCGGGCCGCTTCCGCGACCTGCCGGGCTTCACGCTCGGTCACCTTGGGCTGTGCGGGCTGTGTTGCGGACATGAGGGGGCTCACCTCGCCGCCGGAGTCGGGGGACGTACCGATCAGGGGTCGTACCGATTACCAGTCGGTGCTACCTGTGAGTCGTACCCCTTGGCGCGGCGCGGGAAAAGCCGGGCTGGGCCGGGTGGCGGTAAGCCGCTTCCGGCCGGCCCCCGCTGGGCCGTACGGGTGGGCGGGGCCGCCGGCGGGGGCGGCGGGGAAAAGGGGACGGCCGGAGCCCCCGCACAGTAGGCTCCGGCCGTCGGCTCATGGGCCGTACGCGATCAGATGTCCAGGCCGGTGAGGACCAGGACCCGCTCGTACGTGTAGTCGTCCATGGCGTAGCGGACGCCCTCGCGGCCGACACCCGACTGCTTGACGCCGCCGTACGGCATCTGGTCGGCGCGGTAGGACGGCGCGTCGCCGATGATCACGCCGCCGACCTCGAGCTCGCGGTGGGCGCGGAACGCGACCTGGACGTCGCGGGTGAAGACGCCGGTCTGCAGACCGAACTTCGAGTCGTTGACCTTGGCGAAGGCCTCGTCGGTGTTCTCCACCTTGTGGATGGTGAGGACCGGGCCGAAGACCTCTTCGCAGGCCAGCTTGACGCCGTCCGGAACCTCGGCGAGCACGGTCGGCTCGACCGAGGCGCCCTCGCGCCTGCCGCCGGTGAGCAGCTTGGCGCCGGCGGCCACGGCCTCGTCCACCCAGGACTCGACGCGCTTGGCGGCGTCCTCGGAGACCAGCGGGCCGACGTCCGTGGCGTCGTCCGCCGGGTCGCCGGTGACCTGGGCCTGGACCTTGGCGACGACCTTCTCGACCAGGCGGTCGTAGACGGAGGCGTCGGCGATCACGCGCTGCACGGAGATGCAGGACTGGCCGGCCTGGTAGTTGGAGAAGGTGGCGATGCGGGTGGCGGCCCAGTCGAGGTCGGCCTCGGAGGACCAGTCGGCGAGGACCACGGCCGCGGCGTTGCCGCCGAGCTCCAGGGTGCAGTGCTTGTGGGGCACCGACTGCTGGATGGCGTAGCCGACCGTGTCGGAGCCGGTGAAGGAGATGACGGGCAGGCGCTCGTCCTTGACCAGGGCCGGCATCTTGTCGTTGGCGACCGGGAGGACGGACCAGGAGCCGGCCGGCAGGTCGGTCTCGGCGAGCAGCTCGCCGAGGATCAGGCCGGAGAGCGGCGTGGCCGGGGCCGGCTTGAGGATGATCGGGGCGCCGACGGCGATGGCCGGGGCGACCTTGTGGGCGCACAGGTTCAGCGGGAAGTTGAACGGCGCGATGCCGAGGACCGGGCCCTTGACGAAGCGGCGGGTCAGGGCGAGACGGCCGACGCCGCCGGCGTCGGTGTCGAGGCGCTGGGCCTCTCCGCCGTTGAAGCGGCGGGCCTCTTCGGCGGCGAAGCGGAAGACGGACACCGCGCGGCCGACCTCCCCGCGGGCCCACTTGATGGGCTTGCCGTTCTCGGCGGAGATCAGCTGGGCGATCTCCTCGGTGCGCTCGACGAGCCGCTTGGACACGTGGTCCAGGGCCGCGGCGCGGACGTGGGCGGGGGTGGCGGAGAACTCCGCCGTCACGGCGTACGCCGCTGCCACGGCCTCCTCGACCTGGGCGTCGGTCGGCACGCTGACGGTGCCGACGAGACGGCCGTCCCACGGGTTGTGGACGTCGAAGCTGTCCTCGCCGGTGGCCTGGCGGCCGGCGAGCCAGAAGGCGTGGGTGGAAGTCATGGCGAATCCCGGCCCTTCGGAAGTTGTGCGGTGTCCTTGGTCCCTCCCACCGTAGGACCGACCGGCCGCTCCGTCGTTTATCCGGGTTGGAGTGGGCGGCGGCGGTGTCGCGCCGCTTTGTCAGTGTCCTTTCCGGAGGCCACCCGTCCGGTCGGGTGCCGGGCGGGCCGGGTGCGGACGCCCCGCACGGCCGGCGGCCGGTGGCGGGCGGGGGCACTCCGCAGGCAGGCGGGATCACTGCGCGGTGGCGGGGTGGATCACTCCGCGGTGGCGGGCGGGCTGGCCTTGAGGGCCAGCCACAGCTCCATGCGGACGTCCGGGTCGTCCAGGGAGCGTCCGAGGATCTCCTCCACGCGCCGCATCCGGTAGCGCAGGGTGTGCCGGTGGACGCCCAGGTCGGCGGCGGCGGCGTCCCACTGGCCGTGCCGGGAGAGCCAGGCGTGCAGGGAGGCCACGAGGTCGCCGCGGCCGGTTGCGTCGTGATCCCGGAGGGCGCGGAGCGTGCCGTCGGCGAAGGCCCGTACCGCGTCGTCGGCGAGCAGCGGCAGGACGGAGCCGGCGGCCAGGTCCTCGTGCTCGACGAGGGCTCGCCCGCGGCGGCGGGCCACGGCCAGGGCCTGGTCGGCCTGCTTGTACGCGGCGGCGGCCGTGGCGGGGCCGGCCGGCGCGGACAGGCCCACGACGAGGTCGTCGGTGGCCGGGACGGGCCCGTTGGCGCTCTCGGCGCGTCCGCGGCGGGCCTCCAGCGCCTCGGCGTGGTCGGCGCAGGCGGTGACGGCCGCGGCGCCGTCCCCGGCGAGGACCACGAGCCGGCCGGGCTCCGGTACGACGAGCAGCGCCTCGCCCGCACGGCCCGCGGCGGACTCCACCGCGTCGCCCAGGGCGGTCAGCTCCTCGGGGACGGTGGCCTCGGCGATGAACAGCCGGAACGGCGAGTCGAGGAGGCCGCCGTAGAGGGGGCCGGCGACGGAGCGGGCGTGTTCGGCCTCCCCGGCGAGCAGCATCCGGAGCACGGCGGCGCCCAGCCGGGACTCGGCCTCGTGCAGGGAGCGGGATCGTTCCGTGGTGAGGGTGAGCAAGGCGACCGCGGAGTGGACGGCGTACCGCTCGGCGGTGCCGAGGGGCGCGCCGGTGCCGACGGCGAGGGCGCCCCTGGCGCGGCGGCCGGTGCCGAGCGACTGGAGCTCGACCCGGTCCTCGGTGCCGCCGACCACGGCGCTGGCGGGCGCGGGCCGCTCGCGCAGCCGCTCGACGTCGGCGGTGAGGCGGGCGGCGCGGCGGGCGGCCCATTCGGGCGCCGCGGCGACGACGGCGCCGGAGGTGTCGTAGAGGGCGGCCCAGCCCTGGACGTGCGCGGCGAGCTTGCCGAGGATCTCGGCCGGGCCGTCGGCGGACAGGGCGGCCCGGGTGAGTTCGCGCTGGGCCTCGAAACCGGCGGTGACGGCCCGGTACTGGTCGGCGGCGAGGGCGGCGGAGACCGCCTTGGAGATGGCCAGGAACGGGGTCCGGCGGGGCACCTCCAGCAGCGGCAGGTCCTCCGCGCGGGCGGCCTCGACGAGGGCCTCGGGCACCGCCTCGTAGTTGACTCCGACGGCGAAGCCGATGCCCACGACGCCGGCGGCGGCGAGGCGGCGCACGTAGCGGCGCATCTCGTCCGGGTCGTCGGCGTCCAGCTTCATGGCGGTGATCAGCAGCAGCTCGCCGCCCTCCATATAGGGGACGGGGTCGGCGAGCTCGCTGACGTGGGCCCAGCGCACGGGGGTGTCAAGCCGGTCCTCGCCAGCCCGGACGCTGAGTTTGAGCGCCGAGTGCTGGACGAGCGAAGCGAGGGTGAGCGGCATGGGGACCGTGCGCTTTCGGGGGCGGGAGGCAGGGGGTGAGCCGGGGGAATTTCGCCGTGGCGTATGAACGGCTCAGATCGATTCTGCCACCTCGTAGAGGTCGGTTCAGCTTGTTCGCCTCAGCCCTCCCGTGGTTCGCCTCAGCCCTCCAGGTCCACGAGGAGGGGGGCCGCGCGCTCGCCCCGCACCGAGGTCAGCGAGAGGACCGCGTGGCCGGGCGGGACGGAGTGCGCGAGGTCCGAGGCGGACCAGCGCGCCCGCTCGACCTGCCGGACGGTGACGGCGTCGGTGGTGACGGCCTTGCCGGTCACCAGCTTCCGGAAGGAGTGGACGGCCCGGGTGAGCGGCTGGTCGGCGAAGACGGTACGGCTGGTCACGTCGCGGGTCTCGACCCACTCGGTGCCCCAGGCCTCGGCGAAGCGGCCGCCGTCCCAGGTCGTGACGCCGGAGAAGGCCATCCGGCAGCCGACCGCGCCGAGCAGCGGGGTGCGCAGCGCCTCCGGTACGTCGTCCAGCGTGCGCAGCGTGAGGACCACTCCGGCGTGCGCGGAGCGCAGCCGCTGAATGCCGCGGACGGTCTCCGGGGTGAGGGCGTGGGCGGCGTCGTCGAGGACGAGGCAGGCGAAGAGCGAACGGTCGGAACGGGCGGCGGCGCCGGCGGTGAACTGGGCCAGGACCAGCCGGGCCAGCATCCGGGAGGCGTCGGCGTGGCCGCGCTCGGGGAGGTCGATGCGGACGCGGAGGGGGTGTTCCAGGGAGCGCAGCGAGAAGGGGCGCCCGGCGCCGGTGGTGTCGAAGAACCCGGCGAAGGCGGGCCGGTCGAGCAGGGCCACCCGGTCGGCGAGCAGGGGCGCGGGGTCGCCGTGGGCGCCGGCGGCGCGGGCCCGGGCGTCGAGTTCGCGGAGCATCGGGTGCTGTCCGGCTCCCGCGAGTTCGGCGCGCAGGGCGTCGACGGCCCCGGGGACGGCGTCGAGCAGCTCGCGGAGCTCCGGGACGCCGGGGAAGCGCCCGTACGCCGCCCGGAAGGGGCCGAGCAGCTGGGCGAGGGCGGTGGCGGCGCGGCGTACGTCGGCGCCGGGGACGTCTCCCGCGAGGGCCTCGGCGAGCAGGCCGGCGGCCTCGTCGGCGTCGGTGGTGCCGCCGTAGAGGTCGAGGTCGTAGCGGGAGGCGGGGTCGCCGACGCGGACGACGACGTCGTAGGCGTCGTCGGGGCCGAGCCGGGTGCCGGCGGCTCCGACGGCGACGACGGCGGCCTGGCCGGCCAGGGCCTGGAGGGCGAGGGACTCGACGACGGGCCGGACGAGGCGGGCGGTCTTGCCCGCTCCGGAGGGGCCGACGGCGAGGAGCGAGGTGCCGAGGAGGCCGGCGTCGAGGGCGACTCCGGTGCCGCGGCGGGCGTAGGGGTTGCGCTCGCCGGGGTCGGCGCGGCCGATGCGGACCTGGCCGGTGACGAGGTCGTGCCGGGCGGCGCGGACGGGCAGGTCCCGCAGGCCGGAGGGGTGCACGCAGGCGCCGGCGCCCTTGTCGCGCACGGCCTGCGCGAAGGCCCGCAGGCGCGAGGGGTCGGCCTGCACGGACCGCCAGGCGCGCCGGATCCGGGCGTAGTCGACGTCGTTCATCCGCCCGCCCGCGACCTCCCCGCGCAACAGATCGGCCACCTCCCCCAACCCGGCCCCCCGCACCTCACCCCACTCGACGGGGTCCTCGGCCGGCTCGGCCGGCGGGGCGGCGTGCCCGGCCGGCTCCGCGCGGCGGTTCCGGCCGCGCAGCAGGCCGAAGAGCCCGCCGGCCCAGGTCAGCAGGAGCACCACCACCAGGTTGATCACGGCGTTGGCGGTCTCGGTCATCTCCTTGTTGTGCTGCTGGGCGCCGGGCGAGGAGAAGTCGTACGGGACGGCCAGGTACGCCAGGGGCCTGACCGGTACGGCCTCGCCCCCGATCAGCGCGAGGGCGAGCAGCATGACGGCGACCACGCCCGCCACCTGCGCCCACGCGCCCCGTGCCACGACCAGCCGCTGCCAGGCGCCGCGCCAGTTGCCCAGCCGGCCGAACCCGTACAGCAGCGCGGCGTCGATCAGCAGCTCGTACCACCACAGGGCGGTGCGCGCCCCGGTCCCGTCGACCGGCCCCCCGCCGAAGGCGGACCACCAGCTGTCGGGGGTGAAGAGCTTCAGCGGGAGCGTCCAGTACGGGATGAGGCCGTTGCGCAGCAGGGACCAGACGAGGACGCAGGCGAGGAAGGAGATCACGGCGCTGGTGAGCAGCGCCCGGTCGGGCACCTCGTCCGCGGCGCGCTCCGCACGCGGGACGTGCCCCGGGCGCCAGGTGCCCGGGACGGCCTGGGGGCGGGGGGTGCGGAGCCAGTCGGCCAGGGGTGGGGTGGTGGCGGGGGCGTGGGCCGGGGGCGGGGGGACGTGCGGGGCGCCGGCCTGCGCGGGGAGGCCGGCCCCCTTGGTGCCGTACGCGCCGCCACCCGCCGCCTCGTGCGTGCCTTCGGTGTCCATGACCCCTGCCCCCTGACCGCTCACAGTGCTGCGCCGCTCAATCTAGTGGCCGTGCGCGCCCCACGAGCTGCGTCCCGGCATGATCCACGAGACACTCCCTATGGCCGCAGCGGACAAGGACACGCGGAGACCACTCCCGAACGGAGCATGCCCCGCCCCCCTCGCCGGGCCTAGCCTGCGGACAAAGACACAGTTGCGTCCGAAACACCCCAGGAGCCCCCATGACCGCTGTTCCGCAGGAGCGCAAGCTCGTCACCGCGATCCCCGGCCCCAAGTCGCAGGAGCTGCAGGCCCGCCGCCTCGGCACCGTGGCCGGCGGCGTGGGCTCGGTGCTCCCCGTCTTCACGGCCCGTGCGGGCGGCGGCATCATCGAGGACATCGACGGCAACCGCCTGATCGACTTCGGCTCCGGCATCGCCGTGACCTCCGTCGGCGCCTCCGCCGAGGCCGTCGTGCGCCGCGCCTCCGCGCAGCTGGCCGACTTCACCCACACCTGCTTCATGGTCACCCCCTACGAGGGCTACGTGGAGGTCTGCGAGGCCCTCGCCGAGCTGACCCCGGGCGACCACGCCAAGAAGTCGGCGCTGTTCAACTCCGGCGCCGAGGCCGTCGAGAACGCCGTCAAGATCGCCCGCGCGTACACCAAGCGCCAGGCCGTCGTCGTCTTCGACCACGGCTACCACGGCCGCACCAACCTCACGATGGCGCTGACGGCGAAGAACATGCCGTACAAGCAGGGCTTCGGTCCGTTCGCCCCCGAGGTCTACCGCGTGCCGGTCGCCTACGGCTACCGCTGGCCCACCGGCCCGGAGAACTGCGGCCCCGAGGCCGCCGCCCAGGCCATCGACCAGATCAGCAAGCAGATCGGCGCCGAGAACGTCGCGGCCATCATCATCGAGCCGGTCCTCGGCGAGGGCGGCTTCATCGAGCCGGCCAAGGGCTTCCTGCCGGCCATCGTGAAGTTCGCCAACGACAACGGCATCGTGTTCGTCGCGGACGAGATCCAGTCCGGCTTCTGCCGCACCGGCCAGTGGTTCGCGTGTGAGGACGAGGGCATCGTCCCGGACCTGATCACCACCGCCAAGGGCATCGCCGGCGGTCTGCCGCTGGCCGCCGTCACCGGCCGCGCCGAGATCATGGACGCCCCGCACGCGGGCGGCCTGGGCGGCACCTACGGCGGCAACCCGGTGGCCTGCGCCGGTGCGCTGGGCTCCATCGAGACCATGAAGGAGCTCGACCTCAACGGCAAGGCCAAGCGCATCGAGGAGGTCATGAAGACCCGCCTCTCCGCGATGGCCGAGAAGTTCGACGTCATCGGCGACATCCGCGGCCGCGGCGCCATGATCGCCATCGAGCTGGTCACGGACCGCGCCACCAAGGAGCCGAACGCGGCCGCCGCCGCCGCGCTGGCCAAGGCCTGCCACGCCGAGGGCGTGCTGGTCCTCACCTGTGGCACCTACGGCAACGTGCTGCGCTTCCTGCCGCCGCTGGTGATCGGCGAGGACCTGCTGAACGAGGGCCTGGACGTCATCGAGGCCGCGTTCTCGGCCATCTGAGCGGCCAGGGCTTGAACACCTTTTCGGGGTACCGCCGGTAACGGTCGGGCACTGTGAAGAAGGTGTGGGGGGCCGATGGCGGGACCGCGTTCCCGCTGTCGGTCCCCTTTTCGGTGCCGTACGGTTTCTGCAGATGAGTGAAACACCCCGCCCGCGGGAAACCGCGGACGAAGCCGGCACCGAGCTTCCCCAGCTCCCTGACGGTCGTGTCTTCACCCACCCCGCCGGAGCCTCTGGCCCCGGCACTCCTCACCGATCGGACGGCCGCCCGCTCCAAACCCCCCGGAGCGCGCGGCGACCCGATCCGGGCGGCCGCCCCGGAACCATCCCCCCTGTTCCGGGGCGGCCGGCCTTCTCGGCAGCGCGAGGGGCGGCGTTCTGCGCCGCCCTCTGCGCCCTGCTCTTCTCCCTGATCACCTGGCAGGTGCTGGTCCGGGGACCCCTGTCGGGCCCGGACGAGCGGCTGAGCCGTGCGCTGGTGCGGGCCGTGCCCGACTCCGTCACCGAGCGGCTGGCCGACTTCGGCAACGTCCCGGTGGCCGTGCCCGTGCTGGTGCTCGCCATGGCGTACGCGGTGCGCCGCTCCCGGCGCTGGGTGCCGGCGCTGACCGCCGGCCTGTCGATGGCCCTGGTGCCGGCGGTGATCGTGCCGCTCAAGGCGTGGACGGCCCGGCCGGGCCCGCTGGAGCCCTGGGCCGCCGGGTACTACCCCTCGGGCCACACGGCCACCGCCGCGGTCGCGTACACCGCCGCGGCCCTGCTCGTACGCCCCTACGCGCGCCGGAAGTGGCCGGTGCCGCTCGCCCTCGCCCTGGCCGCCCTGACGGCCGCGGGCCTGGTGCTGCGCGGCTGGCACTGGCCGCTGGACGTGCTGGCCAGTGCCTGCCTGAGCTTCCTGCTGGTGCTGCCGGTGGCGCGGGCCGTCAGCCGAAGTACGCGTCGAAGTTCCGGCTGAACTCCCAGCCCCCGAACCGGTCCCAGTTGACCGACCAGGTCATCAGCCCGCGCAGGCCGGGCCAGGTGCCGTGGGTGGCGTACGTACCGCAGTCGGCCTTCCTCGTGAGGCAGTCCAGCGCCTTGTTCACCTCGGCGGGCGGGGTGTGGCCGTTGCCCGCGTTCGTGGTGGCGGGCAGGCCGATCGCCACCTGCTCGGGCCGCAGCGGCGGGAAGACGCGGGCCGCGTTGCCCGCGACGGGGAAGCCGGTGAGCAGCATGTCGGTCATGGCGATGTGGAAGTCGGCGCCCCCCATCGAGTGGTACTGGTTGTCGAGGCCCATGATCGGCCCGGAGTTGTAGTCCTGGACGTGCAGCAGGGTGAGGTCGTCGCGCAGGGCGTGGATGACGGGCAGGTAGGCGCCGGCCCGCGGGTCCTGGCCGCCCCACTGGCCGGAGCCGTAGAACTGGTAGCCGAGCTGCACGAAGAAGGTCTCGGGCGCCATGGTGAGCACGAAGTCGGGGCCGTAGCGGGCCTTCAGGGTCTTCAGGGCCGAGATCAGGTTGACGATCACGGGCGTGGTGGGGCTGCGGAAGTCGGTGTCGCCGGCGGCCAGGGAGAGGGAGTGGCCCTCGAAGTCGATGTCCAGTCCGTTGAGCCCGTACTCGTCGATGATCTTCGAGACGGAGGAGACGAAGGCGTCGCGGGCGGCGGTGGTCGCGAGCTGCACCTGGCCGTTCTGGCCGCCTATGGAGATCAGGACCTTCTTGCCGGCCGCCTGCTTCGCCCTGATCGCGGCCTTGAACTCGGCGGCCGTCTCGACGTTCGGGCACTCGGCGGCGGGGCAGAGGGCGAAGCGGATGTCGCCGGAGGTGACGGAGGTCGGCTCGCCGAAGGCCAGGTTGATCACGTCCCAGGAGTCGGGCACGTCGGCCATCCGGACGTAGCCGGAGCCGTTGGCGAAGCTCGCGTGCAGGTAGCCGACGAGGGCGTGCGCGGGCAGACCGCCGCCCGGGTTGCCCCCGCCGCCGCTGGTCGTGGTGGCGGGCACGCCCGCGCTCCTGGCCGACTCCCCCGCGCCGTTGGTGGCGCTGACCTGGAAGGTGTACGTGGTGGAGGCGGCCAGTCCGGTGACGGTGGCGGTGGTGCCGGTCGCGGTGAGCACCTGGGTGCCGTCGCGGTAGACGCGGTAGCCGGTGGCGCCGGCCACGGGGTTCCACGAGAGGCCGACGCTGCCGGCGGTGGCGCCGCCCGCGGTGAGCCCCGCGGGGGTGGCGGGCGGCTGCTGCTGACCGCCGTCCGGGGCGGGGCCGACCAGCGTGAGGTCGTCGACGTGGTGCGCGGGCTGGCCGTACCAGCCGTGCGTGTACACGGTGACCTGGGTGGTGGCCGCGCCGGTGGTGAAGCTGGTGGAGAGCCTGGTCCAGCTGCCGGCGGACTGGGTCCAGGTGGACGTGTCGGTGGTGCCGGTGCCGGTGGCGCCGAGGTAGACGTACGCGCCTTGGACCCAGGCCGAGAGGGTATACGTGGAGCCCGGCCGGACGGTGACCGTCTGCGCGCAGCGCGCGTTGTCCTGGCCGGCCGGGGTGGCCTTGAGGGCGGAACTGCCGCCGTGGACGGGACTGCTGACGGTGGTTCCGCTGCCGGCGGTGCAGGTCCAGCCGTCGAGGCCGGACTCGAAGCCGCCGTTGCGTGCGAGGTCGGTGTCGGCCGCGGCGGCCGACGGGACCGCCGCGACGAGTCCGGCCGCGACGAGGGCCGCGATGACCGGACCGGAGAGGAAGCGCGTGGGGGTGCGCGGCACAACTGCCTCCGAACATGGGGGGAGTTCGGCACGCGGCGGATCGGCACGTGCCGGGAGGAGCCGGATCGCGCACAACATGGTCCAGACCAATCAGGTTGTCAAGACCCCTCGCTCCCCTCACGCGCCACCACGGCCGCTGCCTCGTGCATCGCCAGCTCCAGGAGGGCCGGGTCGGTCAGGACGCCGGAGCCGTCCGGCGGCACCAGCCAGCGCACGCCGCCGGTGGCCCGGCCGGGGTACGGGACCACGATCCAGGTGCCGCGGCCGGCGCCCCGTACGCCCGTGCCCAGCCAGCGCGTGGCGGTGCCCGCGGGGACGAAGAAGCCCAGCCGGGAGTCGCCGAAGTCGGCGAGCACCGGGCCGGGCCGGGCGACCAGGCGGGCGAGCACGCCGAGGGTCGGGTGCCCGAGGTCGCCGGGCAGGATCAGGACGTCCCAGCTCCGGCCCGCGGGGAGGAGCGTGACCCCGAGGGGGCTGCGCTCCCACTCCCAGCGGCAGGCGTCGGGATCCGGCGCCACCGAAACCAGCCATTCCACCGCGGCCTTGGCCGACGGCGCCTCCGAGCGGGACATGGGCTGCTCTCCCTCCGTGTTGACGGCACGTCTTACCCGGGGAGAGCGCGGTGCGGCCCCGCGATGACGCGGGTTGGGCCGTCGGACCGTGGTGAAGGGGTCACGTCCCGATCATGGTTGTGGGGCCCCCCGGGCCCGGGGGGCCCCACCCGCGCTCAAGGGGGCAGGAGGGGCACCCGACGCCCCCCCCGGCGCCCCGCGTAATCCACACGTTGGGGTGGGGGCCGCGCGCCGCGGCC